>NC_022657.1:9060952-9376071 GCF_000494755.1 Amorphoplanes friuliensis DSM 7358
GGAAGGCCAAGCAGGTGAGGGAAGGTCAAGCAGGCGGGCTAAGGCCAAGCCGCAGGTGAGGGAACGCCAAGCAGGTGAGGAAGGACCAAGCAGCGGGGGAAGGCCAAGCCGCAGGTGAGGCCGGAAGCATCGGCCGGCCCATCAACCGATGTCATCGCGCGGAGCAGATTCCGGCGCTGAGGCGGGCGGCGATGCAGACCGCCGCGCTGAGGCGCGCAGCGATGCACGCTGCCGCCGCGCTGAGGTGAGCAGCGATGCAGACCGCCGCCGCGCTGAGCAGCACTTCCCACCTCATCCGCGGGCGACAGCTCCGGCGTGGGTCGGGCCACCGGAGTCGCCGCGTGGCGGGGGTCAGGCGCAGTCGCCGGTTTTGACGCCTCGGGTGCGTTCGATGCCCAGGCGGGCGGTGCCGGAGGCTTCGGCCGCTGTCAGGGCGAAGCCCGTTGTCTGGTCGTCGGCCGCCGCGGCGAAGATCACGCCGAGGACGTCGCCGTTGGGGGCTACGAGGGGGCCGCCGGAGTTGCCGCTGCGGACTTTGGCGAAGATTGTGTAGATCTCGCGGGTGACGTCGCCGGAGTCGTAGATGTCGGGGCCGGTGATCTTGCTGACTTCGCGGACGCGGGCTGACTGGGCGTCGTAGGGGCCGTCCAGGGGGTAGCCGAGGACGATGGCGTTGGCGCCGGTGGCGGCCGGGCGCTCCACGAAGGGCATGACCGGGGCGCGGAGGCCGGGGACGTAGATGACGGCCAGGTCGCGGTCCGGGTCGTAGACGACCACCTTGCCGTCGAGGCGGCCGTCGTTGGTTTCGACCTGGACGTTGCGGGTGCCGGCGACCACGTGCGCGTTGGTCATGATGCGCTCGTCGGAGTAGACGAAGCCGGAACCTTCGATGCGCCGGGAGCAGCTCGGGGCCGTGCCGAGGACCTTGATGACCGAACGCCGCGAGTTGACGACCACCGGGGACTTCGCCAGTTTCGGGTCCGGTGCTGCGACCTCGCGGGCGTTGGTGCGGGCCAAGCCGCCGAAGACGTCCGGGAAGCCGTTGGTGTTGAGCGATTCGCGGAGACCGGCCGAGAGTGCCTGGGCCTGCTCCGGCATCAGGGAGTTGATGCCGTTCAGGACGGCGCTGCTGCGGACCTGCTTGTTGATGCCCGGGAACGGTGTCGACCCCAGCGGGACAGCGATCAACCAGGCGACGAGCAGCACCGCGACCAGCGAGACCACCGCGCCGCCCGCGTCGTCCAGGCGTTGCAGGGGCTGGCTGGAGATCGAGCGGCGGAGTTTGGTGCCGAGCCAGCCCGCGAGGGTCTGGCCGAGGACGGCGAGCGCGAAGATCGCGACCAGGGAGACGACCAGCCGGATGGTCCCGTCGGCGAACTGGTTCGCGATCAGCGGGCCGACCTGGAGGCCGATCAGCACACCGCTGAAGAACCCGCCGAAGGACAGCGCCCCGATGACAAAACCCTGCCGGTATCCGCTGATCGCGAAGACCAGCATGAGCAGGATCAGGATTCCATCGACCACAAGCACTCGCTCAGGGTAGGAGTGGGAGTCACGAGACCACCTCGTCGGAGGTGTCCGGCACCGTGACCGGGGCATCGGGCAGGTTGACCAGCGGGCCGGGCTCCCACGGGCGGGCCCAGCGCGCCATGTCCAGCAGCGCCGAGATGACGCCCGCCGTGAAGCCCCAGACGAGCATTCCGCGCACCTGGAAAGCTGGGCTGACCCAGCCGCTCGGGTGGCGTACCCGGATGCGGTTCGCCGGGTCGACCAGCTCGGCGACCGGCAGCCGGGCGACGTGCGCGACCTCGGCGGGCTCCCGGGAATGCACCGGGTGGGGCGCGTGCCACCAGGCCAGCACCGGTGTCACCACGAACCGGCTGACCGGGATGTAGAGCTCGGGCAGCGTCGTGAGCACGGTTGCGCTCGCCGGGTCGAGGCCGACCTCCTCGTTGGCCTCGCGCAGGGCGGTGGCCGCCGCGTCCCGGTCCTCCGGGTCGGCCGCGCCGCCCGGAAAGGCAGGCTGACCTGCATGGTTGCGCATGGTCGCGGCTCGTTGCAGGACCAGCAGGTCCGGCTCACCGGGCCGATCCTCACCCAGCAGCACCAGTACGGACGCAGCCCGCCCCCCGCTCGCCGGTGCCCTCAGCGTCGTGAAGTCCTCGGTACGCGCGGAGCGGGCCCGGGTCAGCAAAGGCTCCCACCAGCCGGGGAGCCCGTCCGGGCGCTCGCTCATTCGGTCACCGTCACGCCGGTGTGGGTGCGCACGAGCCCGCCGAGCGTCGGTTTGTCGAGCGCCTTACCGGTGTAGACGTGGCGTCCGCCGTCCGCACCGACAAACACGGTGACGGGCAGGTTGACCTTGCCGAGACCGGTGAGCAGCTTCTTGTCCGGGTCGAACAACGTCGGGAACGACACGCCCTTGTCCGCGGCGAACGAAGCCCCGGCGGCCCGGGTATCGAACGTGTCGACGCCGACGACGTGCAACTGCCCAGCGGTGCGGTCGGCGAGCTCCTGCAGCAGCGGCAGTTCCTCCCGGCACGGCGCACAGGAGGAGGCCCACAGGTTGACCACGGCCGGCCCCCGCAACCCGGTCAGCTCAAAACTCTCCCCACCGGTAAAACACGGCAGCGCCACCGCCGGCAGATCCGCCGCCCCGGCTGAGGAAGAGGAACCGGCCACAGCCGAGCCCGACACCGCAGGCCCGGCCGAGTCAGAGGCTGAGCCCGGGAGGCCGGGCGCGCCCGGCGAGCCGGTCCCGGCCGGCGAGCCGGTCCCGGCCGGCGAGCCGGTCCCGGCCGAGGAGCCGGGCGTCGCCGAGCCTGCGCGGGCTGCGGCCGACGGGGTGGAGGTGAGCGCTGCGCAGTCGGCGAACGGTGACGCGGTGTTGTCGGTGGCTGACTGGGGTGGGGTTTTGGAGGCCGTGCAGGCGGCAAGGAGCAGCACCAGGGGTGGCGTCAGCCACCGCGCCAGTGCCGGCGGACCGCCCCGGGCTCGGCTCACGGCACGTCCGGTGTCACGATCGCGGCGGCTGGGACCAGGTCGGGGTCGACGCCGGCCTGGACGGCGAGTTCGCGGGCGCGGGGGCCTTTGAGCAGTTTGGCGGCCGGTGCGGCCTCGGTCGGGCCGGTGCCGTAGGACGGGCACATGGTGGCCAGGGTGCACGCGCCGCAGGCGGGTTTGCGGGCGTGGCAGACGCGGCGGCCGTGGAAGATGATGCGGTGCGACAGCATCGTCCAGTCGCGTTTTTCGATGAGGTCGGCGACCAGGAATTCGATCTTGACGGGGTCTTCTTCCTTGACCCAGCCGAAGCGGTTGACCAGGCGGCGGAAGTGGGTGTCGACCGTGATGCCGGGGACGTCGAAGGCGTTGCCGAGGATGACGTTGGCGGTTTTGCGGCCGATGCCCGGGAGCGCGACCAGCTGGTCCAGCCGGCCGGGGAGTTCACCCTGGTGGCGGTCCAGGAGCGCCTGACCGAGCTTGATCAGCGAGTCGGTCTTGGCGCGGAAGAAGCCGGTCGGCCGGAGGATGGCTTCCATCTCGCTGCGGTCCGCGGCGGCGTAGTCGGCCGCGGCCACGTATTTCGCGAAGACCGTCGGGGTGACCTCGTTGACCTTCCTGTCCGTGCACTGCGCGGACAGGATCGTCGCCACCGCGAGCTGCAGCGGGGTCTTGAAGTCCAGCTCGCAGTGCGCGTCGGGGTGGGTCTCCGTCAGCACCTTGGCCATCTTGCGCGCCCGGCGCTTTCGTCCGATCGGGGTCTCGCCGGCGAAGCGTTTGGCCGACCGGGCGAGCAGGGCCGGGCCTGCGGGCGCGGCGGCGACGGGACGACTCACGCGAGCAAGAGTACGTCGAACCCCCGACGGCTTTCGGTCACGTACCCGTCACGCCGGTGGTGCGATGGATCCGTCCTCACCGATGGTCGCCGCGGTGTCACCGAAGTCGGCGGTCGAGAGCTCGCGGACGCGGGCCAGTCCACGCTCGTTCTTGCTGTCCCGGGTCGGTTTTCCGGTCGAGTTCAGGTAGGTCGAGAGGAACTTGCCGCCGGCGTACGAGCCGTCCTGGTGAAGCGAGACGTGGAGGATGCCGCCGTATTTCAGGACGCCGCCGCTGCTGAGGGTGTTGCCGCCGCCCGCGAAGTTCCCCAGGCTGTACGCGATGAGTTTGCCCTGGTAGAACTGCATGCCGCGCAGCACGTGGGGTCCGTGCCCGACGACCACGTCCGCTCCGGCGTCGATGACCGCCTTGGAGAACTTGATCGGGTCGCCCCTGTTCTCGCCGAAGAAGGTCTCGGTGCCGGGCTTCACGTGGCCCATGCCGGAGCCCTCGGCGCCCATGTGCACCTGCACCACGACCAGGTCCGCGCGGCCTGCTGCCTTCTTGATGACGGCACGCGCCGCACTCAGGTCGTTCAGGTTGTTCGCTCCCGCGTACGGGGAGAAGCCCACGACCGCGACCTTGACACCCTTGACCTCGACGACGGTGATCTGGTCCTGGGCCCCGGTGTGCTTCAGGCCGGCGCCTTCGAGGGCGTCGACGGTGTTCCGGTAGCCCTGGGAGCCGTAGTCCTTGGAGTGGTTGTTCGCCGTGTTGAGCAGCTCGAAGCCCGCGTCGGCGAGGTGCCCGGCGTACGAGGGCGGGGAGCGGAAGGCGAAGCAGTTGGCCCGGGGCGGGGTTCCGCACTTGGAGGTGCCGGTGTCGCCGGTGAGCGGCTGTTCGAGGTTGCCCATCACCAGGTCGGACTTCAGGCCCTCTTTGACGGAGTCGAAGAAGCCCTGGCCGTCGTTCGCCGGGAGTTTGCCGGGCGCGCTGCCCATGATGATGTCCCCGGTGGCCGAGAACGTGATCGTCTCGCCCACGGGGGCCGATTCGAGTTCGGGTGCGGTGGCCGGGGCGGCCTGCGGGAGCTTCCAGACGGGTGCGGGGGGAGTGTCGGATCCCCGATCCGCGAGCGCCACACCACCGAGCCCCGCGCCTGCGAGCACGGCGATCGCGATGGTGGCGGTGAGGACCGGGCGGCCGAACAGACCGCGATGACGCTGTGGGGGGTGGGCATTCATCGACGAGGACGATACCGTCGGCCGACAGGCGGTGGCGACCGTCGAACGGCCGGTCATTGCTCACCGAGAGCGACGATTCTTCCGACCTTCGCGGCACGAGCGGTTACGCTGCGAGATCTGGATCGAGGGGTGCCCGCCCGTTTACGGCCCGCGTGCGCCTAGACTGATCGTGCGCGGCGAAGCGCGTAGTCGGAGGTACAGCGATGGATGAGGTACTGGCTCGCAGCGGGATCTTCCAGGGCGTTGACCCGGAGGCTGCCGAGGCACTCGCCAAGGAGATGGAGACGATCGAGTTCCGCAAGGGGGACATCGTCTTCAATGAGGGCGAGGCGGGTGACAGCCTTTACATCGTTCTCTCCGGAAAGATCAAGCTTGGTCGCCGGGCAGCTGACGGTCGGCAGAACCTCGTCTCGATCATGGGTCCTTCGGACATGCTCGGTGAGCTGTCCCTGTTCGACCCCGGTCCGCGGACGGCCACGGCCACCGCGGTGACCGACACGCGCCTGGCGCGACTGAAGAAGTCGTCGCTGCGCCCGTGGTTGAACAACCGGCCGGAGATCGCCGAGCAGCTGTTGCGGGTCCTGGCCCGCAGGCTGCGCCGGACGAACGATGCCCTCGCGGACCTGATCTTCACGGACGTGCCCGGCCGGGTGGCCAAGAACCTGCTGCAGATGGCAGGCCGCTTCGGCACCCGGGACGGTGGCGTCCTGCGGGTCACGCACGACCTGACCCAGGAGGAGCTGGCGCAGCTCGTCGGCGCTTCCCGGGAGACGGTCAACAAGGCGCTCGCGGACTTCGCGTCCCGCGCCTGGCTGCGACTCGACGGCAAGAGCGTCATCATCCTCGACCCGGAGAGGCTGGCCCGCCGCGCGCGGGTCTGACCCAGCCGATCCGCCGTAACACGATAGGGGCCGTCCTCCGGGGCGGCCCCTACAACGCGTGCGCGCCCACCTGATCAGGGGACAAAGCCGCCGCCTCATGATCCGTGTCGCACCCGGTCAGCCGCTCGTTACGGAGGTGGTCGAGAGGCACTACACGGGTGAGAGGGCGCGGCTTTGAACATGGTGGCGGGCGTGGAGCGCAGCGGGGTGACGACGTGACCGTGCTCGACACCTCTATCGACCCGCGTACCCCGGCCTATCTGGAGAGCCGCAGCGCGATGCTGGAGCGGCTGGCCGAGCTCGAGGCAGCGCTGGAGGCGGCGCGCGCGGGTGGCGGCGAGAAGTGGGTGACCAGGCACCACGCCCGGGGCAAGCTGCTGCCCCGGGAACGCGTCGAGATGCTGCTGGACCAGGACAGCCCGTTCCTCGAGCTGTCACCGGTCGCGGCGTGGGGCTCGGACTTTCCCGTCGGGGCGAGTGTGGTGACCGGCATCGGCGTTGTCGAGGGCGTCGAGTGTGTGGTCATCGCCAACGATCCGACGGTGGACGGTGGGGCCGTCAACCCGTACACGGTGGAGAAGATCCGTAGGGCTGCGCGGATCGCCTCGATGAACCGGTTGCCGCTGGTGAATCTGGTCGAGTCGACCGGCGCGGCGGCGCCGTCGGGGCCGCCGCCGGGCGGTGCCATCGCCCGTGACCTGAGTCAGCTGACGGCCGACCGGGTGCCGACCGTCTGCGTGGTCTTCGGCGCGACGACCGGCGACGCGGCCTACCTGCCGGCGCTCTCGGATTACACGATCATGGTCCGTGGGCACGCGAAGATGCTGACGATCCACCCGCAGCCGGTCCGCGCGGCCGGCGCGAACGGCCGGCCCGCCCCCGAGGTACGCAGTGCGCCGACCGTCCCCGCCGGGGTGACCGGCCCGGCCGATCAGCTGGCCGAGGACGAGCGTGACGGCCTGCGCCTGGCCCGCCAATGCGTACGCCGGTTCAACTGGCGCAAACGCGGTCCCGCGCCCCGGGCCTGGCCGCCGATCCCCCCGAAGTACGACGCCGAGGATCTGCTCACGCTGGCCGGCGCCGACCCGTCGACGGTGTTCGAGCCGCACGAGGTGCTGGCCCGGATTCTCGACGGCAGCGACTTCGACGAGTTCAAGCCGTCGCAGGGCACCGCGCTCGTGACCGGCTGGGGTGAGCTGCACGGCTACCCGATCGGCGTGCTCGCGAACCTCGGCGGCGCGTTCTCACCGGCGGAGACCCAGAAGGCCGTCCACTTCATCCAGCTCGCCAACGCAACAGCGACCTCACTGCTGTTCGTGCAGTACACGGGCGCGGCGGCGGCCGAGGCCCACGAGGCCGCGGACGTCCGGCACGGCGCCCCGCTGGTGCACGCCGTCGCGAAGTCGACCGTGCCGCACCTGACCCTCATGATCGGCGGCACTCCTGCCGAGGAGGCGGGTGGCATCTACGGCCGCGCCTACGAGCCGCGGTTCCTGTTCAGCTGGCCGGTGGAGCGACCCGCGGAGGGTTCGAGCCCCCGCGGCAAGCTGCCGGACGACGGCGTCATCGATCCCCGCGACACCCGTACGGTCCTCGGTCTCTGCCTGTCCGCCGTGCACAGCGCGGCTGTCGAGGGTGCCGAGCACGTCGGCGTCTTCCGACCCTGAAGTCCCTGAAAGGTAGACCAGTGATCCGACGTCTTCTGGTGGCCAACCGCGGCGAGATCGCCCGCCGGGTGTTCGCCACCTGCCGCCTGGTCGGCATCGAGACGGTCGCCGTCTACTCCGATGCCGATTCCGATGCGCCGCACGTCACGGAGGCGGACTACGCCGTGCACCTCTCCGGGGGCACGGCGGCCTCGACCTATCTGCGCGGTGACCTGATCATCGCCGCGGCCAAGCGGGCCGGTGTGAACGCGATCCATCCCGGTGACGGGCTGCTCGCCGAGGACCCCGATTTTGCCGCCGAGGTCGCGGACGCCGGGATGATCTGGGTCGGCCCGCCGGCGAAGACCCTCGGCCTGCTGCACAGCAAGATCGAGACGAAGGCCGTCGTCGCGGAGGCCGGTGTCCCGGTCCTGCCGACGATGACCGACCCGGAGACCATCACCGACTTCCCGGTGCTGATCAAGCCGTCGGGTGGGCAGGGCGGCCAGGGCATGCGGGTCGTGCGGGATCCCGTCACCCTCGCCGAGGCGATGGCGTCGACGCGGCAGGAGACCGGCGACCAGGTCTTCTGTGAGCCGTACGTGGAGAACGTGCGGCACATCGAGGTGCCGATCATCGCGGACGCGCACGGCGCCGTGGTGCCGTTCGGTGAGCGCGAGTGCTCGGTCCAGCGCCGCTACCAGAAGATCATCGAAGAGACGCCGTCACCGGCCGTCGACCCCGCACTGCGGGAGGAGCTGTGCCGGGCCGCGATCATCGCCGTCCGCGCCATCGGGTACGTCGGTGCCGGCGCCGTCGAGTTCCTTCTCGACGAGCAGGGCGACTTCTGGTTCCTCGAGCTCACCCCGAGTCTGCAGGTCGAGCACGCGGTCACCGAGTGCGTCTCCGGGTACGACCTGGTGCGGCTGCAGCTGCTGGTCTCGGAGGGTGGCCACCTGCCGATGCCGGGGCCGCCGCCGATCCGCGGTCACGCCATCGAGGTGCGGATCTGCGCCGAGGACCCCGCGTACGCGTGGCTGCCCGCGTCCGGCACCCTGCACCGCTTCGCCGTACCGGATGTGGCGGGTTCGTTCCGGCCCCTGCCCCAGCCGGGTCTGCGCCTCGACGCCGGTGTGGTGGACGGCTCGGTCGTGGGTCTGCAGGGCGACTCGATGCTGGCCAAGCTGGTGGCCTGGGCGCCGACCCGGCAGGAGGCGGCCCGGATGCTCGCCTCGGCGCTGACCCGGGCCCAGCTGCACGGTGTGGTGGCCAACCGTGACCTGCTCGTCCGCGTGCTGCGCCACCAGGCGTTCCGGGCGGGCGATGTGGACACCGGCTTCCTGGACCGGCATCCCGAGGTCTTCGCGCCGCTGCTGTCGTCCGTCGACGCGGTCCGCATCTCGTGCCTGGCCGCGGCCCTGGCCGGTGCCGCCGCCCGGCGGGCGACCGCACCCGTGCTCGCGTCGCTGCCCTCGGGCTGGCGCAACGTCCCGTCCGGCTCGCAGACCGCGGTCTACGACGGCCCGGCCGGCCCGGTCGAGGTCGGCTACCGGATGAACCGCCACGGCGAGCTCGCCGGCTGGTGGGTCCGGTCCGTGGATCCCGAGGAGCTGGACCTGGCCGGTCTCGGGCAGGCTCCGACGCTGGACGACCACCCGCCCACGGTGGTCGTGCACGCCGACGGCGGCCGGGTCGACCTGGACGTGAACGGCATCCGGCTCAGCCTCAAGGTGCACCGCGTCGGCGACATCTCCTACGTGGACAGCCCCGAGGGCTCGGTCACTTTGCGTGAGCTGTCCCGCTTCCCGCTGCCGGCGCCGGAGGCCACCGAGGGCTCGCTGATCGCCCCGCTCCCCGGGGCCGTACGCCGGGTGCTGGTGGTGCCGGGTCAGCGGGTACGCGCCGGAGAACTGCTGCTCACACTCGAGGCGATGAAGCTCGAGCACCCCGTCCACGCGCCGTCCGCCGGCGTTGTCGCGTCGCTGCCGGTGCACCCGGGCGCGGAAGTCGACACGGGCGAACTCCTGGCTGTGTTGGACCCGGAGTGATCAGCCGCGGGCCAGCACCGGCCCGCGGAGCTGGTTGACACCCTGACCCGCCAGGCACCGGAACACCCGGTCCGCGGTGGTCGGCGGCAGCACCGACAGCGCCCATTCGCGGCTGTCGGTGCGGGTGGTCGTCCGGCGGAAAGTCTTGGTGCTGCACACCGCGCGCACGATCGGGTCGGTGGTGACGGCGTCCCGGTCGTGCGGCTCCACACCGGACGGCAGCTCGCCGACCGCGAACACCTCCCAGCTGTGCGGCCGCGCGCACGAGACCTTGCGCGCCAGGTGACCGCTGTCCGCACGCCGCGTGTAGCACTCGAGCTGGTCGGGGCAGTACGCCTTGCCGGACGTGCAGCCGGGCAGCCGTGAGAGGGCCACCGGCACGGTCGAGGTGGCGGGCGCGACGAACCGGTTGGCCAGCGAGCGCACCTTCGGGCCCTGCGACGACGCGAGCATCGCTCCGCCGACCGAGGCCGCCAGCAGCAGGAACACGCCGAAGCCGCCGAAGAGCCACTTCCGCTTGTTGCGCTTGCGGCCTTCCGTGTGGACGGTCGGCGTCTCGTCGGGGTGCACCTCACGCGTCGGCGAGACCGGCGGGCGCGGCCGCGGGTCCGGCGGCATCGGGCGGGGTTCCGGCGGCTGGAACGTCGACGAGCGGTAGACGGTCGGCGGGGGCTGCTGGCCGCCCGGGCCGAGGTGCAGTCCGGCGAGCATCTCGCGCAGCTGCTCAGCCGTCGGCCGGGCGCGGGGGTCGTTCGCCATGCCGTACCGGAGGATCTCGATGAGCGCGCGCGGGACGCCGGGCAGCTCCGGGATCGGGTGGTTGAAGAGGTCCATCAGGGTGATCAGGCTGGGACTGCGGTCGGACTCCCAGCGCGGCGGCCGCCCGCGCATGACGGCGTAGAGAGTCGCACTGAGGGCGTAGACGTCGACCGCACCGGACGGCTCGGCGTGCGAGAACATCTCCGGCGGCGCGTACGCGGGGGTCAGCACCTCGAGCGTCACCGAGGAATCACGCATCTCGCCCAGCACGGCCAGCCCGAAGTCGGCGAGCACGGCCGGGTTGAAGTGCGAATACAGGATGTTCGCGGGCTTGACGTCGCGATGCAGCACTCCGGCGGCGTGCGAGTGCACGAGCGCGTCGGCGATCTTGACGCCGAGATCGCGGGCCTCGGCGGCGGAGAGCGGCGAGATCCGCATCCGGTCGAGGTAGGACCCGTCACACAACTCCATGATCAGGTACGGGTGCTGGTCGACGGTCACACCGACGTCGAAGAGGTCGACAACGTGCGGGTGCGACGACATGCGGCCCGCGGCCTTGGCCTCCCGCAGGAATCGCGCCTGGTCACGGGCGTTGTCCAGGGTCCTGTTCTCGACCTTGATGGCGACGTCACGGCCGACGGAATCCTGGGTGGCGCGGTAGACGGTGGCATACCCACCCCTGGCCATGACCGACAAGCCGGACATGCCAGGCACGTAGGGCACGGGCAGACGGCCAGGCGGGGTGTCGGTCACGGCTTAGAAAATACGCGACCGGTGGTCAGCTTCATCCCGGCACGTCAGACGCGTACGCGACAGATTCGGGCGGTTCCACCGTGGAGTGGGTCAGAGCGTCCCGGAGTTCCTCCGCGGAGAGCCGCTCACTCGCCTGCTCGGTCGAGTATGCGAGCAGCACAGCCTCCTCCGCGGCGTCCCGGGCTTCGTCCATCGCGCCGGCCGCGGCATTCACCCGGGCGAGGACCATGGCGGTCACGACACCACTGCGAACATCTTCGGCGGGAACTTCCCGGGCGCGTCGCACCCAGGCCGCTGCCGTGTCGACGCGACCGTCGGCGAGCAGGGCCGACGCGTACGACGCCAGCGCGTGCCGCCGCGAGAAGATGAGCGAACCGCCGGTGTCACTGGCTATCGGCGCGAGCAGCCCGACCGCCGTGGCGGCGTCACCCGCACGAAGGCGCGCCTCGGCCAGCAGCACCCGGGGTCCGACCTGTGCGGGAGCCAGCGGATTGTGCGGCTCCACGGCCGTCATCACCCGGCGGGCGTCGGCCTCGGCCGCCTCGACGTCGCCGCGCTGCAACGCCACGAAGCCGCGCAGCGTGCCGGCCATGCCGAGCAGCAGCGGGTGCCCGGTGCGGTCGGCATAACCCAGGGCGTCGGTCAGCAGGTCCTCGGCGTGCTCGGGCTCGTTCAGGCCACGGGCGATCGCGCCGCGGACGACCAGCGCCAGCCCGCGGCCCCAGTCGTCGGACACGGCCGCAAACTCCCGGTACGCCCGGCGCGCCTCGCCGTCCGCCTCGGCCAGGTCACCCAGCTCGGCTGCGGCGTACGCCTCGACGGCCCGCAGCGTGCCGACCGCCCAGCCCTCGCCGACCCGGTCCCCGAACGGCAGGAAGATCCGGGCCAGCCGCCGCGACTCGTGCAGCCGTCCGGCCAGCAGGCGCGCGAACGCTGTCGTGCCGCGCAGCCACGAGCGTCCGACGGGATCGCCCAGCTCGGCGAAGAGGCGGGCCGCGCGGCCGAGCACTGCGTCCGTACCGGCGAAGTCGCCCCGGGTGGTCGTCACCCAGGCCAGGTTTTGCAGGGCCCAGGCCTGACCGTGCCGGTCACCCGCGGAGAGCGTCACCTGGTACGCCGCGGCAAAACGACTGCTCGCCTGACTGAGCTTGCCCGAGAGGAAGTCGGCCATGCCGAGCCGCCGCATGGCGTTGGCGCGTTCCGGGGCCAGCTCGGCCTCGGTGGCGACCTCCAGCGCCTGCTGCCAGGCCGCAACGGCACGCTGGCTGTCTCCGAGAGCTTCCTGGGCCCGGCCGACGACCAGCAGGGCCTCGGCGCGGCACACCGGCTCCTCGTTGGCGCTCTCGGCGATCTTCTCGCCGTAGGTGAGGGCCTCCGACGCCCGGCCCAGGCGCAGCAGCGCACGGGCGTGCACGAGCTGGTCGGAGAGCGGCAGGCTGTCCTTGGCGATGCCGGCGGCGCGTTCGGCGTACTGGATGGAGGCCGCCGGTTCGATGTTGGCCAGCGCCCGGCGGGCCATCCGGCCGAGCGCCGAAACACCGAGCGGGGTCACCTCGCGGGCGGTGGCGTCGGGTCGCAACCGGACGGCGTCGGCCAGCTCGACCGCACACTCGGCGTGGGTCGCCACGAACGCGTCACGCTCGTTCTCACCCAGGCTGAGGCGGCTCGCGCTGTCGTAGCCCAGCGCCGCGACCGTCTCCGGCGCGGCCCAGCGGGCGAGGTACGCGTGCCGGTCGGCCAGGTCGGCCTTGCCCAGCCCGGCGTACGCGGCCTCACGCATCAGCGGCGTGCTGAACGCGTAACCGCCGCGGACCCGGTGCAGCATGCGGCGCTGGAGCAGCTCGTCGACGGCCCGTTCGAGCTCGACGGCGGCGACCGCCCCCGGCCGGGCGTCACTGGGCGCCCGGCGTTCGCGGAGGGCCTCGATGACTCCGGTCGGCACGGTGTCGCCGACGACCGCGGCGTCCCGCAGCACCGAGCGGGGCTCGGTCGGCAGGGCGTCGATGCGGGCGGCGAGCACAGCGGCGAGGTCGCGGGAGAGCAGTTGGCTGCCCATCGATCCGGCCGCGAGCTGCCACTTGCCGGCGGCGTTGGCGCCGACGGCCGGCATCAGCGCGCCGCGTTCCATCAGCAGCGTCACCAGCTCGGCCAGGTAGAACGGGTTGCCCTGCGCGGTGGCGAGCAGCCGGTCGGCGTCGGCCTGCGGCAGCTTGCCGCCGTTGAGATAGGACGTGAGCAGCCGGGAGGCGTCCGCACCCCGCAGCGGCGGCAGCGTGTGGATCTCGGCGTCGGCGAGGCGGGTCAGGGCGCCCGCGGTCCGGACGAGCTCTGGCCGGCCGAGCAGCAGCAGGACCACCGGGCCGTCCAGGCGGGAGAGCACCGCACCCAGCGCGTCGATCGTCTCGGCGGTCGCGTCGTGCAGGTCGTCGACGATGACCACCAGCGGCGTCTCGCGGGCCAGGGCACTGAGCAGCCCCGCCACGGCCACCGGGATGGTCTCGGTCTCCGCACGGGTGCCACCGGTCGGCTGATATTCCGCGACCGCCGCCGGACCGACCGGGTTGGCGGGCGCGTCGCCGTAACCGAGCAGGGCGAGCAGCCGGTCGATGTCGACCTCGGGCGCCTCACCGTCGCGGGTCAGCCGGGTCACGAGCTTGCGCAGGCGCTCCTCGACGACCGGCCGGGTGATCGTGGCGGCGACGTCCTTGGGCAGGCCGACGGACTTGCGGACCAGGTCGGCCAGCGGAGCGAACCGCCGGCGCTCACCGAACGCCCGGCACCGCGCCCGCAGCACCCGCGCGCCGGTGTGGGTGGCGAACCGCCCGGCACCGACGTCGTACCCGGCCGCGAAGCGCTTGACCTCACCCGCGAAGCGCGTCTTGCCGATGCCGGCCTCGGCGGTCATCACCATCACGCGCGGTGTGCCGGAGTCGATGACCTCGGCGAGCCGGCCGGAGACCCGGCCCAGCTCGGTCTCACGACCGACAAACGGCGCCTCGTCGCCCAGGCCCGATCGGGTGCCGGGTGCGTCGTGCAGTCCCAGCAGCTCGTAAGCCGGGACGGGCTCCCGCTTCCCCTTGAGCCGCAACGCCCGCAGCTGCCGCCAGGAGGCGACGTGCCGGGTGCCGGCCGAGGTGCGCGACCCCGCGTAGACCGCACCGACGGCGGCCGCGTCGGCCAGCCGGGCCGCGGTGTTCACGGTGTCGCCGATGACCGTGTATTCGATCGAGGCCTGGATGCCCGCGACGACCTCGCCGGTGTTCAGCCCGACCCGCAGGCCCAGCGGCGCACCGCCACCACGCTCGTCGTCGAGCACCCGGCGCACGGCGCGCTGCATGCTGAGAGCGGCCCGGACGGCACGTTCGGCGTCGTCCTCGTGCGCGACGGGCGCACCGAAGACAGCCATGATGCCGTCACCAGTGAGCTTGTCGACGTGACCGCCGAAGGTCTTGACCGCCCCGGCCAGCGCGGCGAGCACCCGGTCGGTCACCGCGCCGACCCGTTCGGGGTCGAGATCCTCGGACCACGACGTGAAGTCGGAGAGGTCGCCGAAGAGCACGGTGACGATCCGCCGCTCCGCCGCGGGCAGAGTGGCGGCAGCCGGCAGGGCGGCACCACAGTTGTGGCAGAAACGGGCACCGGGAACGGCGACGGTTCCACACACGGGACAGGTCACAGCGGGTCCAACTGTTCGGGGGTCCGCTGTGATTCCCGCCTCAGGTATTCGAGTTGGGCACGCGCGGACCACTCGGCCGCGAATCGGACTCCGGGTGCGATATCGGGGTACACGACGTCGACCACGGTCTCCGGGGAGTCGGCACCAGCGGCGACCGCGGCCCTCACCTGTGCGAGCCGGTCACGGCGGTGGGCCAGATAGGCACGGGCAACCGCGCCGCAGTCGTCCAGCGCCGGGCCGTGGCCGGGCAACATCACCACCTTCTCGTACGCCGTGAGAGCCTCGAGGCTGGTCAGGTAGTCGCCCAGGTCGCCGTCGGGCCAGGCCACCACGGTCGTACCGCGGCCCAGGATGGTGTCGCCCGTGAACACGACACGCTCGTCGCCGCACTCGACCAGGAAGCAGACGGAGTCGGCGGTGTGACCGGGCGTGTCCAGCACACGGATCTCGAGACCGTCACCGCCGAACGACTCGTCGCGGGCCAGCACCCCGGCACCGACACTGTGCTGCGGGTCCGCGGTGAGCACGTGGACACCGCCCAGGATCTCGGAGAGCCGGGCGGCGCCCTCGACGTGATCGTGGTGACCGTGGGTGACCAGAATGAAGAGGTACGGTCCGTGGCCGGCGATCCGCGCGAGATGGTCCTCGTCCAGCGGGCCGGGGTCGATGACCACCGCGTGTTCGGCCCCCGGCGCGCGCAGCACCCAGGTGTTGGTGCCGTCGAGCGTCATCGGACCCGGATTCGGGGCGCGCAGCAGCGTCACCCAGCCCGGTAACTCCTCGACCTCGGCGGCCCCCATGCAGGGAATCGTACGTCGCTCTGCGCTGACCGACCGGGGACCGGATGTGCGATCCGGTCACCGGCGGTCACGTCACAACGGAAAATCCACACGTACCGGCGCGGGTCAGGCGATCTCCGCGATGACTTCCACCTCGACGGGGGCACCCAGCGGCAGCTCGGACACGCCGACGGCGCTGCGGGCGTGCCGGCCCTGCTCGCCGAGCACGTCGCCGAAGAGGTTGGAGGCACCGTTGACCACGGCGGGCTGGCCGGTGAAGCCCTCCGCCGAGGCGACGAAGCCGGTCAGCTTCACGATCTTGACGACGCGCCCGAGGCCGACCAGCGCGTCGATCGCCGCGAGGGCGTTCAGCGCGCAGTACCGGGCCAGCTCGGTGCCCTGCTCGGGCGTGACCTCGGCGCCGACCTTGCCGACGTACGGCAGCTTGCCGTCGACCATGGGCAGCTGACCGGAGACGTAGACATGGTTGCCGGACTGCACGGCCGGCACGTAGGACGCCAGCGGCGGCACGACCGACGGCAGCGTCAACCCCAGCTCGGCCAGGCGCGCGTAGATGTCCACACCACCCTCGCCGCTCACCGGGGTCGGGGCGGTCACGCCTTGGCCCGCTTCATGTACGCCACCAGCTGGTCGGTGTTGGGGCCGGGCACGACCTGCACCAGTTCCCACCCGTCCTCGCCCCAGTTGTCGAGGATCTGCTTGGTCGCGTGGACCAGCAGCGGCACGGTCACGTACTCCCACTTCTGCATTGCTCGTCCAGCTCCCTGTCACTCGGCCCCGGGCCCGCGCCCGTCGACTTCGGCGACAGCCTAGCCAGGCGGCCGGAGCTGCCTCGCGGCTGTCCGGATTTCGTTACGCTGAGCACGGGGCGACGCGGCCCCGACTCCGCCGGCCGAGGGGGCACGATGACGCAACCGCAGGGCGAGGCTCCGCGTACGTCCTCGATCGCCGCCGCGGACGGACCCGAGCCGGACTTCTTCGACGCGCCCCCGCCTGCTGAACTGCCCGAATGGCCGCCCGTCGGTGCCTACCCGGGCGAACCCGGTCATGCGCCCTTCACGCCGACGGTCACCGAGGAGCAGGTCCTCGAGGGTGATCTGGTCTGGCACCAGCCGCCGCCGACCGAGCCGTTCCACGCCCGCCACGAAAAACCGGGCGAGTGGCGCACCGAGCCGCCCGAGCACCTCGCGTGGGAGCACTCGCCGCCTGCCGAGGTCGAGCCGGGCCCGCAGCACGATCTGCAGACCGAGGCGATCCCGCTCGGCATGCTGCCGCAGCCGTGGCAGGTCCCGTTCGATCCGCATTCGACCGAGACGACCGTGCTCGAGGCGCCGGCGCGGCAACGGCGTACCGGCTTGTGGGTGTCGCTGGCCCTGGTCCTGACTTTGTTGATCTTCGGTGGCGGCACGCTGTCGGCGATCATGCTGCTGCGCGACGCCGACAGCGGCAAGGGCGCACCCGACCCGGCCGGCGCGGTCAACCGCTTCATGACCGCGGTCTACACCCAGCAGGACCCGGCCTCCGCCGGTGACACCGTCTGCCGCGAGGCGCGCGACGAGGACAAGCTCGAGGACCGCATCAACCAGATCAAGGGGTACGCGAACGAGTACGACGCGCCCTCCTTTCGCTGGAACGACCCGGCCGTCTCGGCGCAGACGGAGGAGCGTGCCACGGTCGCCGTGCAGCTCACGATGACCACCGACGACGAGAAGACGGCGCAGCAGCAGCTCACGTTCACGGTGGTGCACAAGACCGGCTGGCTCGTGTGCGACGTGAGCAGCTGACCGCAGGCCGTACGCTCGAAGACGTGGCTAGCAACGAGTGGCCGGCACGCCTGCACGTCGTGACCGGCAAGGGCGGGACAGGCAAGACCACGGTGGCCGCGGCGCTGGCGCTCGGCCTGGCCGCGGGCGGGCACCGCACGCTGCTCGTCGAGGTCGAGGGCCGTCAGGGCATCGCCCAGCTCTTCGGCATCGACCCCCTCCCGTACGCCGAGAAGCGCATCGCGACGCCGGCCCGGGGTGACGGTGAGGTCCGCGCGCTGGCCGTGGATCCCGAGGAAGCCCTGCTCGAATATCTCGACATGTTCTACAAGCTCGGCGCGGCCGGGCGGGCCCTGCGCAAGATCGGTGCGATCGACTTCGCCACCACGATCGCCCCCGGCCTGCGCGACGTCCTGCTCACGGGCAAGGTGAAGGAGGCCACCACCCGGTCGTCCGACGGCAAGCGCGCCTACGACGCCGTGGTGCTGGACGCGCCGCCGACCGGCCGCATCGGGCGCTTCCTCAACGTCACCGCCGAGACCGCGCGCCTGGCGAAGATGGGCCCGATCAAGACGCAGAGCGACGGGGTCGCCTCCCTGCTGCGCTCACCCATGACCTCGGTGCACGTGGTGACGCTGCTGGAGGAGATGCCGGTCCAGGAGAGCCTGGACGCCATCGCCGAGCTGACCGCGCTGAACATCCCGGTCGGCCGGATCATCGTGAACGCCGCCCGCCCGGCGCTGCTCGCCTCCGGCAAGGTCACGAAGGTCGAGCTCAAGCGGGGTCTGGCCGCCGCCGGGCTGCCCACGGACGCGGCCACGGTCAACGGCCTGCACGCCGAGGCCAAGGCCCACCTCACCCGGCGGGAGCTGGAGGAGTCGCTGCGCAGCGAGCTCGTCGAGCTGGGCCGGCCGATGATCGAGCTGCCGCTGCTCGCCGGTGGTGTCGACCGCGACGGCTTGCACGAGCTGGCCGGTCTCCTCATGAGTGTCTGACCGGCCACACACGGCAGCGCTCTGCACCACGTCAGGGGCCACTAGTCAGTACGCTCGAAACGTGGCAGCTGAACAGACCACCCCTCGCCTGGACGTCGACGCTCTGCTGGCCGACCCGTCCACCAAAATCGTGGTCTGCTGCGGGGCCGGCGGGGTGGGCAAGACGACCACCGCCGCGGCCCTCGGCCTGCGGGCCGCCGAGCAGCACGGACGCCGCACGGTGGTGCTGACCATCGACCCGGCCCGCCGGCTCGCCCAGTCGATGGGCCTGACCGAGCTGGACAACACCCCGCGTCAGGTCAAGGGCATCGACACCGAGGCCACCGGCGGCGAGCTGCACGCCATGATGCTCGACATGAAACGGACGTTCGACGAGGTCGTGCAGGAGCACACCTCGCCGCAGCGCGCCGCGGAGATCTTCGCGAACCCGTTCTACCAGGCCATGAGCTCGACGTTCTCGGGCACGCAGGAATACATGGCCATGGAGAAGCTGGGTCAGCTGCGCTCGGGTGACGAGTGGGACCTGATCGTCGTCGACACCCCGCCGTCGCGGTCGGCGCTGGACTTCCTCGACGCCCCGGCCCGCCTCTCACGCTTCCTCGACGGCCGGATGCTGCGCATGCTGATGGCGCCGGCACGCGGCGGTCGCAGCATGTTCAGCCTGGTCACGGCCTCGTTCGGGATCTTCTCGCGGGCCGTGCAGAAGATTCTGGGCGCCCAGCTGCTGACCGACCTGTCGGGCTTCGTGTCCGCCCTGGACTCGATGTTCGGCGGGTTCCGGCAGCGCGCCGACGAGACGTACAGGATCCTCCAGGATCCGCAGACCGCTTTCCTGCTGGTCGCCGCGCCGGAGCGCGACGCCGTCCGCGAGGCCGCGTATTTTGCGGAGCGGCTGGTCGCGGAGCGCATGCCGCTCGCGGGCCTGGTCCTCAACCGCACGCATCAGACAGCGATCGACACCCTCCCGCGGGAGGAGGCCGAGGCCGCGGCGATCGCGCTGGATGCCGAGGGTGATCAGCAGACGACCGCGGACGCGTTGCGGATCCACAGCGCGCTGCTGCGGCAGATCGAGCGGGAGGTGCGGGTGGCCGCCCAGTTCACGGACGCGTTCCCGCAGGTTCCCACGGTCGCGGTGACAGCGCAGCCCGCCGACGTTCACGACGTCGACGGGCTGCGGACAATCGGTGCAGCGCTCTCCTGACAAAGGATCAGCGGGTGGAGACGAGCACCTTGTCGGCGCCCTTCTCCCGCAGCGCGGCTTCGAACATCTTCCGCCAGCTCGCCACGTGCGGGTGCCGGCGCAGCAGTGCGCGGCGCTCCCGCTCGGTCATGCCTCCCCAGACCCCGAACTCGATCCGGTTGTCCAGTGCATCGGCAAGGCACTCGTAGCGGACCGGGCAGCTGCGGCAGATCCTCTTCGCCACGTTCTGCTCGGCGCCCTGCACGAACAATGCGTCAGGGTCGCCACTCTGACACGCCGCCATGCTGGGCCAGTCGCTGATCATTCCCATCTGTTCACGTCCCCCCTTGCTTCCCCTGACGTCTGCGGACTCATGTCCCCCGAGTCCCGCTGACGTCGTGCGATAGCTCGCCGGATCATCATGCTCTGTAGTCAGGCGATTACGCAACGTTGTCCCTCAAAAACGTATACCTCGGTAGTTCCGGGCATCCCGGGCTGACCGGACAGTGAGAAGTTCGAGGAATTTCGCGGAAAACACCACGCTCAGCCCCCAGAAAAGGCAGAATCATTCTGGGCGAACCGTGACCTTCTCGACACGTGGTCACGTGCGTTTTTCGCGTACCCTGCTCACGTGACCTCCTGGATGCGCAGACGCGATCACAACATCTTCGCCAACGCGACCTCGCTGCTGATCTGTGGCCTGCTCGCCGGCGTTGTCGTCGCGGCGGCTGCCTTTCCCGCCGTCGCCATGTCCGGACTCGCGGCCAAGGCCGGCGGAGAGACGTTCGCCAGCCTCCCCAGCGAGCTCCGGCGGGCCACCGCGCCGCAGATCACGCGAGCCTTCGCGTCGGACAACAAGACGCAGCTGTCTGTCTTCTACGACGAGTTCCGCAGCGATGTCCCGCTCAAGGACATCTCCAAGAACATGCAGAACGCCATCATCTCGGCGGAGGACCACGAGTTCTACCAGCACAACGGCGTCGACCTGAAGGGTGTCGCCCGCGCCATCGTCAGCAACAAGAGCGGCAAGTCCCAGCAGGGCGCCTCGACGCTGACGATGCAGCTGGTCCGGATGACCCTGGCCTACTCGGCGACCAGTCCTCAGGAGGTCGTCGACGCCACCAAGGACACCCCCAAGCGCAAGATCACCGAGATGAAGTACGCGATGCAGATCGAGAAGGAGCTGAGCAAGGAGAAGATCCTCGAGGGCTACCTGAACGCTGCACCCTTCGGCAACGGCGCCTACGGCGTCTACGCCGCCAGCCAGGTGTACTTCAGCAAGAAGCCCAAGGATCTGACGGTCGCCGAGTCCGCCCTGCTGGCCAGCATGGTGAAGGCGCCCACCGCGTTCAACCCCACGACTGCCAGCGGCTACCCGCAGGCGCTCGACCGCCGCAACTACGTCATCAGCGACATGCAGGAGCTCGGCTTCGTCACCGAGGCCGACGCCAAGAAGGCCGTCGCGACCAAGATCAAGCGCACGGTGAAGCGCCCCGGCAACGGCTGCGTTTCGGTCGCCAAGAACAACTGGGGCTTCTTCTGCGACTACTTCTACCGCTGGTGGCTGAGCCAGGACGCCTTCGGCGCGACCACGTACGACCGTGAGCGGCGCCTGAAGAGCGGCGGCTACCGCATCCAGACGTCCATGGACATCAAGGCGCAGCAGGCCGCCCGCGAGAACATCGGCGACCACATCTCCGAGAAGAACCAGAACGCTCTGCTGCTCGCCGGCATCCAGCCGGGCACCGGCCGCGTCCGGGCCCTGGCCGCGAACCGCAAGTTCAAACTGGACAACCCCGACAAGCCGGTGAACAAGATCTCCTCGGACCCCAAGAAGGCCAAGAAGAAGATCCGCGGCACGTACCCGAACACGACGAACCCGCTGCTCAGCGGTGGTGGCGACATCACCGGTTACCAGGCCGGTTCGGTGTTCAAGATGTTCACGATGGTCGCGGCGCTGGAGAACGGCTATCCCCTCGCCTACTCCATCAACGCCCCCGCCAAGGCCGTCACGAAATACCGCATCGCCCCCGGCCGGTCGACCTGCAACGGCATCTACTACTGCCCGAGCAACTCCGGTGGCAAGGCCGGCGGCATCACGAACATGTGGACGGGCTTCAGCCGATCGATCAACACCTTCTTCGTACCGCTGCAGGAACGGGTCGGCGCCGAGAAGGTCGTCGACGTGGCGCAGCGCTTCGGTGTGCAGTTCCGGGCCAAGAACGACGCCGACTTCGCGTCCAACAAGGCCTCGGCCCACCAGTGGGGTGCGTTCACGCTGGGCGTCTCGTCCTCGACACCACTCGAGATGGCCAACGCGTACGCCACCCTCGCCGGTGACGGCATGTACTGCGCACCGACTCCGGTCCAGCAGATCACGTCCAAGAGCGGCGAGAAGATCGACGTCGGCAAGCCGCACTGCACCCGGGCGACCTCACCCGACGTGGCCCGCGCGGCGCTCGACGCGGCCCGGTGCCCCGTCGGCGACAACGCCCAGCTCGGCAGCTGTGGCAGCAGCCGGACGGCGGCCCGGGCGTACCAGACGATCCGGCACCCGATCTACGGCAAGTCCGGCACCACCGACAACGACAAGACCGCCGCGCTGATCGTCGGCAGCAGCTCTCTGACGATCGCCGGCTACCTCGTCAACCCGGACTACCAGGACCACAAGGACCGGATGTCGCACGACATCGTCAACCCCGCCGTCTGGGACACGATGGACGACTTCCTCAAGGGCAAACCCCGGGTCCAGTTCAAGAAGCCCGGCAGCTCCAAGATCTCGATCGGTGACCAGCGGTCGATCCCCGACGTCACCTGCGCCACCCTCGCGGGTGCCAAGTCCCGCATCGAGGGCGCCGGCTTCAGCGCCTCGGTCGGCCAGGAAGTCGAGTCGAAGTGCCCGAAGGGTACGGCCGCCGGCACCAACCCGAGCGGACGCACCATCAAGAACGGCTACGTCGGCATCGAGATCAGCAAGGGCCCCGGCAAGGACCCCGCCGGCCCGGACGATCCGAACAAGCCGAAACCACCAGGCAGGCGATGAGCTGAGCGGGCGGGTCACCTTTCACGGGTGGCCCGCCCGCTTTTTTGTCAGCTCAGCTGCTTGCGTACCGAGGCGGCCACCCGGCCACCCTCGGCCCGGCCGGCCACCGCTGCCTGGGCCGCCTTCATGGCCGGGCCCATCTGGCACTTGCTGGTGAAGCCGCCCGCCTGCAGCGCGTCCGCGACCAGGCCGTCGATCTCGGCGTCGCTGAGCTGCGCGGGCAGGTACCGGTCCAGGATCTCGCCCTCGGCGTTCTCCTTGGCGGCCTGATCGGTGCGACCGGCCCCGGCAAAAGCGTTCGCGGCCTCACGCCGCTTCTTCGCCTCCTTGGTCAGCACGGCGAGCACCTCCTCGTCGGTGAGGACCTTCGCGGCCGTCCCGGACGTCTCGGCGTTACGCACGGCGGTCAACGCCATCCGCAGCGTCGACGTGGTCAACTCGTCGCGGCCCTTCATGGCGGAGTGCAGGTCATCGTTCAGGCGGTCTTTCAGCGTTCCCATGGACGGTCAAACTACTCTGGCTGCCATGCGCAAGCGCTCCCTTATCTCCCTGACCGCCGGCGTGACCGCCCTCGGCGGCGCCACCTTCGCCTACGCGTCGCTGATCGAACGCAACCTGTTCACGCTGCGCCGCTTCGACGTACCGGTCCTGGAACCCGACGCCGAGCCGATGCGCATCCTGCACATCTCCGACCTCCACATGATGCCGGACCAGCGCCGCAAGCAGGCCTGGGTCGCCGCCCTCGGCGGCACCGACCCCGACCTGGTCGTGGTCACCGGCGACAACATGGCCTCCCCGAACGCCGTCCCCGGCGTCCTCCGAGCGTTGGACCCCCTCCTCGGCGTCCCCGGCGCCTTCGTCTTCGGCTCCAACGACTACCGCGGCCCGGTCTGGAAGAACCCCCTCCAGTACCTCCTCCCCGACCGCGAATACGTCCAAGGCGTCGACCTCCCCGCCGACGACCTCCGCGCCGCCTTCGTCGACGCCGGCTGGTCCGACCTCAACAACGCCCGCACCGTGGTGAAGGCCGGCGGCCGCTCCATCGAGCTGGCCGGCGTCGACGACCCCCACATCGACCAGGACGACTACCCGTCAGTGGCCGGCCCCATCACCCCCGGCGCCGACCTGCACATCGGCGTCACCCACACCCCGGCCTCCCGCGTCCTCGACGCCATGGCAGCCGACGGCTTCACCCTCCTCCTCGCCGGCCACACCCACGGCGGCCAGGTCTGCGTCCCGGGCTACGGCGCCCTGACCACCAACTGCGACCTCCCCCACAGCATGGCCAAAGGCCTCCACCGCTGGCCGGCCTCCGAATCCTGGCTCCACGTCTCGGCCGGCCTGGGCACCCACCCGACCGCCCCGATCCGCTTCGCCTGCCGCCCAGAAGCCACGATCCTCACCCTGATCCCCCGCTGACCAGCCAAAACACCACCAGGGGATACCGATTTCGCGACCGCCTCAGCGTCGGCTAGTATTGCTGAGCACGCTCGGGGTATGGCGCAGCTTGGTAGCGCGCTTCGTTCGGGACGAAGAGGCCGTCGGTTCAAATCCGGCTACCCCGACCAAGAGAAACACCAGCTCAGGGCTGGTTCTCCACGCGGAGAACCAGCCCTGACCTGTTTCTTGCCTCTATCCGGCGCAGCCCTCAGGGCTTGCGGAGAACCTCACGAGCCAGCTCGCTCGGGCGACGGCCCACCCGTGGCCCTGCGCGGAACAAGCCCTTCCGGGTCGTAGCCGGCTTCGGCCTCGGCGAGCAACGCAGCCTCCGCCTCCGAACTGAGGAGAACGCAATTCTTGGTGCGCAGCGCTCCATCACGGGTCGCCTCGGTACCAGTCTTTCTCCTGGGGTCAGCTTCGGCTGCGTTCTCGGAATTGGTCTTCATGGCCGCCATGGTTTCGCCTCCTTGTACCGCTCGTTGTGACGAGGCCGAAGCTCCATGGCGTTCAAGCACGAAGCGCAGGTCAGGCTGACGCCCACGGCGGGGATTCGGGGGTTGGGGGTGTGTCGGTTCTTGGCGCTTGTCCGGCGCGGATTGCCTTGATGGCTTCCAGGCGTTGGGACTTCTCGACGAACACCATGGCGCAGAAGAAGGTGGTTACGTCGGCGGCCGGCCGGGCGCAGAGGCCCAGCAGAATGGCGATGGCCCACAGGTTGGCTTTCAGGAACTCCAGGTCGAACATGCCCTACCTCTCGGCTCTGCCGGCCGAGAGGCGCACAGGGCTCCACCCGACCGGCAATTCTGCTGGTCCTTGTGTAAGTCCCGCGCCGACTGTGTAGGTCGAGCTTCGTTCGTTCCGTGCTCCGAGCGGAGCCCTCGCAGCGTATCCCGCCTGCCGATCGACCTCCATCACTCTGTCGGATGACAGCGCTGCTACCAGTCGCGCCATTTGTCGGTCAGGGCTGAGGGGTCGATGCCGCGGCGGGTGGTCAGGGCTTCGACGTTGATGTCGGCGTCGGTGAGGACGGCGTCGATGTATTCGCAGAGGTCTTCGCGGATGGTGGTTTCGATGACGCCGTGCTTTTCGTCCGCGGCATTCAGCGCGCGCACGACCTTCTCCACCGCGGTCCAGATCTCCTCGTCGTCGAGGTTCTCAAAACCCTCGACCCTTTTTTCGTACGCCTCCAGCGCCGAATCCACCGCGGTGATGAAAGCCGGGGGCCCGAAGTGGAGTGCTGTTTCTTCCTCGGCCAGGGACTGCCGCCAGCTCACTGTGGGTCGTTCGATCATGGGCGACAGCGTAGGAGTCAGGTCAGGGCCGGTGCGCGGCGGACGGCCGGGCTCAGGGAGGACACCACGGCTACGGCGAGCATTGCGGTGCTGAGGGCGTACACGGAGGGGGTCGGGCCGAGGGTGGTGAGCAGGAAGCCGGCGGCGAGGGAGGCGAGCGGCATGACGCCCCAGGAGAGGGTCATGGCGGCGCTGGTGACGCGGCCGAGCAGCTCGTTGGGGACCAGGACGCTCGCGTAGGTGGTGATCACGACGTTCCACAGGGGACCGATGAAGGCGCAGGCCGCGCCGATGGCGGCGATCTGCATCGGGTGGGTGGTGAGGGCGAGCAGGGGCAGGAGGGCGACCCAGATCCAGTTGATCCCGATGATCACTGCTCGCGGGGTGACGTGGCGGTGGAGTCTGCTTGCTGCCAGCGCGCCCGCCAGTCCTCCGCCGCTGTAGATGCCGAGCATCAGGCCGATGGTTGCCGGGGTGGCGCCCTGGTGCTGGGCGAGGACGACGATGACCAGGACCAGGGCCTGGAAGATCAGGTTGCTGGCCGCCAGCAGCAGGATCGCGGCGCGGATCAGGGGGTGACGCCAGATCCAGCGCAGGCCGGTGGTGGTGGCCCGCCAGAGGGGTTCGGCGGGTGCGGTTGTGGTGTTCTGGAGGTCGCCGCGGATGAGCAGCAGGGCCGCGGAGGCAGCGACGTACGAGATGGCGTTGACCAGAAAGGGCAGGGCCGCGCCGGCGCCGAAGAGCAGGCCGCCCAGCGGTGGGCCGGCCAGCGCGGCGCCGCGGCTCCTGGCCTCGTTCTGGGCGATCGCCGTGGGCAGCAGGGCGACCGGGACGATTTTCGGGAGGGCGGCGCGTTCGGTCAGGCCGAAGAAGACAAAACACACGCCCTGCACGAAGGCGACCACGGCCAGCTGCGTGATGGTGAGAACGCCCGACCACATCGCCAGCGGGACCGTGAGCAGGGCCAGGCCGGCGACAACTTCGCTGACCAGGAGGATCCTGCGACGGTTCCATCGGTCGACGAGCGGGCCGGCCGGCAGGTTGACGACGAGGTAGGGCAGCGTGCCCGCCGCCCCGACGAGTCCGGCGTCGGCGGGTGAGCCGGTGGTGGTGAGGACGAGCAGCGGCATCGCTGTGCCGCTGATCGAGGCGCCCAGGTTGGAGACGACCTGACCGCCCCACAGCGCGGTGAAGTCGCGGTTGCGCCAGAGGCTCACGGGGTGGGGAAGGCGTGGAAGACGACAGAGATGTGCCGGCTGCCCGGGGCGGCCTGACTCGGTTCGCGGTGCCAGCGGCTGGCGAAGGCGATGTACTCCTCGCTGAACTGGGCCAGCTCCTCGGCTGTGAGTGTCGTGCCACCGAACGAGTGCTGGGCGGCAACAGCGAACTCGCCGAAGTCGTCGCGGTGGGACAGATAGGCCGTCAGGTCCCGGTCCGCGCGCTCCATCCACTGCCGGCCGAGCTCGTCGGCGACCAGCGCGAGTTCCGGGTCGGCCGGGCCACGCGGCAGACGGACGTCCTGCGGGATCGCGCGCCAGTAACGCCGGCGGCCGGCGGAACGCTCGGTGTCCTCCTCGACGAACCCGAACCGGGCCAGCTGCCGCAGGTGGTAACTGGTCGCGCCACGGTCCGCGTCGAACTCCACGGCCAGGTCGGCCGACGTGGCGGATCCGTGCCTCTGAAGCCACGTCACGAGCTGCTGACGCAGGGGGTGGGCGAGGGCCTTGAGCGCGTCGATCCCGAGCGTGCGTGATCCGGTCATGATGAGAAGATACCTATGCAAAGATTTCTTCTCAAGCTTTCGAAGCAAAAGCCCGCGTCGCCTCGGACGCGGGCCTCGCTGGTCGGGCTGATCCGGCTAGGACAGATCGGCGCGGGTCAGCAGCGCCCGCAGGGTGATGCCGGCGTCGGCGAGGGCCTGGGCGCCGCCTTCCTGACGGTCGATGACGCAGAGGGCGTGGTCGACGTGGGCGCCGAGTTTGCGGAGTTCGCCGGTGGAGATGACGACCTGGCCGCCGGAGGTGACGACATCCTCGACCACCAGCACGCGGCGGCCGGCTACCTCGGCGCCTTCGGAGAGGCGGGCGGTGCCGTACTTCTTGGCTTCCTTGCGGACGAAGGCGCACGGGAGTTTGGCGTGGCGGCCGAGGGCGGTCACCACGGCGATGCCGCCCATTTCGAGGCCGGCGAGGACTTCGGTGCCTTCGGGGATGAGGACGGCCATCTGCTCGGCGAGCTGGTCCAGGAGGACAGGGTCGGCCTCGAACTGGTACTTGTCGAAATACTCGGTGGCGGTCCGGCCGGAGCGCAGAACGAACTCACCGGTCAGTCGGCTCACGTCGCGGACCTGCCGCGCAAGGTCAGAGTCAGTCACAAGGGAACAGCCTGTCAGGCCGGGGCGGGACGCGTGAAGGCGACCCACTCAGGTCTTCGGCGGACCTGCCGATGTGATCATCATGCAGAGTGCCACGGGACGCTGGTTCGGCACCGGACACAGCACCGCTCCGGATTCCGGGAAGGCCGGTGCTGAGGCTGCGGGTGCGGCGCTGGCCGGGCGTACGCCGAAGGCTGTTTTTGTGTTCTGCTCGGCCGGGCATGACCTGGACGCGCTGCTGGCCGGGGTCCGGGCCGAGGCCGGGCCGGACGCCGCGGTGGTCGGAGCCACAACGCTGGGCGAGCTGTCCTCCGGTGGTGGGCCCGCACGGGGTTCGGTGGCTGTCACGGCGCTCGGCGGTGACGGGTTCACGGTCCGGACGCGCGTTGCGCACATCGGTGGGACGGGTCATCGGGAAGCGGGTGCGGACGTAGCCGCCGCCATGGCCGGAATGGACCGGCCGCACAGCGTGCTGATGTTGCTCTGCGACGGCTTTTCCGGCGACCCGCACGAGATCGTCCGGGGCGCCTACTCCGTGGTCGGTGCGGGTGTGCCGCTGGTCGGCGGTTTTGCGGGTGACGACCGGGGCACCCGGCGCAGCTTCCAGTTCCATCAGGACCGGGCGCTGACCGGCACGGTGGTCGGGGTCGCGATCGGTTCGGACGCGCCGCTGGGTGTCGGGATCGCGCACGGGTGGCACCGCGTCGAGCCGCCGATGGTCGTGACCCGCAGTGACGGCGGCCGCATCTACGAGCTGGACGGCGAGCCCGCCCTCGACGTGCTGCTGCGCAAGCGAGGGCTGGACAGCATCAACCTGGGCCCCACCGACCTGCAGTCGCTGGGGTTGTCGCGGCGCAGCGGTGTGGACATCCGGGTCGTGCACGGATACGACGAGAAGGACCGGTCCGTGGTCAGCGGCGCGACCGTGCCGCAGGGTGCGCTGTGCTGGCTGATGGACAGCGAACGTCAGTCGCTGATCGAGGGGGCCGAGCGGTCCTGCGCCGAGGCGGTCGAGATGCTGGGAGACGCCGAGCCGCTCGGAGTTTTCACCTTCAACTGCGCGGGCCGGTGGGGTGCGCTCGGTGACGACGGCGTCCAGGAGGAGGTCGCCGGCATGCGGGCCGTGCTCGGGGACGTACCGTTCGGCGGCTTCTACACGATGGGCGAGATCGCCCGCGTACGCGGCTCGCTCGGCACCCACGCCCTGACCCTCGTCACGCTGGCTGTGGCCTGATCATGTTCACCTGGTCGACTCATCAGCTCACCGAGTTCTTCACGGCCGTCACCGCCTCCGCCGACGAGAACGCGGCCACCGCCGTCGCGGTGGAACGAGCCGCCGAAATGGTCGAGGCCGAGGCCGGTGCCGTGGTGCTCGACGAAGAGATCCACAGCGCTTGGGGCTTCGGGCCCGAGGTGCCGGTCAAGGGCCTGCTCGCCACCGTTCAGACGCCGGGCACGATCCCGGTGCCGGGCGTCGGCGACCTGTACGCGGTCCCGAGCGCCCTCGGCTCCCACCTGCGCGGCGCGCTGATCGTGGCTCGGCTGGACGACCCGTTCACTCCCGAGGAACGCCAGATGCTCCAGGGCATGGCCCAGGTGCTCGGTCTGGCCCTGCGCAGCATCCGGGTGCTGCGCGCCGAGCGGACCCTGCGCGCCGAGCGGGAGCGGGAGGCCGCCGAGCGGCTCGTGCTGCTCGAGCAGGCGCAGACCCGGCGGCTGCTGGTCGAGACGCTGCTGACCATCCAGCGCGAGATCTCCAACCGCAAGCCGCTGCCGGAGATCCTGGACGCCGTCACCAGCGGCACCGCCGCACTGTTGGGCGGAGCCCCGGTGGCTCTGATTCTGGCCGAGGCCGGACGGGCGCGGCGGCTGAGCATCGCGTCGACGTCGGGTGCCGGCGGGTACGACTTCGCCGACCCGGAGGGTTCGCACACCGAGGCCCGTGAGGCGATGGCGACCGGCGCGGTGATCATGCAGCCGGCGGATCCCGAGGACCCGGAGTGGGGCACGGTCATCGCCGCGCCCGTACGCGTCACCGGTGAGATGGCCGGCAGCCTGGTCGCCCAGCTTCCGGGTGCCGCCGACCGGTACGCGGAGCAGCGTGATCAACTGGCCGCGTTCGCGCAGCAGGTGAGTCTGGCGCTGACCGACGCCCGTACGGTGGAAGCGGTCCGCGAGGCGCACCACGACGCGGTGACCGGCCTGCCCAACCGCGGTCTGTTCCTGAAGATCTTCAACCGCGTGCTGGCGTCGCGCGCGGCGGCGACCGAGCCGACCAGCGTGCTGTTCATCGACCTCGACCGGTTCAAGGCGGTCAACGACAGCCTGGGTCACGAGGCCGGTGACCAGCTGCTGGCCGCGGTGGCCGGCCGGATCCGCGGCTGTGTCCGGGCAAGTGACACCACGGCCCGGCTGGGCGGCGACGAGTTTGCCGTCCTGCTGCACAACTCGCCGGTCGAGGCCGCGACCGCGGTCGGTGAACGGGTCATCTCCGCGATCAAGGAGGCGTTCCGGATCTCCGGGCGGGACATCTTCATCGGCGCGAGTGTCGGCGTGGCGATCAGCCGGGAACCGACGGCGGACTCGAACGGCCTGCTCAACAAGGCCGACGTGGCGATGTACCGCGCCAAGAAGGACGGCCCGGGCAAGGTGGTCGTCTACGAGCCGCACATGCACACCGAGGCGCTCAACTACCTGAGCCTGCGCGGCGACCTGCAACGCGCGCTCGCCGAGAACGAGTTCCGCCTGCAGTACCAGCCCCTGGTACGCCTGGACTCGGGTGACATCGCCGGTGTCGAGGCGCTGATCCGCTGGCACAGCCCCACGCGCGGCCTGGTCTCGCCGGCCGACTTCATCCCGATCGCCGAGGAGTCGGGGCTGATCGTGGACATCGGCCAGTGGGTGCTGGAGTCGAGTGCCGCGCAGGTGGCGGCCTGGCGCCGGAACAGCCCGGATCTCACCCTCAACGTCAACGTCTCGGGGCATCAGCTGGTGCATCCGCGGTTCGCCGCGAACGTGACGCGGGCGCTGGCGGTCGCCGGGCTGCCGTCGAGCGCGGTGACGCTCGAGCTGACCGAGTCGGTGCTGATGAGCGATCCGGACGCGGCCGTCGCCTCGCTGGCGAGCCTGCGGGAGCTCGGCGTGCAGCTGTCCATCGACGACTTCGGCACCGGGTATTCGTCGCTGGCCTACCTGCGGGAACTCCCCGTCGACGAGCTGAAGATCGACCGCGCGTTCATCGCCCGGGCGGAGCTGACCAGCGAGGACCTGGCGCTGGTCCGGACGATCGTCGAGCTCGGGCACATCCTCGGGCTGCGGGTGGTCGCCGAGGGCATCGAGAACGCGGCGCAACTCGAGGCGCTACGCCGGCTGGGCTGCTCGTACGGGCAGGGTTATCACCTCTGCCGGCCCTCGGACCCGGCCGATCTGCCGAAGATTCTGGCGGGCGGTCCGGTCGCGCCGCTGGCCTGAGACAAAATCACCCTTACGCGTACTTGATCACTGCAGTAGCTTTAAGGCTGTCCCGTTTCGGCTATTTTGCGGGCTATAGGACATTAATCCGCTGAAAGGCTTGTCGTGACACCCTTCGCGCTGCTGTTCTTACTCGCCCTCGCCGGCTCGTCCTGTTTTGCCATCGGTCGCGCCCTCGGCCGCGGCGAACGTTATGAAAAGGGCTATCGCGAGGGATTCCGCGACGGCGAAACCGGTTCGCTGGCCCGCGCCGCCCGCCTGATCCAGATCAACGAGCGCCGGCCCATCGCCCCCGCGCTCGAATCCATGCTGGTGCCCAGCCCCGTGCCCCAGCAACTGCCCGCCCGGTCGGTCAGCCCGGCCGTCGTGGGGGTCCCGGCCCGTCCCCAACTCGCTCTTTAAAGCACAAAAAACGGGGGTACGGCCACACGGCCGTACCCCCGTTTTTGCTGTTTCAGCAGTACAGGTTGCCACCGGGGCTGACACCCAGGATGCTCGTGAACCGGTTGTACGCGTCCACGCGGCTCTGCACCTGCGCGGGGTTACCACCGTTGCACTCGAGCGAGCCGTTGATGCTGCGGATCGTCTCGCCGAAACCGCGGCTGTTGACCATGGCGTCGTGCGGGGTCATCGAGCCCGGTCCGCGCTGGGTCATCCAGTACCAGACAGCGGTCTGGTAGGCCACGGACGACTCGTTCTTGACGCGGTCGGGGTTGTTCAGCAGGTCGATGCCGAGCGCGTCACCCGCGGCCTTGTAGTTGAAGTTCCAGCTCAGCTGGATCGGGCCACGGCCGTGGTACGCCGACTGGCCGGCCGGGCAGCCGTAGGACTGCGAACGGTCGCAGTACAGCGGCCAGTTCGCCTGGTTGATCTCCTCGACGTAGACCAGACCGCCGGACTCGTGGTTGATGTTCGCCAGGAAGGCCGCGGCCTCCTGCTTCTTCACCGTGTCGCTGCCCGTGGTGGTGAACGACGGGAACTTCTTGATCGCGTCGATCAGGCCCGAGTAAGAGTAGAAGCCGATGCGGTTCGGGAACATCTGGTTGAACTGGGCCTCGCTGACCGGGAAGTTACCCGAGCCGTTGCCCGGCGGCGGAGTGGTGGGGTTGCCACCGCCGCTGCAGTTGAAGACCTCCCAGAACCAGGTGCTGATGACCGGGTCGTAACCGGGGTTCTCGTACTTGGCCCGGTAGTAGTTGCCGTTCGTGTACTTCACGATCGAGCCGGCCGCGTAGAACTGTCCCGCGGCCCAGTTCGGGTAGTTGCAGTTTCCGCCGGGGGGAGGCGGTGTCGTGCCGCCGCCACCACCGCCGCAGGCGCCGTTGTCGGCCCACACTCCGGAGCCACCGGTGCTCGGGGTCTCGCCCTGGGTCCACCACTTGGCGGTCCAGTTGTGGCCGTTGTAGGAGGCGCGCTGGGTGCCGGTGTAGACGGCGGAGTTGTTGTAGGCGGCGACGCAGGCCTCGGCCGCGTTCGATGCCGTCATGGGGAGCAGCGCCGCTGCGGCGCCGGCCAGCGCAACGCTGACTGTGGCCACGATCGACAGGAGCCGTTTTTTGGACATGGCTCACCTTTCGTGCGTCGGGGGATGCGCACTGGCGCGAGGGGGATGAGGCGAGTGATATCGACTCAACTAGATGTCTAGTCGACAAAACGGCTTCTGTAAAGAAACTTCAAGGATTAATCTCACGCGGCAACCAGGGCGCTACCGCCGAACACCGGCGGCGGCACCGGCGGACGGCCATCCTGATCGAGGACCCCGCCATGAAAGGTGCACAGATGACCCAGCTCGGCCGCCTCGTCCCCGACGTGACCCTGTCGGAGCAGGCCTTCGCCGCCCGCCACCGCGTGTTGCGGCTGCTGCTCTGGCTGCACGTGCCCGTGATCCTGGTGCTCGGCTTCTTCACCGGAGAGCTCAGCCCCGGGCATCACGCGACTCTGCTGCTCGGCGTACTCGGAGGGGTCCTGATCTGCGGTGTCATCTCCGGAACCGCGGGCACCCAGCGCGGCCAAGCCATCGCCACCAGCGTGGGCTTCATGCTGGCGACCGACGCCGTCGTCCACGCCGGCGGCGGCATGATCGACCTGCACTTCCACTTCTTCGTGGTGATCGCACTGATCGGCCTCTACCAGGAATGGATCGCCTTCGCGTTCGCCGTGTTCCTGGTCGCCGTCCACCACCTCGGCATCGGCCTCCTCGCACCCGAGCTGGTCTTCGCCCACACCCAGCACACCACCGGCAGCATCCTGGGCCGCGCCGTACTGCACACCTTCTTCGTGCTGGCGATGGCCGCCGCACAGATCACGTACTGGCACTTCGACGCGGCCGCCCGGCGCGAAAACGAGCGCCGGCAGGCAGACCAGGCCGAGGAGAGCGCCGGACAGCTGCGCGCCGCGGCCATGGAGGCCGAGCGCCGCGAGGAAACGGCCCGCGCCGAGGCCACCTCCCAGCTCGAACGCGCCGAGCAGATGGCCGTACGCCTCGAGCACGTCCTCCAGCGCACCAGCGACACCGGCGCCCGCCTGCGCACCGACGCCGACGAGGCGCTGAGCGGCTTCGAATCCGCCCTGTCCGACGTCGCGCGTACCGTCGAGCACGCCAGCGACCAGGTCGGCACCACCCTGACCGACGCCGACGTGGCCCTGAAATCACTCGAGGAACTCCGCACGTCGGTGGCCGACATCGCCACGATCGCCAACCTGATCCAGGCCGTCGCCGACCAGACCAACCTCCTGGCCCTGAACGCGACCATCGAAGCGGCCCGCGCCGGCGAGGTCGGCAAGGGCTTCGCGGTCGTCGCCGGCGAGGTCAAGCAGCTCGCCGGTCAGACCGCCACTGCTACCGCCCGGATCGAAGCCACGGTCAACGAGGTCACCACCGGTGCGGCCGCGGTCGGCGCGGCGGTCTCGGGCATGACCAGCCGGCTCAGCTCGGTCGCCGACGCGCAGCGCCTGGCGTCGGCCGTCATGGGTGAGCAGGTCACGCTGGCCGCCCAGACACGTGGCCTGGTCACCACCGCCGCCGACGAGGTGGCGCGCTCGGCTTCCGAGGTCAGCGTTCGCTGATCTTCAGGCTTTTCGGCGCGGTACCCGGGTGGGTGCCGCGCCGCTCTTCTGTCCGCTGCTTTTCTGCTTCCTGCACGTCTCTTTCTGGCGCGCCGCTTTACTGCCCACCGCTTTCCCCCGGCGACTTCGGCAGCGTCTCCACCGCGTCTCCACCGCGTCTTCGGCAGCATCTTCCGCCGGGTCTCCACCGCGTCTCCACCGCGTCCTCGGCAACGCCATCCGCCTGGTCTCTGCCGCGCCTTCCGCCTGGTCTCTGCCGCGCCTTCCGCCGGGTCTCCGCCACGCCATCCGCCCGGTCTCCGCCACGCCATCCGCCCGGTCTCCGCCACGCCATCCGCCCGGTCTCCGCCACGCCATCCGCCGGGTCTCCGTCGCGCCTTCCGCCGGTTGGATGATCTTGGTTGGCGGGCGGGACGGATCATGCCGTCTGTTTGAGTGACCAACCGGCGACGTTCGGTTCGACCCGGTCCGCGCTCGGCGGAGTCCTCGTCGCGCCTGCGCGGTTCCGGCGTGTCCGGCGTCGAGGGTGCTCCTTGCGGCGGGGTTCAGGGACCGGGCACCGGCCGCAAACCACCCCCGAGCCGGTCCACAGGAGCACGAATGTCGTACCCGCCCCAGGATCCGCACCAGCCGCAGCAGCCTTACCAGCCGCCCGCCGCACCCGGCTACGGGCCGCCGCCGCCCGGATATCCGGCGCAGCCGCCGGTGGCCGCGGCAAAGAAGGGCAAAGGCAAGCTGATCATCGGCATCGTCGGCGGTCTTCTCGGGCTCTGCTGCGTCGGTGGCGTGATCGCCGCGGCGGTCAACGGGGACGGCGCAGCGGACTCGCTGGGCGAAGCCGCCGCCGCCGAACCAGCCGCACCGAAGAGCACCGCCGCGAAGGCCGCGCCGGCAGCCAAAGCCACGTCGAAGTCGGCGCCCCCGGCCAAGAAGCCCGCAACCCCGGGCCTCGGCGACCCGGTCCGCGACGGCAAGTTCCAGTTCACCGTCACGAAGCTGGACTGCTCCAAGTCCAAGGTGGGCAGCCAGTACCTGAACAAGAAGGCTCAGGGAAAGTTCTGCCTGGTCAGCGTGACCGTCAAGAACATCGGCAAGGAAGCGCAGCTCTTCAGCGGCTCATCCCAGAAGGCGCTCGACGCCGAGGGCACCGAATACTCGAACGACGGTGCCGCCGAGATCTACGCCAACGAGGACTCCGCGACCTTCCTCAACGAGATCAACCCGGGGAACAGCTCCAAAGGCAAGCTGATCTTCGACGTACCCAAGACGACCAAGCTCACCACGCTCGAGCTGCACGACAGCCCGTTCTCGGGTGGTGTAAAGGTCAGTCTGTCCTGACGTCCGGCGCTGCCGGTCCTCCTCGAGGGCCGGCGGCCGGGGCCTTGTCCGGGACCGGTGGCTGCCGGCCCCGTCCAGGCCGACGGCTGCCGGCCCTCGGCCGACTCAGGAGGAGGACTTGGCGAACTCCGCGGCCAGCAGCTCGGCGATCTGAACGGTGTTGAGGGCCGCGCCCTTGCGCATGTTGTCGCCGGTGATGAAGAGGTCGAGGGCGCGGGGGTCGTCCATTGCGCGGCGGATGCGGCCCACCCAGGAGGGGTCGGTGCCGACCGCGTCGATCGGCATCGGGTATTCGCCCGCTTCGGGGTCGTCGACCAGGATGACGCCGGGGGCGTTGCGCAGCACCTGGCGGGCGCCCTCGGCGTCGACCTCCGAGCCGAAGACCGCGTGGACCGCGATCGAGTGGCCGGTGACGACCGGGACGCGGACGCAGGTGGCCGAGACCTTCAGGTCGGGCAGGCGCAGGATCTTGCGGGATTCGTTGCGGAGTTTGAGCTCTTCCGACGACCAGCCGTCCGCGGCCAGGTCGCCCGACCACGGCACGACGTTCAGGGCGAGGGGCGCGGTGAAGGGGCCGAGGTCGTCGCCGACCGCCTGCCGCACGTTGCCGGGGCGTGAGCCGAGGGATCGGTCGCCGGCGACCTTGGTGAGCTGGTCGTGAAGGGTGTCCACGCCGATCTGACCGGCACCCGACACCGCCTGGTACGACGCCAGCACCAGCTCGCGCAGGCCGTACTCGTGGTGCAGCGGGGCGATCGCCATGATCATGGCCATCGTGGTGCAGTTGGCGTTGGCGACGATGCCGCGGGGGCGGCGGCTCAGCTCTTCCTTGTTGACCTCGGGCACGACCAGCGGGACGTCGGGCTCCATGCGGAACGCCGACGAGTTGTCCACGACGGTGACGCCGCGCTCGACGGCCACCGGTGCCCAGGCCGTCGACACGTCGTCGGGAACGTCGAACATCGCCACGTCGACGCCGTCGAAGACGTCCGGGGTGAGCTCGCGGACGATGATCTGCTCGCCGCGGCAGGAGAGTTCCTTGCCGGCCGACCGCGCGGACGCGATCAGCCGGATCTCGCCCCAGACGTTGCGGCGTGAGGTGAGCAGCTCACGCATCACCGTGCCGACGGAGCCGGTGGCTCCGACGACGGCAAGCGTGGGCTGCGACTGCGCCATCCGTCGCTTACCGGCCGGTGCCGGCGTAGACGACTGCTGTCTCCGTGCCGCCCAGCTCGAAGGTGTCGTGCACGGCGCGGACCGCGGTGTCGAGGTCGCTGTCACGGCAGACCACGGACACCCGGATCTCCGAGGTGGAGATCATCTCGATGTTGACGCCGGCCTCGCCGATGCAGGCGAAGAACGACGCGGCGACACCCGGGTGCGAGCGCATGCCGGCGCCGATCAGCGACACCTTGCCCACGTGGTCGTCGAAGAGCAGGCTCTTGAAGCGCGTCTGCTCCTTGATCTTGTCGAGGGCGGCCATCGCGGTCGGGCCGTCGGCCTTCGGCAGCGTGAACGAGATGTCGGTGCGGCCGGTGCCCTCGGTCGACACGTTCTGCACGATCATGTCGATGTTGATCTCGGCCTGGGCGACGGTCTCGAAGATCCGGCCGGCGGAGCCGGGCTCGTCGGGCACACCGACGATCGTGATCTTGGCTTCACTGCGGTCGTGGGCGACCCCGGTGATCAGTGCCTGTTCCACTCCCGCGTCCTCCATCGATCCGGTGACCAGCGTGCCGGGCTTGTTCGAGTACGAAGAGCGTACGTGGATCGGCACCTTGAACCGGCGCGCGTACTCCACGCATCGCAACATCAGCACCTTTGCCCCGCCCGCGGCGAGCTCCAGCATCTCCTCGTACGTGATCTGCTTGATGTGCCGGGCGTTCGGCACGACGCGCGGGTCGGCGGTGAAAACGCCGTCGACGTCGGTGTAGATCTCGCAGACATCGGCGTGCAGCGCCGCGGCCAGCGCGACCGCCGTGGTGTCCGAGCCGCCCCGGCCCAGCGTGGTGATGTCCTTGGAATCCTGCGAGACACCCTGGAAACCCGCGACGATCGCGATCGCGCCCTCGTCGAGCGCGGTCCGCAGGCGGCCGGGTGTCACGTCGATGATCCGGGCCTTGCCGTGCACCGACGTGGTCAGCACCCCGGCCTGCGAGCCGGTGTAGGACCGCGCCTCGTAGCCCAGGTTGTGGATCGCCATCGCCAGCAGCGCCATCGAGATGCGCTCGCCCGCGGTGAGCAGCATGTCCAGCTCACGGCCGGGCGGCAGCGGGCTGACCTGGTTGGCCAGGTCCATCAGGTTGTCGGTGGTGTCGCCCATGGCGGACACCACGACGACCACGTCGTCCCCGGCCTTGCGGGCATCGACGATCCGTTCCGCCACCCGCTTGATGCGCTCGGCGTCGGCGACGGAAGAACCGCCGTACTTCTGCACAACCAGCGCCACGGCAGCCGGCTCCCTTCCACCCCGCACGTGCCGACGCCGCCTGGCCTGGAGATCTTCAACAGGCCGGCGGCGCCGGTCAGGTCAATCGACACCCAGACTAGCGGCGGGCGTCCCGATCGCTGACACGCGATCCCAGAATCCGGCCAGTGGGCCGCGACACGCCGGGAAAGGGTTCGAGTGCCCGCAACGACCGGTCCGGGCGAAGAGAAGCGAGAATGTCTCGATGCGCTCCCGTCCCGCCACGCGTGTCCTGCCCGCGCTGGCCGCCGCCGTCCTGACCGCCGGCCTCGCCGCCTGCGGTGGTTCGGCGCCCGAGGAGCAACCTCCGGCCACTCCCTCGCCCTCGGCGCCGGCCGCGCCCGACGAGGACGCCCGCGTCTCGCTCGCCGCCCGGGCCGCGGCCGCCGAGGACCACCGCTTCGCCGCGCTCTACACACTCGAGGTGCCAGGCACCGAGCCGCGTTCCGTGCTGGCCACGGTCGCCGTCGACGGCTCGTGGCGGGTGGACATCCCGTCGGGTGCGCTCGGCGGGACAGCTGACGTGTCGATCGCGCAGACGGCGGCCGGGGTCTTCCAGTGCGCCATCCCGTCGGCGACCAACCCCGTCACCCCTTCCTGCGTACGCGTTGCCGACAAGGGCAAACGCGTACCGAAGAAGTTTGATCCGAAGATCGAGCGGGTGTTCCGGCAGTGGCTGCCCGTCTTCACCGACCGCCAGTCCGCGCTGTCCGTCACCGCCGCTGAGCCGCTCAAGGGCTCGTCCGGCGACTGCTACTCGGTCGACACGATCTCGGCCTCGCTGTCGGCGCCCGTCGACGTGGGCATCTACTGCTACTCCCCCGAGGGCCTGCTGACTGCGGCCCGGGTCAAGTTCGGCACGCTGACGATCGCGAGTCCGCCGGCTGCCGCCCCGCCGACCATCGATCTGCCCGGCCCGGTGACCGGCGGGGAGCCGATGGGCATGTCGGCGCCGCCGCCTCCGCCGGTGCTCCCCGACCCGTCCACGCCTGTCGCACCCGTCCCGTCAGCGTGATCCTGGCCGCCTGACCACGCGCTTCCCACGATCCGGGCGTAGGGTTACCAGCAGCCGATTCGATCACGTAGGGTGACGTTCGACATGTGGCAGGCGCTCCTTCTTCGCTGCCGCGACGAGGCCCCATCACAGGCCGGCACCTCGTCGCGGAGTTGACGCGCGCCGGTCGGTCCTCGAACTGACCACCTTCACAGGAGCCTTCACATGTCTTCCGACGTTTCTGCAAACCCCATTGCGCGTCAGCGCGCCAGCGCCATGCCGTTCGAGCGCTACCAGCCGTACGAGAAGCAGTTTGCTGTAGATCTGCCCGATCGGCAGTGGCCGGCCAAGCGCATCGAGGCCGCACCGCGCTGGTGTGCCGTCGACCTGCGCGACGGCAACCAGGCCCTGATCGACCCGATGTCCCCCGAGCGCAAGCGCCGCATGTTCAACCTGCTGGTCGCCATGGGCTACAAGGAGATCGAGGTCGGTTTCCCGGCCGCCAGCCAGACCGACTTCGACTTCGTCCGCCAGCTCATCGAGCAGGACCTGATCCCGGACGACGTCACCATCCAGGTCCTGGTGCAGTGCCGCGAGCACCTGATCGACCGCACCTTCGAGTCGATCCGGGGCGCCAAGCGCGCCATCGTGCACTTCTACAACTCGACCTCGACGCTGCAGCGCCGGGTCGTGTTCGGCCTGGACAAGGACGGCATCACCGACATCGCCACGAGCGGTGCGCGGCTCTGCCAGAAGTACGCGGAGATCCACACCCCGGACACCGAGATCTTCTACGAGTACTCGCCGGAGTCCTACACGGGCACCGAGCTGGAATACGCCCTGGAGATCTGCTCGGCGGTCATCGACGTCATCGATCCGACCCCGGACCGCCCCCTGATCATCAACCTCCCCGCCACCGTCGAGATGGCCACCCCCAACGTGTACGCGGACAGCATCGAATGGATGCACCGCCACCTGCCCCGCCGCGAGAGCATCATCCTCAGCCTGCACCCGCACAACGACCGCGGCACCGCCGTCGCCGCCGCTGAGCTGGGCGTACTGGCCGGCGCGGACCGCGTGGAGGGCTGCCTGTTCGGCAACGGTGAGCGCACCGGCAACGTCGACCTGGTCACGCTGGGGCTGAACATCTTCTCGCAGGGCATCGACCCGATGATCGACTTCTCGGACATCGACGAGGTCAAGCGTGCAGTCGAATACTGCAACCAGCTGCCGGTGCACGAGCGCCACCCGTACGTCGGTGACCTGGTCTACACGGCCTTCTCGGGCTCCCACCAGGACGCCATCAAGAAGGGTCTGACCGCACTCCAGGCGGACGCGGCCGACGCCGGTGTCGAGGTCGACAAGTTCACCTGGGGCGTGCCCTACCTACCGATCGACCCCAAGGACGTCGGCCGCAGCTACGAGGCCGTCATCCGGGTCAACTCGCAGTCCGGCAAGGGCGGCGTGGCGTACATCATGAAAGAGGAGCACAACCTCGACCTGCCGCGACGGCTGCAGATCGAGTTCTCCGGCGTGGTGCAGCACTTCACCGACACCGACGGCGGCGAGGTCGGCCCGCAGGCGATGTGGGACATCTTCGCCGGCGAATACCTGGTCGACCATCAGCAGTTCGGCATCGTCGACTTCGAGCGGTACACGACGGCCACCGTGGACGGCAAGGTCGAGATCGACGCGGAGATCCGGCACCGCGGCACCCGCCGGCCGATCGTCGGCGTCGGCAACGGCCCGATCGACGCGTACGTGCAGGCCCTCGCGCCGCTGGCCATCCAGGTGCGCGTGCTGGACTACGCCGAGCACGCGCTCTCCTCGGGTGGGGACGCGCAGGCTGCGGCGTACGTCGAGTGTGAGGTCAACGGCCGGTCGGTCTGGGGTGTCGGTCTCGACGCGAACATCGTCACCGCCTCGATCAAGGCCGTGACGAGCGCCGTCAACCGCGCCCGCTGAGTTGATATTCCGCGCGCCGTCAGGGTTCACCCGGGCGGCGCGCGGAACGTATCCGGCACGGATGACGACCCGCGCGAAGCGGGCGTAAGGCGCATACGCTGAACAGGTGCCCCCTCTTTCTGCTCCAAAGTGGACCCTCCGTGCCGCCGCCGCGTTCCTGGTTCTGATCACCGCCACCGCCTGCGAGGTCGTCCCCCCGGAGGACAGCGGATCCGCCCCCGGCTCCGGCACCTCCACCGCCGACGCGCGTGACGCGCAGACCGAGCTCGGCAAACTGAAGATCGCCAAAGCCGGTTCGATGCGTGGGTACAGCCGCGAGAAGTTCCCCCACTGGAACACCACCGGCAGCAACTGCGACGTCCGCGACACCGTCCTCAAACGCGACGGCACCAAGGTCAAGGTCTCCGGCTGCAACGTCGTCGCCGGCACCTGGACCAGCATCTACGACGGCGACAAGATCACCGACCCGGGCAAGGTCGACATCGACCACATGGTCCCGCTGGCCAACGCGTGGCGCTCCGGCGCAAACGCCTGGACCACCGAGAAGCGCCAGGACTTCGCCAACGATCTCGACGATCCTCAGCTCGTGGCGGTTTCAGCCTCTTCCAACAGGTCAAAGGGTGACCAGGACCCGTCGACGTGGAAGCCCGAGCGCAGCGCCGTGTGGTGCGAATACGCTCAGGACTGGATCACGGTGAAGAGCAAGTGGAAGCTCACGGTGACCACCGCCGAGAAGGCCGCGCTGACCGACATGCTGGAGAAGTGCTGATGACTACGCCTGAGCCGACCACCGCCGCCGGCGCCGCCTCGGCTGCCGCGACCGCGGCCACCGCCGCGGATTCCGCCACGCCGGGCGAGGCCGCGACGCTGGCTGCAGCGGCGGCGGGTTCGCCCGGCGCTTCCGCGCCCGCCGCGCCCGCCGAGGCGCCCGCGCCCGCGGAAGCGGCGCCTGCGCCCGCTGCTTCTGCCGCGTCGGCGGGGAAGACAACTGACATCGTTGCTGGTCAGGGTGGCGTCATGACCGACGAGGTCGGCGTTGTCACCGGCGACCTGACTCTGCGGACCGAGCTCTCCGGCGACCAGGTCACGGTCAGCGTCCAATACAAGGACGCCGACGAGTGGTACGCCGTGACGGGCGCGAAGGCCATCCTCAAGGACCCGGCCGACGTCGAAGCGGTCCACGCGGTGGCGGTCGGCATCCTGAACCGCCCGGAGGGCTGAACCGCCCATTGGGCAGCAACCTTTACATATCGATGCGGGGCTATGTAGCGTCGAGGTCGTGCCCAGACCTGTCGTGTCCCGCATGTTCCTGGCGGCAGCCCTCGGGTTGCCGGTTGTCGTCGCACCGACCGCCGCTTCGGCTGCTCCTCCGTCCGGCTCCCCGGCGCTGACCAGCGTCATCCCGGCTCCGGCGGAGGTCAGTCCGGCCTCCGGCAGCTTCCGGCTCGGGCCACTCACGGTGATCCGTACCCAATCCGGCTCGGCCGCGGCCAAGGCCGTGGGTGAGCAGCTGGCCCGCGCCCTGCGCCCGTCCACCGGCTATCCGCTGCCGGTCGTCGCGATCACGCCCCGCGTGCTGCCCACGATCTCGCTGCTCCTCGGGGCGAACGAGTCCCGGCTCGGCGACGAGGGCTACCGCCTCCAGGTCGACGCCCGGGCCGTCACGATCCGGGCGAACAAGCCGGCCGGTCTCTTCGCCGGCACGCAGACACTGCTGCAGCTGCTGCCCAAGGAGATCGACTCACCGACCTTCGTACGCCGGTCGTGGAACGTGGCCGGTGGCAGCATCGTGGACTTTCCCCGCTTTGCGTACCGCGGCGCGTTCATGGACGAGGCCCGGCACTTCCACACCCCGGCCGAGATCAAGGCGTACATCGACGAGATCAGCCGCTTCAAAATCAACCACCTGCACCTGCACCTGGCCGACGATCAGGGCTGGCGCATCCAGATCGACAGCTGGCCCAAGCTGACCACCGTCGGCGGCGGCCCCGGCACGGGCGTCGACGGCGTAGGACCCGGCTTCCTGACCAAGGCCGACTACCGTGACCTGGTCCGGTACGCGGCCGCCCGCTACGTGACGATCGTTCCCGAGATCGACATGCCCGGCCACGTCAACGCGGCCCAGGTGGCGTACCCGGAGCTGACCTGCGACGGCGTCGCGCCTCCGCCCCGCACCGACACCGAGGTGGGTTACAGCTCACTCTGCATCTCGTCCGAGACCACCTACCGGTTCGTCGAGGACGTGATCCGCGAACTCGCCGCGATCACCCCGGGCCCCTACCTCCACATCGGCGGCGACGAGGCCCACGCGACCACGGACGCCGACTACCTGACCTTCCAGCAGCGTGTCCTCCCGCTGGTCACCAAGTACGGCAAGACCGCGTACGGCTGGAACGAGATCGCCAAGTCCCCGGCCTCATCCAACGCCGTGGCGCAATACTGGGACACCGCCACCACCAACCCCACCGTGGCGGCCGCCGTCACCCGGGGCACCAAGGTCATCATGTCGCCGGCAAACAAGGCCTACCTCGACATGAAGTACGACCGCAACACCCCACTGGGCCTCTCCTGGGCGGGCTACATCGAGGTCCAGACCGCGTACGGCTGGGACCCGGGCACCCACGTCACCGGCATCCCGGAGTCCGCGATCCTCGGCGTCGAAGCACCACTGTGGTCCGAGACGCTCCGCAGCATCGACGACATCGAGTTCATGGCCTTCCCCCGCCTGCCGGCCATCGCCGAACTCGGCTGGTCACCCGCCACTACCCACGACTGGCCGTCCTTCGCCTCCCGCCTCGGCGCCTACGGCCCCCGCTGGACCCTCCGAGACGTCAACTTCTACCCCAGCCCCCAGATCACCTGGCAATAACCACGGACACGCCAGCAAGGGCAAGTTCGCCACTCACCCGGCATCCTCCGCGGCAGCCAGACCGTGGTTCGCTCAGTTTGCCCGGGCACTCCGCGGCAGCCAGATCGTGGCTCACTCGGGTTGCCCGGGGTCGGGTCCCCACTCACTCAGAATGAAGGGCGCGGGGAGCCGTTCAGGCGCCGCCAGGCGCCTGGCTCCTCGCGCCCGGCCTCGGCGGGAGCGACGGTCAGCGCCACCCACCCAGCCACGACATCCAGAACTTGACCCTGATCCGCCCGAACGCACGCTCACGGACCAACCACCAAACCCCGCCCGGCCGCGGCGGGAGCGGCCCCCACGCAGCTGCGACACAACGCCCGGGAGCCGCCCAGGCCCAACTTCAATGAAGTTGGGCCTTCGTGAACCCGAGACGCTGGCCCCAGAACTGACCTTGACCAGGCCGAGCACTCCCCTCACGGGCCGACCACAAAACCCCGCCCGGCCGCAGCGGGAGCGCCACCCACGCAGCTGCGACACAACGCCAGGAAGCAGCCCAGGCCCAACTTCAATGAAGTTGGGCCTTCGTGAACCCGACGCCGGCCCCAGAACTGACCTTGGCCACGCCGAACACCCTCACGGGCCGACCAGAAAATCCCGCCCGGCCCGGCGAGAGCGACACCTACGCAGCTACGACATTCAGAAACTTGCCTTGGTCAGGCGGTTGTTTTTGCGGGCGCGCGCCCCACAACCACCTCTTCTTCGGCGACCGGGAAGTGGCAGGCCGTCAGGTGGGATTCCGGGTCGTCGAGGCGGGCGACCAGTGGTGGTTCTTCCTGGGCGCAGATGTCCTGGGCTTTCCAGCAGCGGGTGCGGAAGCGGCAACCCGACGGCGGGTTGATCGGGCTGGGGACGTCGCCGGTGAGGAGGACGCGTTCGCGCTGGGCGCGGTCGCGGCGGGACGGGTCCGGGACGGGGACGGCCGACATCAGGGCGACCGTGTACGGGTGGCGGGGGTTCTTGTAGAGCTGGTTGCGGTCGGCGATCTCGACGACCTTGCCGAGGTACATGACTGCGACGCGGTCGGAGATGTGCCGGACCACCGACAGGTCGTGGGCGATGAAGACGTAGGTCAGGTCGAATTCGCGCTGGAGGTCGTCGAGGAGGTTGACGACCTGGGCCTGGATCGACACGTCCAGGGCCGAGACCGGCTCGTCCGCGATGATCAGCTTGGGGCGCAGGGCGAGGGCGCGGGCGATGCCGATGCGCTGGCGCTGGCCGCCGGAGAATTCGTGCGGGTAGCGGTTGTAGTGCTCGGGGCTGAGGCCGACGAGTTCGAGGAGCTCCTGGACGGCTTTCTTGACGCCGTTCGGGGTCGGGATGTTCTGGATCTGCAGCGGCGCCGCGATGATCGAGCCGACCGTGTGGCGGGGGTTCAGCGACGAGTACGGGTCCTGGAAGATCATCTGGACGTCGCGGCGGAGGGGGCGCATCTTTTCGGCGGACAGGTGGCTGATGTCCTGGCCTTCGAAGACGATTTTGCCGCCGGTGGGTTCGAGGATGCGGGTGAACAGCCGGCCGGCCGTCGACTTGCCGCAGCCCGATTCGCCGACCAGGCCCAGGGTTTCGCCGTTGCGCACGGACAGGTCGATGCCGTCGACCGCGCGCACCGCGCCGACCTGGCGCTTGAACAGGCCCCGGGTGATCGGGAAATGCTTCTGCAGGCCCGAGACCTCGAGCAGGTTTTCGCTCATGACTTTCTCACTCCCGCTCACAGGTTCGGAGCCACTTCCTGCTCGAAGATCTCCCGGCGGGATTCGGCCGGCAGGTGACAGGCCACCGCGTGGACACCACCGCGCAGCACGGGAACCTCGTTGAAGGATCTGTTCCCGTTGCGGCCGGCGTAGGGGCAGCGGGGGTGGAACGCGCAGCCGCCCGGCAGGTTGATCAGGCTCGGCGGTGAACCCTTGACCGGGTTGAGCCGCTCGCGCACGTCACGGTCGAGGCGGGGCATGGATCCGAGCAGACCCCAGGTGTACGGGTGCTGGGGGCTGTGGAACACCTGCGCCGCGGGGCCGCGTTCGATGATTTTGCCGCCGTACATGACCAGGACGTCGTCGGCGAGTTCGGCCACCACACCCAGGTCGTGCGTGATCATGATGACCGCGGAGCCGAACTCCTCCTGGAGGTCCCGGATGAGGTCCAGGATCTGCGCCTGCACGGTCACGTCGAGCGCGGTGGTCGGCTCGTCGGCGATCAGCAGCTGCGGGTTGTTGACCAGGGCCATCGCAATCATCGCGCGCTGGCGCATGCCGCCGGAGAACTGGTGCGCGTAGTCGCTGTAGCGCTTCTCGGGCTGCGGGATGCCGACACGCTTGAGCATGTCGATCGCCCGGACCCGGGCTTCCTTCTTCCCGACACCGTGGTGCACCCGGTACGCCTCGACGATCTGCGCACCGACCGTGAAGTACGGGTGCATCGCGCTCAGCGGGTCCTGGAAGATCATCGCCATCTTGCCGCCGCGGAGCTTGCGGACCTCTTCGTCCGAGGCGGTGACGAGCTCCTGGTCGTCCAGCCAGATCTGGCCGCCGACCTTCGCGTTGCTGCGGGTGCGGTGCAGGCCGAGGACGGCCAGCGAGGTGACGCTCTTGCCGGAGCCGGACTCGCCGACGATCCCGAGCGTCTTGCCCCGCTCGACCGAGAACGACGAGTCGGAGACGGCCTGCACAACACCGTCGTCGGTCTCGAACCGGACCGTGAGGTCCTTGACCTCGAGGAACGGTCGCGTGATGCGGTCACCCGGCATGGTGAGGCCGGCGAGCGAGTCGGTCGACATGTGGTTCCCTCCTCAGCCCAGCCGCACGCGCGGGTCGATGACGCCGTAGAGCAGGTCGACGATCAAGTTGATGAAAACGATGAAGAACGCGGCGATCAGCGTGACACCCAGGATGATCGGCAGGTCGTTCTGCCGGATGCCCTGGAGCGCCTGGAAGCCGAGGCCCCGCAGGTTGAAGACGGCCTCGGTGAGGACCGCGCCGCCGAGCAGCGCACCGAAGTCCAACCCGAAAACCGTGACCAGCGGCGTCAGCCCGGATCGCAGCGCATGCTTACCGATCACCGTACGCTCGCGCAGGCCCTTGGCCCGTGCCGTACGGATGTAGTCCTCGCCGAGCGTCTCGAGCATGTTCGCGCGGGTGAGCCGGGCGTACGTGGCCGCGAACAGGAACGCCAGGGTGATCCAGGGCAGGATCAGGCCTTGCGCCCAGAGCAGCGGATTTTCGAGGAACGGCGTGTAGAGCGCATTCGGGAGCCAGCCGAGCCAGTAGATGAAGATGGCGGAGGCGAGCAGGCCGGTGAAGTAGATGGGCAGGGAGACACCGGCCAAGGCTCCCGTCATCGCGGCTCTGTCCAGGAACGTGCCTCTTCGCAAGGCGGAAAGCACACCCGTCGCCACGCCGATGAGAACCCAGAGGACGGCGGCGCCGATCGCCAGCGAGAGTGTCACCGGGATGTCACTCAGCAGCAGGGGCGTCACCTCCTGGTCGGTCTTGAAGGAGTAGCCCAGGCAGGGGGCGTCGCAGTGGGTGACGTCGTTGCCGTTGGAGTAGTCGCGGCCGACGGCCAGTCCCTTCAGGAACTTCCCGTACTGCACGATGATCGGGTCGGCGAGGCCCAGCTTCGTACGGATGCCCTCGAGCGACACCGCGTCGGCGGTCTTACCGATGTAGAGCAGCGCCGGGTCACTGCCGGTGAGCTTGGGCACCATGAAGAAGATGCCGAAGGTGACCAGCGTGACCACCAGCAGGGTGAGAACGGCGTTGAAGATCCGCCGGATGAGATAAGCCAACACGACTATCGGCCGAACAGCAGGCGGGCGCCGGTCCTTTGCGGAACCGGCGCCCGCCCCCTGCGGGCGGCCTTCACCTGCCCTTCGATCTACCCGTTACTGCGTTCCGGGCGAGGTTGGTACTACTTGCCGTCGCTGACGCCGAGGGACTGGAAGTCCACCATGCCGAACGTGTCGTGGATGTAGACGTTCGTCAGCCGCGGGTTGCGGTAGTTGAGCGCCTTGTCGAACACGAACGGAAGGTAGTAAGCGCCTTCCATGACCTTGGTGTTGAGCTGCTTGTAGATGGCGTCCGCCTTGGAGAGGTCGGTCTCCGTGGCAGCCTGGTCGAACAGCCCGTCGATCGCCGGGTCGTTGATCTCGGGCAGGTTGTAGTTGCCGTTCTTCTGGATGTACCGGCTGTCGGCGAGCGCCTGCAGGTAACCCGTGCCGGAGGGCCAGTCAGCGGCCCAGCCGCCGATGATGATGCCGTAGCCCTTCTTGTGCACGTTGTCGGGCGAGCCGGTGACCGACGCGACCTGAGCACCGTCGTACTGGTCGATCTTGGCGTTGATGCCGACCGTCTTCAGAGCGGCCTGCAGCGCCTCGGCGGTCTTGACCTCGGCCGGCTTGTTGTTCCGGACCGCGATCGTGGTGTCGAAACCGGTCGGCTTGCCACAGGCGGCGAGCGCCTGCTTGGCCTTGTCGACCTGCGGCTTGCCCTGCGCCCGGCCGTACGGGTCGTACGACGGGTCCGAGCCCGCGATGTTCGGGGGCAGCATGCTCGTGCCGATGTCACCGCCGGCGACCGGGCCACCACGCGCTGCCTGCAGCGACGTCGGGTCCGACGCGTAGATGACGGCCTTGCGGCACTCGATGTTCTCGAACGGCGCGACCTTCTGGACGATGCCCGCGTACCGGATGAAGCCGGTGGCGGGGGTGTCCGAGTTGGCCTTCTTGGCCGGGTCCTGCAGGATCCGGGCGCGAGCGGCCGCCTGGACACCGGTCTGGCCGATGTCGAGGTCCGCCGTGCCGGCCTCCAGACGCTGGTCCATGTCGTCAGCGTTCGTGGTGATCGTGACGTTGATGGCGTCCGGCAGAGCCTTGCGGATCGTGTCGGTGCTGGCGTCCCAGTTCGGGTTGCGCTCGAGCTTGAGGCTCTTGGCCGGCTGGTAGTCCGTGATCATGTACGGACCCGAGGAGGCCGGCTTGGCGCCGTACTGCGCGCCGGTGTCCCGCTTCTGCGGAACCGGGCCTGCGCCCGGCATCGCCAGCAGGTACGGGAAGTCGGCGAACGGCGCCTTGAGCTTGAAGATGATGGTCGAGTCGTCGGGCGTCTCGACAGTCTTCAGGCCCAGCTTGTTCGGGTCGGTGTCCTTGTACGGGCCGGGGTAGTTCTGACCCTGGTCCAGCTGGTCGATCAGGTACGTCGGGCCACCCGGGACGACATCCTGCGCGAAGATGCGCTCGATGCCGTACTTGATGTCCTTGGACGTGATCGCCGCGCCGTCGTCGAACTTGAGGCCCGGCTTCAGCTTGTAGGTGTACGTCTTCTTGTCCGCGCTGATCTCCGCGTCCGCGGTCGCCAGGTCGGGGACCAGCTTGAGGCCCTCCTTGCCCGGGACAGCGGCGTAGTCGACGAGCTTGCGCGTGTAGAAGCGGTTCATGTCCCACACGAACGCGTAGTACCCACGAGCGGGGTCCCACGAGTCGGCGTCCTGAGCCGTCATCAGGTTGAGCGTGCCGCCCTTGGCCGTGCTCGGGTTGACCACCGACGTGATCGCCGCGTTGTACGCACTCTTGCCACCGGAGGTCCCGCCTCCGTTGCTGTCGCTGTCGGAACCGCCACCACACGCGGCGGTGAAGCCCAACGCGACGGCGACCCCTGCGGCCGCCACCACCCTCGTCTTGCTGACCACCTGTTCTCCTACCTCCTAAAGACGGAGCCTCAGCCCCGAGAACCGTGCGATGGAGCACCCACGCCCGTTGCTGCTTGCGCCTCAGCGGGCCTTGGGGTCGAGCGCATCGCGCAGACCGTCACCGAAGAGGTTGAAGGCCAGCACGGTAATGAAGATCATGACGCCCGGAACGATCATGTACATCGGGTCGGACGTGTAGTAGCTGACCGCGTCCGAGAGCATGCCGCCCCAGGACGGCCACGGCGGCGGGATGCCGACGCCGAGGAAGCTCAGCGAGGCCTCGGTGAGGATGTTCGTCGGGATGATCAGCGTCGTGTAGACGAGGATCGGCGCGGCGAGGTTCGGAAGCAGCTCGCGGAAGAGGATCCGCGGCGAGCGGGCGCCGATGCTCTTGGACGCCTCGACGAACTCCCGCTCCCGCAGCGACAGCGTCTGACCGCGCACGATCCGGCCGATGTAGGGCCAGCCGAAGAAGCCGATGACGCCGACCAGGATGAAGACCCGCGACCAGCGGTCACCGAGCCCGAGCATCTGGTCGGGCAGCACGGAGACCAGCGCGATCGCGAAGAGCAGCTGCGGGAACGCGAGCAGGAAGTCCATGACCCGGCTGATCACCGCGTCGACCCAGCCGCCCAGGTAACCGGCGGCCAGGCCGAAGAAGACGCCGAAGAGCGTGGCCACGAAGGCCGAGAGGAAGGCGACCGAGAGCGAGGTCTGCGCGCCGTAGAGGATCCGGCTGAAGACGTCCCGGCCGGAGGTCGGCTCGACACCCAGCAGGAACTCCCGGCTGATGCCGCCGAACGACCCGAGCGGGGTGCTGATCGTCGGATCGATCTTGTCGATGTGGTACTCGTCGATGGGGTGACCGAAGAGCTTGGTCAGCACCGGCGCGAGAATCGCGATCAGGATGAGCACGATGACGACGACTCCGCCGGCCATCGCGACCTTGTCCCGCTTGAGGCGCTTCCAGGCGATCTGCCGCAGGGAACGCCCGGCGATCGCCTTCTCGTCGGGGCTCCGCACATCGGCGGGGTCGTCGGTGGGCGCCGACGTCTCGTCGGTAATCGACGCCTCTGGGCCGATCGACATCCGTTCGCCGGTCCTTTCCCCGGCCGCCGACCACAGGTTTCCATTGCCCCGGCACCGGGCAAGAGCCCGTGAACCGGAACGATGGCCCCGCAGCGCCCGGCAACCGATCGGTTAACGCAAGCCTCGAGTGCCGTTCCTCCCCGAAACCGGTCAGGTCCGACCGGAACCAGGAAGGCACGCGACAGCGGGTGTGCCGCCATCGTTAGGAACATTCACCTACGGCGGGGACTTGGTCAAGGTCGGGACCGGCACGCGCCTGCTTCCGTGTCTCCCCCGTGATGTGACCGTGACCTGGTATCCACCAAGACGGAAAACTACCGGCTACATAGCTTGAGAGTGGCGCAAAGCAGGGCATTTCATTACACGGCGCGACGTCCCTCGAACGCACGACCGAGTGTGATCTCGTCGGCGTACTCCAGATCGCCGCCGACCGGCAGCCCGCTCGCGAGCCGCGTGACGGCGATACCCATCGGCTTGACCATGATCGCCAGGTAGGTGGCGGTGGCCTCGCCCTCGGTGTTCGGGTCGGTGGCCAGGATCAGCTCCTTCACCTCACCCGCACCGAGCCTGATCAACAGCTCGCGGATCCGCAGATTGTCGGGGCCGACACCCTCGAGCGGATTGATGGCGCCACCCAGGACGTGATAGCGACCGCGGAACTCGCCCGTCCGCTCGATCGCCACGACGTCCTTGGGCTCCTCCACGACACAGATGACCTCGTTGCTGCGACGCGTGTCACGGCAGACGCGGCACTGCTCCGACTCGGCGACGTTGAAACAGGTCGTGCAGAAGCGGACCAGCTCCTTCACACGGCGCAAGGAGTTGGCCAGCCGGGTCACGTCGGCGGGATCGGCGGACAGGACGTGGAAAGCGATCCGCTGGGCACTCTTCGGGCCGACTCCCGGAAGCCGGCCCAGCTCGTCGATGAGGTCCTGGATGGCGCCCTCGTACACAGGCTCAGAACCCCGGGAGGGAGAGGCCGCCGAGACCGCCGGTGGCCGGACCCATCTTCTGCTCGGTCAGCTCACGCACCGCCTCGGAACCGTTGTGGATCGCCGCGAGCACCAGGTCCTCCAGCGTCTCCACGTCCTCCGGGTCGACCGCCTTCGGGTCGATCTTGACGGACTTGAACTCGCCCAGCCCCGTCACGACCACGGTGACCAGCCCACCGCCGGCCGTACCCGTGACCTCGGCCTCAGCCAGCTCGGCCTGCGCCTGCGCGACCTGCTGCTGCATCTTCTGCGCCTGCTTCATGATCTGCTGCATGTTCGGCTGTCCACCGGGGCGCATCGCAAAGCTCCTTAAGAAGGGGATAGTCGCGTCTATTGTCCCGCGCGTCACACGAGCCGCACGGAACCGGGTCAGGACTCGCTGATCTTCTCCGCACCGAGCGCGTCCCGGAGAAGCTGCACGGCCTGCTGTTCGCTGCTCTGCCGCGCGGTCTTCTCGTCGATCACGTCGTCGAGCGGCTCGTCACCGGGGTCGAAACCGTCGAACTTCTGCCCGCCCTTGGCCGCCGGCGCACTGCCGTTCCCCGGCCGGACCGGACCGTCGTACTCCGGGTCGTAAGGCGCTTCCTCGGTCGGCGAGCCGTCCGACCAGGCGCCGGTCTTGGCAGGTGCAGCGGCGTTCGTGCCGCGACCTGCGCCGGCTGCTGCTGCACGGGCTGCGGCCAGACCGCTGGACGTCCGACGTCCGCCGGCAGCCGGAGGCGCGGTCGCCGGTGCCGCCGGCGGCGCGGCCGGCGGAGTCGGGGCCGGTGCGGTCCGGGCCGGCGCGGTCGGGGCAGGGGTGGTCGGCGCCGGTGCGGTCGGGGCCTGCTGAGCTGAGGCGGGGGCCGGTGTTGCCGGACCGCCGAAACCGCGGCCTCCGGCCGGGCCGGTGAGGTCGGGAGTGGTGACCGGGCTGCTCTGGCCGACACTCGGGTCGCTGTCGCGGGGTGCGACGCCACCCGGCCTGGCCGTCTCGGGCCACGCCTCTTCCTCCTCGACGACGGGCGGGGTGACTACCGCTGTGGCCAGGCCTCCCGGCCGTGCCGGCTCAGGCCACCCGTCACCGTCGTCGCCGGCAGCGGATGCGCTGGGCGCGGTCGCGCTCTGCCGCCCACCCGACGAGCGGGCTCCCTGTCGATCTTGAGAGTCACGCTGCGCGGGACTTAAGGCGCCGCCCTGAGGAGCACGCTGCGCCGGACTTGAAGCCCCGCCCCGCCCGGACCCGGCACCCGCCCCGAAAGATCCACCAGCGCCCGCTGAAGGGCCGGAAGATCCACTTGCCGGGGATGCAGGCATGCCGTGGGCAGCGCTGGACGCCGGATCGGCCGCCCCGCCGTAGGGAGCGCCCAACGCCGAACCCGATGCTCCAGCCTCCGGGGAGCCGGTCAGGCCCTCATCGGGGTAGCCCGAAACCGGCGCCGAAGGCACGCCCGACGCCGGCCTGGTCCCGGGCGCTGACGCTGGAGCGGTCCCGCCGGGTGCCGATGCCTGAGCGGTCCCGCCAGCGGCCGAAGCCGAAGCGGCCCCACCAGGCGCCGAAGCCGGAGCTGTTCCGCCGGGCGCTGATGCCTGAGCGGTCCCGCCAGGCGCCGAAGCCGGCGCGGTCCCGCCAGCGGCCGAAGCCGGAGCTGTTCCGCCAGGCGCCGAAGCCGGAGCGGTCCCACCGGGTGCCGAAGCCGAAGCTGTTCCGCCCGGTGCCGAAGCCGGGGCGCTGGGCTGCGGAATGCCGGAGGCCGAGGCCGCCGGGCCCGATGCCGGACTCGGCTGAGGGGCGCGAGACGCCGTACCAGCCCGGGACGTGGAACCCGGGGAAGGCCCGCTGTCACCGGCCACGTCGCAGCGGATCTGCCAGCGGCCGCCGAGCGCCTCGTAGAGCGCGTCGGACAGCAGCGCGGGCTCCGCGGCGACCATCTTGGCGTGCGCCGGGAAGCGGAACGTCAGGACGACCGTCTGACCTTCGAGGTCGCGAACAGTTGCGCCCTGGGCGAGGGCAGCGATCTTTTTGCTCTTGCGACCGACCGCGACCATGATTTCCGGCCAGACCTCGCGGATGGAGGCGGCGGTGAGCTGCCCCGGCACGGCGGTTTCCAGGCCTGGCTCGAAGGGCGCATCCGGCATGACACCTGCGGGCTCGGCCCGGCGAACACCGTTCTCAGGCGGAGCGGAAACCGCGCCGGCAGCTCCCGGATAGGACTCCGGGGCAGCTGGTGGAGCTGAGGCCGGAGCAAAGGGCGCGGACGAGACCGGAGAAGCAGAGCCGGGCATCGCCGAAACCGGAGCGGCCGACTGAACCGAAGCTTCACCAGCACCGGGCAGTGCCGAAACCGACCCGGCCGAGCCGGCCGACGGATCAGGCACGGCTGAAACCGGACCGGCCGCGGACGCAAGGCCACCTGCCCCGCCGCCGGACACCGGCCGCGCGGCTGTGGTCTCCGCCGTGACGGAGCCGGGAGATGCCACGCCCGCCGCTTCAGGCTGTCCCGAGCCCGAGCCCGAGCCCGTGACCGCCTCCGCAGGCGCGGAGGGTGCCGCGGCCGCATCTCCTGAGCCGGATTGCGCGGTAAGACCGGATTGCGCAGCCGATCCGCCCGCCGGGGCACGTCGCCCAGCAGCCGCAGCCGCAGCCGCCGCGCGAGCAGCCGAAATCCCGCCGCCACCAGCAGACGCAGCTGAAATCCCGCCGCCACCAGCAGGTGCAGCCGAAATCGGAGCAGCCTGCGGCCCGGATTCCGCAGGCGGAAGCTCCTCGCCAGGACTCAGCGTGAGCCGCCGCTCCATCCGCTCCAGCCGCTGCAGCAGCGCGTTGCTCGAATCGTCAGCACCCGGCAGCAGCATCCGCGCCGTGATCAGCTCGAGGAGCAGCCGCGGCGCTGTCGTGCCACGCATTTCGACCAGGCCGTTGTGCACGATGTCGGCGCAGCGGGAGAGCGTGGCCGGCCCGAGGCGGGTTGCCTGGGCGCCCATCTGCTCCAGCTGGTCGGCCGGGCCGTCGATCAGGCCCTTGGTCACGGCGTCCGGGATCTGCTGGAGGATGATCAGGTCGCGGAAGCGTTCGAGCAGGTCGGAGGCGAAGCGCCGGGGGTCGTGGCCGGCCTCGGCCACGCGGTCGATCGTCTGGTAGGCCGCAGCGCCGTCGCCCGCCGCCAGGGCGTCGCACATGTCATCGATCAGCGCGACATCCGTGACACCGAGCAGCGTCACGGCCCGCGGGTAGCTGACGCCTTCGGGGCCGGCGCCGGAGATGAGCTGGTCGAGCACGGAGAGCGTGTCGCGGGCGCTGCCCGCACCGGCCTTCACGACCAGCGGGAACACCGCCGGGTCGACGTGGATGCCCTCGGCCTCGGTGAGCTGCTGCAGGTACGGCCGGAGCACCGCCGGCGGGATCAGCCGGAACGGGTAGTGATGCGTCCGCGACCGGATCGTCCCGAGGACCTTCTCGGGCTCGGTGGTCGCGAAGATGAACTTGACGTAGTCCGGGGGCTCTTCGACGAGTTTGAGCAGCGCGTTGAAGCCGGCCGACGAGACCATGTGCGCCTCGTCGATGACGTAGATCTTGTAGCGGCTGCTGGCGGGGGCGAAGAACGCCTTTTCGCGCAGGTCACGGGCGTCGTCGACACCGCCGTGGCTGGCCGCGTCGATCTCGATGACGTCGATCGACCCGGCGCCGTCGTTGGCGAGTGATTTGCACGACGCGCAGACCCCGCAGGGCTCGGGCGTGGGACCCTGCTCACAGTTGAGCGAGCGGGCGAGGATCCGTGCGCTGGATGTCTTGCCACAGCCGCGGGGCCCGGAGAAGAGATAGGCATGGTGGAGCCGGCCACTGCGCAGCGCCTGCGACAGCGGCTCGGTGACGTGCTCCTGCCCGATGACCTCGGCGAAGGTCCGCGGCCGGTACTTGCGGTAGAGGGCTAGTGCCACTCCTGCCACCTCCTGGACGACCGCGCCATTCTCCGTCGAGGGTGTGACAAGAACAAACCGCGTCCCGCGTTGGTGGGTGCGGGGGAAAGTAAGGACCCCCCGTGCACCCGTCAGAGCTCGCTTATCCTTGCTGCCTTCCGGCCCTGGGGAGGTTCACAAGATGACGCCGCACGAGGGGCTGCGGATAGACTACCTGGCGCCGCCGACGCGCCGCGCGGCCCTCCCGCAGAACGCCGCCGGGACGGGTCTGTATCCTGGCGCACGGAGGATTCGCCTAGTGGCCTAGGGCGCACGCTTGGAAAGCGTGTTGGGGGAAACCCCTCACGAGTTCGAATCTCGTATCCTCCGCCAGCAACAACAATGAAGGCCGGACCCCTGCGGGTCCGGCCTTCGTTCGTCGGCGGGTGGTCTACTGCTCGACGTACCGCTGCAGGGCGTCGACCAGTTGGCGGTCCTCGAGGCCGCTGTAGACCGAGCGGTCGTTGCCGATGATGATGAAGATCGGGCAGGTCTCGTCCTCGCCGACCAGCTTGGTCTCGAAGATCTTGCGCCGGGTCGCCGCCTCGTAGAGGGACAGGCGGTAGGTGCCTTCCTTCATGGGGATGGACGACTTCTTCGGCTTGTCGATCTTGCAGCTCTTGACCTTCGAGCCGATGGTCACCAGGTCGACGCAGGCCACCAGCTGGACCTTGGCGGGGTTCTTGCCCTCCCAGGCCGCCTTGATCGCTTCCGGGGCGTCGTAGGGAATGCCCAGGTAGGACTTTGTCGTACGGAAGTCGAGGTCCTTGCGGTCGCGGACGCTGACGACGATCGGGTGGGGTGCCACGGCGGTCGTGTACTTCGGCGACTTCGGGTAGTACCAGCGGTCGCAGACGCGTTCGAGGTCTTCGGACTTGCGTACCTTGAGGGAACTGGCCTTGGAGCCGGCCGGGACCTTGCCGGTCACGCCGACCGGGCGCGCCGGAGCGGCGCTGGTGGGGACGCTCGAAGCGGACGGACCGGCCTCCGAAAGGGCGCGAGGAGCCGCGGGAGCCGTAGGCGTCGCGGGGGTGTCACGCAGCGCCTTGATCGCTCCGAACGCCACGGATCCGGCGCACGCGACGGCGAGCAGACCGACGGTGGCGATCACGGCGATGAGTTTGGTGTGTGACTTCGGCGCCGGGGGTGGGACGGGCGGCGCCTGCCAGGGTGGTGGCGTGGCGGGTGGCCCGATCGGCTGGGCCGGGTCCGGCCACTGCGCTCCGCTGTTCTCCATGGACATAGCTCCCCGTGATTCTGTTGTCTGGGCGGGCCAGACTGTAGCGGCTCGGGGAAAGTGCCTGCTCTACGCTGTGGGCCGTGACCGATACCGAAATCAAGTTCGATGACGAGACCGCGGTCGAGCCTGCTCCCGAGCTCATCGCGACCCACTACCTCGCGAGCATCGACGAGCTGGTCGAGCACCTGCGGGCGGCGGACCAGCTGGGTCTGGGCGTACGCGTGACGTCCTATCTGGTGGCCGAGGAGCCGCGCTGGGAGCTGGAGCTCCTGACGGCCTCGCCCACCCACCAGGAGGACGAGGCCGAGTAGGCCGCACTCACTCCCGGGTGAGTCCCGGCGGGAGAGCATCGTCGCCGGGACCGACCGGGCGGGCACCGGCCGCCGGATCACGCTGCAGGGCGGCGATCAGGTCGGCGGGGCCGCCGAGGTCGGTCCAGGCGTCGTCCCAGAGCGCGGAGACGAGCCAGGACCGGTCGGCGGGGAAGAACAGGTCGGGCAGGGTGCCTTCGCCGCGCATGTGACCGGTTCGCCAGGTCAGCGCCTGCTCGGGGCCGGCCTGGACGAGCACATAGGACCAGTCCCAGTACAGCTTCACGCGCGGGGCTGAGGGAAAAACGACGTCGTGGGCGCCCGTGTCGAGGTATCCGAGCCACCACGGCTGCTCCGGTGTCTGCTGCACCAGTGTGGCGACGACGGCCCGCTCGTGGGCGATGAGGCTGACACCGTCCGGCGGGTAGAGCGTCGCGTAGGCCTCGAACACCGGCGGGATTGCGGTGGTGACCGAAAATCCCTGCGTGGTCCGTCCGGCGATCCAGGCCACGTCTTCGGCGGTCCCGATCACACTTCCACCTCCTGTACGCGGGGAAGCGGCGAAGGAATCAGCCAGAGCGCCCCGAGCATCCCTCCGGCCGCCGCGACGATCAGTGTCGGTCGCAGTCCGATCGTGCCACCCAGCAGCCCGCCGACCACCGCACCCAGCGGCCGTACGCCGTAGTTGATCGTGCCGAACACTCCAGCGACGCGGCTGCGCATGTCGTCGGCCATGACCGCGGCCTGGATCGAGTTCAGGTTGATGTCGAGCAGCATCACGCCGAATCCGGCCACGGCTTCCGCCAGGCCGAGCACCGTTGCCGCAGTCCAGACGGGACCTCCGGCGAGGGCGATCGCCGCGGTCGGGGCCGGGAAGAGGACGGCGCCGAGCAGCAGCATCCGGCCCAGGCCGAAGCGGCGGGACAGCCGTGGCGCCAGGGCCGCACCCGCCAGGCCACCGAGCGCGCCCAGGCCCATCGCGAGGCCGAGGACACCGACAGGCAGGCCGAGCGTACGGGTGGCGAAGAGGACGACCAGCGCCTGCGCGACGAAGCCGAAGAAGTTGACCGTCGTCACGCAGGCCAGTCCGGCGCGCAGGTAGCTGTGGGTCAGGACGTAGGTCAGGCCGTCGCGGGCGTCCACGAGCAGCGATCGGCGCGGCTCGACGCGTACCGGTGAGACCGGGATGCGGCTGATCAGCAGGGCCGAGAAGAGGAACGACACGGCGTCGACGAGCATGGCGACGGGCGCGGTCAGGACCTGGATGAGGAAGCCGCCGACGGCCGGTCCGGCGACGTGCGAGGCCGATCTGCTCATGCTGAGTTTGCTGTTGGCGTCGACGTATCCGCTGCGGTCGACCAGGGCCACGAAGAACGACGGGTACGCGGCCGAGAACAGCACCTGCCCGGCGCCCGAGAGCAGCGCCACGATGAAGAGCTGGGCGAGGGTGATGACGTCGAGCCAGTGCGCGATCGGGAGGCTGAGCAGGACGGCTGCGCGGAGCACGTCGGCGGCGACGAGCAGGCGCCGGCGGTGGGCCTGCCGGTCGACCCAGGAGCCGACGAGCAGCGAGAGCAGGTTCGGCAGCCAGACGGCGGCCGTGAGCAGGCCGACCTGGGCGGGCGTGGCGGCGAGGCTGAGGACGGCGATGATCGGGAGGGCAAGTTCGCTGATGCGGTCCCCGAACTGCGAGATCGTCTGTCCGGCCCAGAGTTTCCCGAAGCGGGTCACGAGTTGTCCCCGAGGTCCGAGGCCGAGGGCAGGTAGTGGCGCAGGATGCGGACCACTCGAGCACCGGCGGGTGCGTCCGCCTCGGCGCGGTGGACGTACGGCGCGATCAGCTCGTCGATCTGTGCGCTGAGGCGGGTCAGTTCCTCGCTCGTCAGCGGGACGCTCGTGTTGGAGATGCCGGACGCCCTGGCCCACTCGCCCGGCAGCCCGGGCGCCACGTCGGTCACCCAGTCGCTGACCTGCTGCTGGGCCACCGCGGCGAGCTGATTGCCGAGAACCCGGGCTGCGGCCGTCGACTCCGGATCCTCGCCGGCGGACACCGAGAAACCGCGCGCTTTCGCCTTCCACCACCGCTGCCGGCGGTCGCCGGGCACCTCGTCCGGGTCGGCGTCGGTGACCAGGCCGAAGCCGGCCAGGTGCCGCAGGTGCCAGCTCGTCACCGACGGCGTCGCGCCGACGTGCGGCGACAGAACGGTCGCCGTCGCAGGCCCGTTGCGCTGCAGGAACGACAGGATCGCCAGGCGCACGGGGTGGGCGAGCGCCCGCATCGCCTGGGGGTCGGTGACCTGCAGATCGCCGAACGGATTCGTGAGAGACATCTCTCGAAAGTAATCTCTCACATTTTTTGAAGCAACCCCGCGAGCTACATCTGACCGGCGGCGATCGCGTCGTCGACCTCGGGGAAGATGGCGAAGTACCTGCTCAGACCCACTGTCTCCAGCAGACCGACCAGGAACTGATTGGCACCCGCGAAGCTCAGCCACCCACCCCGCGCGGTGATGACCTGTTTGGCGGTGATGAAGGCACTGAGACCCACGGAGTCGCAGAACTTCAGATCACTGAGGTCCACGACGATCTTGGGGACCGGGCGTTCCAGCAGCTCCGCGAGCAGGTCGTGCAGTTTGGCGGAGGTGTCGGCGTCGAGCTCACCACTCAGGCGCAGCACGGCGACATCAGAGCGGGTGTCAGTCACAGTGGCCTGCATTCCAGCATCACTTTCGTCCCGGTTAGGTGGATTCACAGGCTAGAACTAACCGAAAAGACGATGGCGGACAGTTCGTCCGATCTTTCACTTTCGCGCAGCGGCGTTCCGCAGCCGTATCCCACTGAACCGCAACGAGCTCCCGGCAACCTCGTCCATGAACGCCCACAGATTCGCGACCAGGCGCAGCTGGATACCGGCTGCCTCGTGCAGGGCCAGCAGGTCACCGACAGGTTCGGCCGGCCCGAGCGGAGTCACCGTCGTCGTCGCCACCATCGCATGCGGGTACGGCGTACCGAACGGCTCGAACGCCCCGGCGTCGAACCTGTACGCCCACAGGCGCACCGACTGCAGTGCGGGCAGCCAGGCGTACTCGATCGCATGCACGCGCTCGTCACCCAGCCGGCGGCTGTCCTCGGCCGAGGTCTCGGGACCGGGCCAGGCCAGCACCCGCGGGCAGTCACGCGGAAACCAGTACGCGGGCGCCTGCACCGCGTCGAGCCCCCACACGTACGCCTCGGGCTGCTGCGCCGTGGCCGCGACGTGTGGCGCGAAGGTCGTGATGCTGGGGTCCTCGGAGAAGTGCAGGACCTGACCGGCGGCAGGACGCATGAGGGGATTGATAGCAGATCGGGCCGGACCCCGTGGGGTCCGGCCCGATCGAAATATGTGGCTGGCCGAGATGTTCAAGCGTGCGGCGCAGCCCCGGCTCCTGGCGCTTCTACAGCTTGCGCCACTGCCAGCGTGGACCGCGCCACGCGTCGGCCAGGATCAGCGCGGACGCCTTTCCCGGACACTGCTGCACCTTGGATTTGCCCTGAGGCCCGCCCATCTGAGCTTCGACCTCCCAGACTTCTCCGTCGGTGCGGACGTAGACATCCCGGCGCGCGAGCCGGATGTCACCATTCCACCAGTGATGCTCAACTCTCACCTGACCAACCTTAGGGCAGACATAGACACCTCTGCGCGAGGCCGTCTTGTGAAACTTTCTCGCCGCCAGGTTAGGACGGGTTGTCCGATCCGGTGGATTTCTGCGCTACGCCTTGCAAAGACGCGACATATTAGGGCGGCGTGTTTACTGTCACTTTGAGTAATCTTTGCAGGTAACAACGCTGCTCCGCCAGGGACGAAACGGTGCCGACACGTATGCGTCACCTGATCAGCGAGTTCGATCATGGTGCGGGGGCGGCGGGATCGTCCCGAGACCCGGTGTCGCCTCCGGCCAGACCAGCAAAACCTGGCACGGTGCGTGATCGACGACAAAGCGGGTGTGGTGGGCCAGACTGCGCGGGCCGAGCCGGCTGCGGTCGCCGTTCCGGGCCAGCACCAGGAGATCCACATCCGCGCACGCGGCCACGACCTCGCGCTCCGGGCGCCCTCGGCGTACCTCGCGGGGCACCTCCCGGCCGAGCCGGGCGACGGCCTCGTCGATCAAGGTCCGCTCGGCCTCGGCCAGCAGAAACTCCGGGTCGCCGCCCCCACCCGAACGCCCCAGCAGACCTACCGGGCCACTCATCGCGGCCACCGTTGCCTCGTCGACGACGTGCAGCAGGGTGATGTCGTCACTGAGGTCACGCGCGGCATCGACACACGCCGGCCATGTGCCCTCCTCGACCCACACCAGAACCTTCACAGACCCGACACTCGCAGACTCACCCACAGTGACGCCACCCCGACCACCAGACAGGCCGGCACGGTGAGTGCACCCAGCCGGAGAAATTCACCTGTCACGGGCGGGTGACCACTCTTGTGGAGGATCTGCCGCCACAGCAGCGTCGCCAGCGAACCGACGTAGGTGAGGTTCGGCCCGATGTTGGCCCCGAGCAGCACGGCGAGCACCAGACCCGGCGAGTGCGCGGCGAACGGCAGCAGCATCAGCGTCGCCGGCAGGTTGTTGAGGACATTCGCCAGCACGGCCGCGAGCCCGGCCATCGCCAGCAGCCCGAGCAGATCGGCGTGCTGCGGCGCCACCCGGTCGACCAGGGTCCCGAAGCCGCCACGGCTCACCCCGAGCACCACGATCCCGAGTGCAAAGACAAAAACACAGAACCCCGGATTTGCTTTCCGTACGAGGGTGGGCACGCCGATTCTGAGCCGTACGGCCAGAGCGAGCGCACCGGCCAGCGCGACCCACGCCGGATGTACCCCGATCGGCGACGCGGCGGCGAAGCCGGCAAGCGTGAGCCCCAGAACGGTCAGGGCGTAACGCGGCGCCCGGACGGCCTCGACGTCCGGCCGGTGCGGCGGCGTCCCGAGGTCGTCGGCGAAGAACCGCCGCAGGATCAGGTACTCGACCCCGATGACGGCCAGCCACGGCAGCGCCATCAGCCCGGCAAAACTGAGGAACGAGAGCCCGGCGGCGGACATCGCCAGCAGGTTCGTCAGGTTGGACACCGGCAGCAGCAGCGACGCGGAGTTCGCCAGGTGGTTGCAGGCGTAGACGTGCGGTTTGGGCCGCACGGCCAGCGCGGACGCCGTCGCGAACACCACCGGTGTCAGCAGCACCACCGTCGCGTCGAGGCTCAGGGCGGCGGTGACCGCGGACGCGATGACAAACACCAGCCCGAGCAGCCGCCGCGGCGACCCCCGGCTCCACCGCGCGGCGACCGACCCGGCAAACCGGAAGACCCCGGCCTCGTCCGCCAGGTACGCGAGCAGCAGCACCGCCGCGAGAAACCCGACCGTGGGTCCCAGACTCGCCAGCTCGTGCAGCGCATCCCGCCACGGCACGAGCCCGGCCACCACGGCGATCAACGCGGCGGGCACAGCACCGACCGCCTCGGGCAAACCACGGGGCCGCACAACGGCAAAGCCCAGCACCGCGACGAGCAGCAGCAACGAGACGGCGGTAGACACGAAACCGCACCCTACGGCCTGTCGAAGCCCCCCGCAGAGTCGCGTAGCGTCGCCATCATGCTTCGTCGATGGACCCTCGCCGGCGCCTTCCTCCTCGCCGGCGCGGCAGCCGCAATCGTCAGCCGCTCACTACCCACTTTTGTGATCTTCGTGGCCCTGGCCGCACTCGCGTCACCACTGGTCTTCCCCCGCTCGACCCCGGCCCCCGCCGACGCCCCCGCGATCATCTACTGGCGCCCGGGCTGCCCCTTCTGCATGCGCCTGCGAGCCACCCTCGGCCGCACCGGCCGCAAAGCCCACTGGATCGACATCTGGAGCGACCCGGACGCCGCAGCGGCCGTCCGGGCAGTCGCGAACGGCAACGAGACGGTCCCGACAGTCATCCTCGCGGGAGTGCCGCACGTGAACCCGGATCCGCTCTGGCTCCGCCGCGAGCTCGCCGCCGCCTGACCCACAGATGCAGCAGGACGAGAGGCACGACGCCGACCGGGTACCAGGCGATGTCGGCCCAGTCGAACTGCATACCGAGCACCAGCCGCGCGGCCAGGCTGCGCTCGGACAGGGCTGCGGGAACGCCGGTGAGCTGAAAGAACTCCACCGCCCAGCAAAACCCGACAGCCACGGCACCGGCGGCCACCGGCTTGAGCCGCGGCCAGATCACAAAAGCCCCGGCGTAGATCATCGAGGCGTAGAGCACGGTCCCGGACCGCTGCTCCACCCACCCGTCACTGACAGCCCGGATCCCCAGCGCCACCGCAAGAATCAGAACAACAAACCCGAGCGCTGCGGCCCGCGCCCTCACCATGCCGCCGATGTTAAGGATCCGCCGCCACCAATACCATCATCGATATGTCACCGGAGGACCTCCGCGGCTGGGACCACTACCCCGCCAAGATCCGATCCCTGCGCATCACGATCGGCGCGTTCCTGCTCGCGTCGGCGACTCTCGCGCTGATGTCCCTCGACGTGCAGGTCCAGCTCCTCGGCGTGCTCGCAGCCACGCTGATCATCGTCTTCTGCATCGCTCTGCTGTCCGCGCTGCCACTCTTCGCGAGGGTGTCCCGCATCAACGCCACCGAGGCCCACGCCCGAGGCGGTCACCAGATCAACGACAGCCTGCCCCTGCTCCGCACCATCGTCACCGACGTCCTGCGGGGCCGTCGCACCTGATGCCGGCCAGCTCGTGCGGCGGGATCGGACCAGGATGACCCTTCTCGCCTTTCTCAGGCCTCGACGACAGAACGCCCGGCCGGCCCTCGCGGGCTGATCGGGCGTTCTGTTTCGTGCTGGCGGTGGTGAAGGGATTTGAACCCTTGGAGGGCTTGCACCCTCACACGCTTTCGAGGCGTGCTCCTTAGGCCGCTCGGACACACCACCGCGAAGTAGATTACCGGACGCCTGGCGGGGCTTGCGGGCGGGTCGGCGTACCGGGCAAAGGTGGAGGTCGTGGGGCCTGGGTGCGGTCCGAATGGCAGGATCCTGGGCATGAGTGTGCACATCGGCGCGCAGCCGGGCGACATCGCCGAGCGGGTTCTGCTTCCTGGGGATCCCATGCGGGCGAAGTGGATCGCCGAGACGTTCCTGACCGATCCGGTCTGTTACACGCAGGTCCGGGGGATGCTGGGGTTCACCGGCACCTGGCAGGGTGTGCGCGTCTCGGTGCAGGGGTCGGGCATGGGGATGCCGTCGGCGTCGATCTACACGCATGAGCTGATCAACGAGTACGGCGTGAAGTCCGTGATCCGGATCGGGTCGTGCGGGGCGATCGCCGAGGAGCTTCAGCTCGGGGATGTCATTGCGGCGATCGGGTCGGCGACGGATTCGAACATGAACCGGGCGCGGTTCGACGGGCTCATCGACTACGCGCCCGTTGCTGACTTCTCGCTGCTGCGGACCGCGGTGGATGTCGCGGAGCGGCGGGGTGTTGCGATGCGGGTGGGGTCGGTGCTGGCCGCTGACGCGTTCTACACGGACCGGCCGGATCTCTTCGACACGCTCGCCGATTACGGCGTGCTCGCGGTCGAGATGGAGTCCGCGGCCATCTACACGATCGCGGCGCGGTTCCGGGCCAAGGCGCTGACGATCCTGACCGTCAGCGACCACATCAAGCGGGGCGACAAGATGGATTCCGCCCAGCGGGAGCAGGGTTTCTCGGACATGGTGCAGATCGGCCTGGACACGGCGATCAGCTAGGGCGGAAGAAGTCCCGCAACAGCGCGGCGCATTCGGTCTCCAGGATGCCCGCGTAGACCTCGGGGCGGTGGTTCAGGCGGCGGTCCCGGACCACGTCCCAGAGGGAGCCCACGGCACCCGTCTTGGGCTCCCAGGCGCCGAAGACGAGCCGGGACACCCGGGCGAGCACCAGGGCGCCGGCGCACATCGTGCACGGCTCCAGGGTCACCACGAGGGTGCAGCCGTCGAGGCGCCAGCTGCCGGTGCGGGCGGCGGCGCGGCGCAGGGCGATGACTTCGGCGTGGGCGGTCGGGTCGCCGGTGAGTTCACGTTCGTTGCCCGCGGCGGCGAGCTCGGTGCCGTCCGCGGCGTAGACGACCGCACCGACCGGCACGTCCTCCGGCGAGGCGGACGCGACGGACAGGGCCCGCCGCATCCACTGCTCGTGCAGGGGGCGGAGCATCAGATCTCGCGCAGCTCTTCCAGCTCGTCGCCGCAGCCGAGTTTCTGGCAGATCTCCGCGGTCACGTCGGCCGGGAGCATGCCCTCGAGACCGCACAGGGTGAGCAGGCGGTGCGAGCTCACGCCGAGGTCGGTCAGGATCTCGACGTCACCGATCGGGTCGGCGTCGGGGTCGGCGGCGGGCCGGTCGTCCTCGTCGTCGTCCGCGGCCGGCCGGGGCGCGGCCAGGTCGTCGATCTCGAGTGCCGGTGTCTCGATGTCGGCGAGCAGCAGCGCGCCGAACCGTGACTCGTCGGCGAACGCCGAGTCGGAACCGAACACCCGCAGATCCTCACCCTCGTCGAGGCGCAGGATGACCAGGTACTGGTCGTCGGCCTCGACGAAGAGCAGCGACAGGTCGGCGTCCGGCTCGGCGTCGCGGAGGCGGTCCACCACCTCGTCGAGATCGGCGGCGCCGGTGAGCTCCAGCTCGGACGCCGTCCAGCCGTTCTTGCCCCGGGCGACGGCGGCAGCGAAAGTCGACACGAATCCCCCCACGGAACTTCTGTTCTCAGCGCCTGACGGTATCCGTTGACGCGGCGCAAGTGCAGCGCCACGCCCCGAAGGAGGTCAAAGCCGCAAGAACTCAGTTCTCCAGGCGGCGGCGGTTCGCGATGAGCTCGCGGAGCCGGGCGCCGCGCAGACGCTGGGGCTGGCTGTGCTCGCGGGCGGACTTCGCATCGGCCAGGGCGGCCAGGAGCTCAAGTCGGCGACGGCGACGATCGGGGTCGAGCCGCTGCGGTACGTGGGCCATGAATCCGAGCGTGCTTTGCCGTTCGGCGTTCGTCAAGGCCAAGTGCTCTCCGCCACCACAGGGGCACACTTCGTCGATGACAACACGGCTCAGAGCTGGACATTCACCACAGCGGCCAGTCGCTTGTCGTGATCCACCGCACAGCCACAAACCCGGTCGCGATCGACAGTCCGATGCCACTCGCGAGGGCGACGCCGGTGGCCACACCGCGGTCGCCGAGCACCGCGAGCACTGTCGCCACGATCCAGGCGGAGATCGCGGCGGCGACCGTCCACCAGGCATAGGTGAGGAGGTCCCGGCCGATGGCCCCGAAGAGGGCGAACCACACCAGGGTCGCGCCCAGGCCCGAGAGCAGCGGGGCGACGGTGATCGGGTTCGGCTCGCGGTAGACCGGCCGCGGCGGCGGCCCCGGTGGCAGACCAGCGGGCAGTTGCGACCGCCCCGGCAGCCAGCCGGCGGGCGGTTGCGCCGTGCCGGGCCAGGACCCGTGCTGTTCCGCCATCTCGCTCTCCATCCGGTACGCGACCCGAGCCACCTCAGCCTATCCAGCCTCGGCGGGTCAGCGCCGATGGATGACTTCTGCCAGGATGGCTCGGTGCTTTCCCTGCGTACCCTCTCGGTCCTGACCGTCGCGGCGTTCTCCCTCGCCGCTTGCGGCACGCCCGGCGACTCGCCGACCGCGGCTGCGACACCGGAGTTCGTGGTGCCGTCGCAGACGGCGGCCGAGCCGGTGCCCAGCACCACCTCCCCGGAGAAGGCTCCGGCGGGCACGGTGACCGCGTCGGCGACACCGAAGAAGTCGACGCCGGCCCAGAAGCCCAAGTCCGCCCCGGTGAGCGTGAAGTACGTGTTCCCGGTGAAGGCGTCGAACGTGGCGTTCCACCCGACGCACTCGAAATATCCGGCGACCGACATCTTCGCCGACTGCGGTAAGCCCGCGGTCGCGACGACCAGCGGCGTGGTGCTCGAGGTGAGCCGCAAGGACGAGTACGTCAAGGGTGCGCCGGACGGCCCGAAGAACGGCGGCCTCTCTGTCTCGATCCTCGGCGACGACGGTGTGCGTTACTACGGCTCGCACCTGAGCAAGATCCAGTCCGGGATCAAGGCGGGTGTCCGGGTCAAGGCGGGCCAGCAGGTCGGCAAGGTCGGCCGCACCGGCAATGCCAACAACGTCTGCCACCTGCACTACGGCATCTCCCCGCCGTGCGCCAAGACCGGCGACTGGAAGGTCCGCCGCGGCGTGGTCTGGCCGGCCACCTACCTGACCTCGTGGCGCAAGAACGGCAACAAGAGCCCGGCCGCCAAGGTCGCGTCCTGGAAAAAGGCCCACAACTGCAAGGCCTGACGACGGGACGGGGCCGCATCCCCCGCCCAAAGGAATGCGGCCCCGCGGTGCGAGGAAAGTCTCAGCTGAACTGCGCGAACCGCTTCTGTGCCTGCCCGTCGATCGTGGTGAAAGCGCCACCGGCGGCGATCGCGCCGAGGCTGGTGCTGACCGCCAGCGCGAGCACACCTTCGACACCGTTGCCGTCGGCGGTCCAGTCGCGCAGGTGGCCGTCGTTGACTGCCAGCGCCGCGAGTTTCACGCGGTCGTCGGCGCCGTCGAGGCAACTGCCCTGCGCGCCCGTCCGGGCCGTGCGGCAGGCCTCGTCGAAGTGCCCTCCGACGTAAACGGTGTCTCCCAGCACGCCGATCGCCTGCGCGTCCCCGTCGAAGGCCGACGACCAGCGTTTGACCCCGGCGAGGCTGTAGGCGTTGGCCGTGCCGCCCTGGCCGCCGCTCGCGGTGTAGACGCCGCCGCTGGTGACCGCGATGGCGAAGGTGATGACCGGCGGTCTGGGCTTGAAGCCCGTGACGATCTTCGCGGCGGTGGGGTCGAGCGCCACCAGACGGTCGTAACCGCTGGTGCCGTTGACCTTGTGGAACTTTCCGCCGGCGTAGACCCGTCCGCCGCCGAAGGTCACTGCTTCGACCTGATCGTCGGCCGTGGGCTTCCACTTGCTGTCCAGCATGCCGGTGGCCAGGTCAAATGCGGCCAGCCGCGTACGCGTGGAGCCGTTGACCCTGGTGATCGATCCACCCAGGTAGAGCCGGCCATTGCCCGCGGTCAGGGCGTAGGGGCGGCCGTCGATCGTGTGCTTGAAGGTGCTGGACAGCGCGCCGCTGCGGGCGTCGAGCCGGGCCAGGCTGTCGCGTTTCTGCCCGCTGACGCTGCCGAAGTCGCCGCCGATGTAGACGGACGAGCCGCTGACCGCCAGCGCCTTGACCCGGCCGTCCGCGGTGGGCGCCCAGGGCAGCAGTTCACCGGTCACGGCGTTGACGGCGGCGAGGCGGGTTCGCTTCACGAGTTTGCCCTTGACGATCGCGGAGGTGAAGTCGCCGCCGATGTAGACCGTCGTGCCGGAGTAGGCGACCGTCAGCACCGTTCCGTTGAATCCCGGCACCGCGTCCGGCGTCTCGGAGGGCGCCGCCTGTGCCGGGGTCGCGAGGACCGCAACCATCGTGGCCACGATCCCGATGACCGTGCCGAATTTGCCCCCGTACGTCATGTGATCAACGTAAACGCCGTGATCATGACGACCTAGTGGCGAAACGGACCAAAAGCGACACGTCCGTACGGCTGATCCCGGTCGGGTGTGCAAGAGTCTCCGGCGTGAAGGTCGCAGTCATCGGTCTCGGTCTCATCGGCGGCTCCCTGCTCCGGGCGCTGGCCGCTCATGGGCACACCGTCACCGGGTACGACCTCGAGGCGGAGACGCGTGAGGCGGCGCGGGCGCTGGCCAAGGCCGCGGATGCACCGCGGGTGGCCGATCCGGAGACGCGGACCATCGCGGTCAAGGGCGCCTGGCACGTGGCCGACTCCGTGGCCGAGGCCGCCGCGGGTGCCGAGGTGGTGGTGCTGGCCGTGCCGTTGCCGGCCCTTCCGGACGTGCTGGCGGAGCTGGAGGGCCACCCAGGACTGATCACCGACGTCACCTCGGTCAAGGGCCCGGTCCGCGACCTGCTGAAGGGCCACCGGTTTGTCGGCGGGCACCCGATGGCGGGCAAGGAGTCGTCGAGTTTCCGCGCCTCCGACCCGTCCCTCTTCGACGGCTGCGCGTGGGTCCTGTGCCTGGAACCCGGGACCACCGACGTGGCCGACTGGCTCAGCCTGGCCGCACTGTTCCTGCCGCTCGGGGTTCGCATCGTGCCGGTCACCGCCGCCGAGCACGACCGTGCGGTGGCCCAGATCAGCCACGTGCCGCACCTGCTCGCGGCCGCGCTGGCCGCCCTGCTGGAGGGCAACCCGCTGGCGGCCACGCTCGGGGCCGGCTCGTTCCGCGACGGCACCCGCGTGGCGGGCACCCGGCCCGAGTTGATCGCGGCGATGTGCGGCGGCAACGCCGATGCCGTGCGCGAGGTGCTGGCCGGGGTCATCGGCGATCTGGAGCGCTACGACAAGGACCTGCACGGGGCGGAGGCGATCACCACGCTCACCGAACGGCTCCGGCCCGCCACCGAGCTGCGGCAGGCCTGGCCGCCCGTACCCGGCTCACCGGTCGAGCTGCCGGTGGACGCTGGGGCGCTGCTGGCGCTGGGCCGGGCTGGCGGCTGGGTCACGGCGGTCGATGGGGACAGCATCAGCGGAATTACGGCCGGGAACTGACCGCAATCTTCCCTAGGCTGGGCGTACAGCTTCAGCAAACAGGGACAGGAGACAGGTCATGCCTGGTCAGGTCGGTGCCATCGCCAACGAGCGGGACGGTCTGCTCGCGTACCTCACCCAGATGCGGTACGTGCTCAGGCTCACGGCGTACGGGCTCAGTCCGGAGCAGCTCCGCGCGGCGCCGACGGCCAGCGAGCTCACGGTCGGCGGACTGATCAAGCACTGCTCGTCGACCGAGGAGGGCTGGATCGACACGGTCCGCCGCGAGCCCCGCGAGGTGGACTACAACGCCTACGCCAAGAACTTCGTGCTCGAGGACGGCGAGACGATCGACGACGTCTTCGCCGACTACGACCGGGTGGCCGCCCGGACGGAGAAGACCATCGCGGAGATCGCCGACCTCGGCCAGGACGTGCCGGTCGACCACTCGATGCCGTGGAACCCGAAGGACCTGGACAACTGGTCGGTGCGCTGGGTACTGCTGCACCTGATCCAGGAGACGGCCCGGCACGCCGGGCACGCCGACATCATCCGCGAGGCCGTCGACGGCGGTACGGCGTACCCGCTGATGGCCGCGGCCGAGGGCTGGCCCGAGTCGCCGTGGATGAAGCCCTGGAAGCCCGCCGTCTAGAGCTTCTCGCCGCGGTCGAGGCGGATCACCCGCTGGTCCGTCACGATCGCGGTGACCAGGTCGTGCGGTGTCACGTCGAAGGCCGGGTTCACCGCGTGCGAATAGCCGGTGATCTCGGCCGCGCCCCGGTCCTCGATCTCGACCGCGTCGCCGTCCGGTGTCTCCAGGTCCACTGTCGACTCGGGGGCGACCACGACAAACGGCAGTCCGGCCCGGCGCGCGCCGAGGGCGTGGGCGTAACTGCCGATCTTGTTGATCACGTCGCCGTTCGCGCAGATCCGGTCGGCGCCCAGGATCACGGCGTCGGCCTCACCCCGGGCCAGCAGGAACGGCCCGGCCGAGTCGACCGCCACGCGGAAGTCGATCCCCGCCTCGCCGAGCTCCCAGGCGGTCAGCCGCGCACCCTGCAGCAGCGGCCGGGTCTCACTGGCGATCACACCCGCGAGCGCGCCCCGGCGGTGCAGCTCGGTGACCACGCCGAGCGCCGTACCCCCGGTCACGGCCGCAAGCCCGCCGGTGTTGCAGTGGGTCAGCAGCCGGGGGCGTTCGCCGCACAGCTCGACCATCAGGTCGGCGCCGAGGATGGCCATCGCGGCCGAGGCCGCGATCTCCTCGTCGCGCACGGCGCACGCCTCGGCCAGCACCGCCTCCGGACCGGCCGGGATCAGGGCCGCGACCCGGCGAGCTCCGCGGGCGAGGTTCACGGCCGTGGGACGGGCGTGTTCCACGGCGTGCACCGCGTCGGCCAGCCCTCGCTCGTCGCCGGTGAACTGCCGGGCGGCCAGCGCCACACCGAACGCGCCGGCCACACCGAGCGCGGGTGCACCCCGGACAGCCAGGGACCGGATCGCCGCGACCAGGTCGGCCACCTCGGTGAGCTTCAGAATCCTCAGCTCACCCGGCAACGCCGTCTGGTCGATGATCTCGATGGCACCGTCAGCCCAGTCGATCGTCCGCATGCGCCGACCTTAATCCGGCACGGCCCGGCAACCTCGTTCCCCGCGGTGCCGGAATCGATCTAGTCTGACGGCATGGCATCCCGTGATCCGGTCGCTGACCTGCGGCGCATCGCCTTCCTGCTGGAACGCGCAAACGAGGCGACGTACCGCGTGAAGGCGTTCCGGTCCGCGGCCGCGACCGTCGCCGCCCTGCCCGCGGCGGAGTTGCGGGAGCGTGTGGAGGCGGGCACCCTGGCCAAGCTCCAGGGTGTCGGCGACGTCACCGCGCGCTGCGTGACCGAGTCGCTGAACGGCGAGGAGCCGGCCTACCTGCGTCGCGTCGAGTCCACGGAAGGCACCGACCTCCAGGGTGCGGCGGCCGCTCTGCGCGAGGCCCTGCGCGGTGACTGCCACGCGCATTCGGACTGGTCGGACGGTGGTTCGCCGATCGAGGAGATGGCCCTCGCCGCCGTCGAGCTGGGCCACGAATATCTGGTGCTCACCGACCACTCACCCCGGCTGACGGTCGCCAACGGCCTGACTGCCGCACGCCTGCGCAAGCAACTCGACCATGTGGCCAAAGTGAACGACGCCCTGCCCGAGGGCTTCCGCATCCTCACCGGCATCGAGGTCGACATCCTCGCGGACGGCTCGCTCGACCAGGAGGACGAGCTGCTGGCCCGGCTGGACGTGGTGGTCGGCTCGGTGCACAGCAACCTGCGCGACGACTCGGCCAAGATGACCCGGCGGATGCTGGCCGCGATCGCCAACCCGCACCTCGACATCCTCGGGCACCTCACCGGGCGGAAGGTCTCCGCGAGCGGCGCCGGCGACAAGGGACACCGCGCCGGCCGCACCCGGCCGCCGAGCGACTTCGACGTGAAGAAGGTGCTGGCCGCGTGTGCCGAGCACGGCAAGGCAGTGGAGATCAACTCTCGGCCGGACCGTCTCGACCCGCCGAAACGGATGCTCACCGTGGCCGTCGAGGCCGGCTGCCTCTTCAGCATCGACACCGACGCGCACGCCCCGGGCCAGCTCGACTGGCAGCGCTTCGGGTGCGAGCGGGCGGCGCTCTGCGGCGTACCGGTGGATCGGGTGGTGAATGCCTGGCCGGCCGACCGCCTGCTGGAGTGGACCGCTGGGCACGCGCCGGGGAATCAGGAGCAGTAGTGTCGGCCCGTGGGACAGATTGATGACCTCGCGAACCGGTACGTCGACGAGTGGACGCCGCTCAATCCGGCCGGCGCCACCTTCATCGGGGTGCCCGACCACGACGACAAACTCGACGACCTGTCGCCGGAGGGTTTCGAGGCGCACGCCGAGCTGACCCGGCGCACCCTGGCGGAGCTGGATCCGGTCGAGCCGGAGACCGAGCGCGAGAACGTCGCCAAGGACGCGATGATGGAACGCCTCGGCCTCGAGCTCGCCCGGCTCGACGCCGGTGACGTGGCCAGCGGTCTCAACGTGATCTCCAGCCCGGTGCACGAGCTGCGCATGGTCTTCGACCTCATGCCGACGCAGGGCGAGCAGGCGGTCGCCAACATCTCGGCCCGCCTCGCGGCCTTCCCGCACGCTCTCGACCAATACCGGCGGACGCTGCTCGACCAGGCCGCCAAGGGCAACGTCAGCGCGAGCGTGCAGATGGTCGAGGTCGCCGAGCAGTGCGCGGCCTGGACCGATCCGAACCGTGACAACTTCTTCCACCGCCTCGCCGACGGGCTCACCGCCGACGGAGCCCTCGCGACGGAGCTGCAGCGCAATGCCGCTGCCGCGACCGCCGCGACCGCGGGCTTCGGTGACTTCCTGCGTACGGAGCTGGCCCCGCTCGGCCGCGAGAAGCAGGCCGCGGGTGAGGAGCTGTACTCCCGCGCCTCGCAGTACTTCCTCGGTGCCCGCGTCGACCAGGCCGAGACGTACGCGTGGGGTTTCGAGGAGCTGGCCCGGCTCGAGCGGGAGATGCGCATCGTCGCCGCGGAGATCGCCGGCCCGGGCGCGAGCGTCGACCAGGCGGTGGCGGTGCTCGACGCCGACCCCGCCCGGCGCATCCCGGGTAAAGAGGCATTTCGCGACTGGATGCAGGCGCTGGCCGACAAGGCGGTGTCCGAGCTCAACGGCACCCACTTCGACATCCCGGACCCCGTCCGCGCCATCGAGTGCTGCCTCTCGCCGACCAGCGACGGCGCCATCTACTACACCGCACCGAGCGAGGACTTCAGCCGCCCGGGCCGGATGTGGTGGGCTGTTCCCGAGGGGCAGACGGAGTTCTCCACCTGGCGTGAGGTGACCACCGTCTATCACGAGGGTGTGCCCGGCCATCACCTGCAGATCGGGCAGACGATCTACCGCGCCGAGCTGCTCAACCGCTGGCAGCGGCTGCTCTGCTTCTGCTCGGGCCACAGCGAGGGCTGGGCCCTGTACGCCGAGCGCCTGATGGACGACCTCGGTTATCTCGCCGACCCGGGCGACCGGCTCGGGATGCTCGACGGTCAGGCGCTGCGGGCCAGCCGGGTGATCGTGGACATCGGCATGCACCTGGAGCTGGAGATTCCCCGCGACAACCCGTTCGGCTTCCACCCCGGTGAGCGCTGGACGCCCGAGCTGGGCTGGGAGTTCCTGCGGGCGCACACCCGGATGGACGAGGAGGTGCTGCGCTTCGAGTGGAAGCGGTACCTCGGCTGGCCGGGGCAGGCACCGTCCTACAAGATCGGCGAGCGCATCTGGTTGCAGGCCCGGGACGACGCCCGGGCCCGTCAGGGTGCCGATTTTGACCTCAAGACGTTCCACCGCACCGCGCTCGATCTTGGAGCCCTGGGTCTCGATCCGCTCCGTAAGGCCCTCGACCGCCTCTGAGCGCTCGATCCGCCCTGGTCAGAACAGCCCGCCCGGCCCTCCGCCGGGCGGGCTGTCTCATGAATTCGTCCGCATCGCGAGACGGACAGCGTGTCCGTCTCATTACTCTGCGTGTCATTTTAGCGCTACGTAATGTGTTCGTTACCAAACGGTGATGATGCGGGACGGCGCCGCACTATTCCATTGTGGAACGCTCTCAGTGACACCGAAGGCCGCCAATTCGGCTCGGAGAAGCGCTGGCCGCGCTTGCCGCCCAATACTCGTGAGTAATACGAAACTTTGCGTTCCGGCGCTGCTGGGGGCCGGTCTCGCCGACCTCGTACAACCACTCCGGCCGCTAGGCGTATCCCCCGATCAGCCGAGACAACTCTGACCCTTGGAAAGGGGTCGCATGATTATTTCTCGGATAGATTGACCCGGATCGGTGCGCCCGCTCGGCTACGGAGGGTAGCCGCCAAAACGGTCTATCGCGGATGCATGGCGGAGGAATTGGCAATGTCAGTCTCGGTGGACAACCGGCGAACCCGTACGCGTCCTGCGCTCACGGCTGTTTTGACGGTCTTGATACTCGTCCCGGCGGCGATCCTTTTCGCCCGCGTCTGGGGCACCATCTCCGACGAGCGGGACAGCGCGAAGCGCGAGAAGCAGGGCGTGGAGTACATCTCCGCCCTGGCCCCCCTGGTCAGCGCGCTGGCCGAGGCGCAGTCCTCGGCGCTGGCGGGTGTCTCGGCCGCGCCGGGCTCGCTGACGGCCGCGGTCAACGGCGTCGCCGCCGTCGACCAGCGCCTCGGTGAGGACCTGAGCACGCGCGAACGCTGGACCGGTCTGCGGCAGAAGATCGAACAGCTGCCGAAGGTGACGGGCAGCCCACTGATCGTCTTCCAGGCGCACGTCGAGGTCACCGACCTCTCGCTCGCCCTCTACAGCGCCGTGCGCAACAACTCCGAGCTCGTGCGCGACCCCGACAACGACATCTCGCACCTCCAGCAGGCCGTCGCGATCGACCTGCCGGCCGCGGTCGTGCAGGTCAGCCGCATGGGCGACCTCAGCCAGCTGGTCGCCAAGGGCAACGCGCAGCTGCAGTCGGTGCTCGGCCCGCAGTTCGGCGCCGCCGTGCAGTCGGTCAACCTCGCGGTCAACAGCCTCACCGACAACCTCCAGTCCGCGGTCGACGACACCAACAGCACGACGCTCAGTGGCAACCTCGTGAGCGGCCTGGACTCGTTCCGCCGCGGGGTCGAGTCGCTGACCCGTGGCGCCAACCTCGGTGGCGTGCCGAACACCGCGACCATGGCCACGGCGCAGAGCCAGCTGCAGGTCTCGCTGTCGAACCTGTCCGGCATCGTCTCCCGCGAGATGACGGCCCTGCTCGACGACCGGCTCGACGACCTCGACACCCAGACGCTGGTGGCGCTGGCCGCGGCCGGCGCTGCGGTCCTGCTCACGATCGCCGCGGTGATCGTGCCGCTGACCGGCCGCCGGCGCCGCAGCACCGGCACCCGGCCGGGCGAGAGCACCCGGGACATGACCGTGGGCCCCACCGGCTCCGACCCCGGCCGGCGTGACCTCGGCGCCCCGGCGCCGGCGTACGGCGAGGCCAACCCGACACGGCGGGAGCGATCCGGTGCTCTTCGGTAGGTTCCGCATCCTCGGCAAGCTCACGCTGCTGGTCCTCGTGCCCCTGATCGGTGTCATCGCCCTCGCGGTGCCGATCGTCGTCAACCGCGTCGACGCCGCCCGCGACGCCCAGAAGACGTCCGACGCGGTCGAGCTGGCTACGCAGGTCGGTTCGGCGGTGCAGGAGCTCCAGGAGGAGCGTCTGCTCTCCGTCGGCTACCTCTTCGGCCTGGTCCAGGCGCCGGAGCTCGTCGTGCAGAGCGCCCGGGCGACCGACCGCATCACCGGCCTGAAGCACCTCGACCAGCCGATCTCTGCTGGTCTCCGCGCCGCGGTCGACGACCTCAAGAAGCTCGACAGCACCCGGGCCGGCGTCATCAACCGGACCATCCGGCCCGACCTGATCGTCACCGAGTTCACCGCGGTGATCACGCCGATCATCAACGCTCTCGCGCTGGCCCAGAACGCCGACCTGACCACCTCGTCGGGCCGGCAGATCTACGCCCTCGAGCAGGCCCTACGCAGTGACGACATGATCAGCCAGGCGTCGGGTTACCTGACCAGCGCCGTGGTCACCAAGAACGCCGGCCTGGTCGGTCTCTTCTACTCCACGCTGGTGCAGCTCCAGCTGATCATCATCAACGCGCAGCCGTACTTCACGGACACCCAGTACAAGCTCTACCTGGGTGCCCAGGAGGCGTTCGCGTCCCGCGTCGGCAACCGCTTCCTGACCGAGGCGGCGACCAACCCGGAATCGGCCGTCAAGCTGCTCAACATCCAGACGCTGTTCCCGTCCCTGCGGTCCGTCATCGTGCTCGGTGGCTTCGTGGAGAAGCGGGTCGCCGCGGACGTGGACGTCGCCGTGACCCGGAACCGCGACAGCGCCCTGCGCACCGCCGGTTACGTCGGTGGTGGCGCGCTGGTCCTGCTGCTGCTGGTGATCGCGTTGTCGCTGCTGATGGCCCGGGCGGTCGCCCGCCCGCTGCGCCGCCTGACGTTCTCCGCCGACCGCATCGCCCGTGCCGCCGAGGCCGAGCTCGAAAGAGTGGCCGACGACGACGCCGAACACGCCCGGCCGATCCGCCTCGACCCCGTCGACGTGCAGGCCCGCGACGAGATCGGTGACCTCGCCCGCGCCTTCGACCGGGTGCAGACCACCGCGGCCCGGCTGGTGGAACGCCAGGTCCTCGGCCGCCGCAACGTCGCCCAGATGTTCGGTCACGTCGGCCGGCGCACCCAGAACCTCGTCGGCCGCCAGCTGGCCCTGATCGACAACCTGGAACGCCGCGAGACCGACAGTGACCGCCTGCGGGAGCTGTACCGCCTCGACCACATGTCCAGCCGTCTCCGCCGGAACGCGTCCAGCCTGGTCGTGCTCTCCGGTGCCGTCGGTGCGAACGACCACATGGCGCCGCTGGCGCTGTCCGACGTCGTCCGCCTCGCCCTCGGTGAGATCGAGGACTACACCCGCGTCGACGTCGACGTGCCCGAGGAGATCGTGGTCGTGCCGGCCGTCCTGGCCGACCTGACCCTGCTGCTCGCCGAGCTGATGGAGAACGCGACGTCGTTCTCCCCGCCGCATACCCGCGTCACGGTCACCGCCGCGGAGCTGCGTGGCGGCGCCCGCCTCGCGATCATCGACCAGGGCCTCGGACTGGCGCCCGAGCGCCTCGCCGAGGAGAACGCCCGGCTGACCCGCCGCGAGCGCCTCGACCTCGCGCCCAGTGAGGTGCTCGGCCTCTTCGTGGTCGGCCGCCTCGCCCGGCGGCACGGCATCGAGGTCACCCTCACGGACACTCCCGAAGGTGGTGTCACGGCCTGGATCGACCTGGGCCCGGCCCACCTGGTGGCACCCCGCGAGCCGCTGCCGGGCATGCCCGCCGGTCCGATCCACGCGACCGTGCCCAGCCACCACACCGAGTTCACGCCGCTGATCGCCGGCACGTCCGGCCGGTCGGTGCCGGGCAGCGCCCAGCCGTTCGACGCGAACGTCCTGCACCGGGCCACGAAGACCCTCGAGGCCGGCCGGTCCTGGAACGCGTTCGCACCCGTCCGCGCCGGAACGCCGGCACTGGAAGCGGGCCCGAGCAGCTACCACGAGCAGCAGCCGGCCTACGAGGTCCCAGCTGCTTACGACACCGGTACGCCGGTGGCCGGGCGCTTCCCGGCGGCCCCCGAGCTGCCGTCGGCCGGCCGGTACACCGAACCCGAGCCGCCGATGGTCGTCGAAGGACCCATCGTCATGTCGGCGCCCCCGGACGCCATCCAGATCCCGCACCAGCGGACCGCGCCGGAGGCGTACCAGCGTCCGCCGCAGCCGCAGCGGTTCGAGGCGCCTGTGCCGCCCAATCCGGTGCCGCAGCAGCGTACGAGCCCGGAGACGCGCAACGGCTCTCCTTCCGGCCCGCTGCGCCGCCGCGTGCCGGGCAACCAGCTTCCGGTCGAGACCGGACCCAAGCTGCCCGCGACGCCGCCCACCTCGGACGACGCGCTGGCCGCACGGGAGGCGTTCGACGCCTTCGAGGCGGGGGTGTCCCGCGCCCAGTGGGACGTCATCGAGCAGGACATGTCCTCGCCGCCCGCCGCCGGACATCCGCCGCTGACGCGCCGGGTTCCGGGTGCCACCCTGCCGGTCACCGATCCCCCGATGAACCCGGTACCGGTGGCCTCGCCGGCCCAGCCCCTCGACCCGGAAGCCGCCCGGGCCTCGATGGAGCAGTTCGAGTTCGGCGTCGCCCGCGCCTTGAGTGAAACGCAGCCACTACCAGAGGGACAACCGCGATGACTTCCCCCTACTCCACCGACACCGGCAACGGTCGCGACTACGCGCAGTCTCAGCTGAGCGCGGAGGCGAAGACCTTCAACTGGCTGCTGGACTCGTTCACGTCCGGCACCGCGGGAGTTGTCGAAGCGATCGCCGTCTCCTCCGACGGTCTGCTGATGGCCATGTCCGCGATCAAGGACCGGCCCAACGCCGAGCGCCTCGCGGCGGTCGTCTCGGGTCTGACCAGCCTCTCCGGCGGCGCCGCCAGCTGGTACAACCTGGGCAGCCTCAACCGCGTCATCATCGACATGGCCGACGGGTACCTGCTGGTGACCGCGATCAGCGCCGGCTCCGTGCTCGGTGTCATCGCCGACCGGACGGCCAACCTCGGCACCCTGGCGTACGAGATGACGCTCTTCGCCACGCGCGCCGGTGGCGCCCTCAGTCCGCGCCTCATCGCTGAATTGAAGAACGCCGTCCAGCAGTGAGACATCCGGCCGACCCCGACGACCCGGAACACCCGGCGGCGCCAGGTGTCCGGCCGTTTCTGCGCAACACCAGCCCCGGAGGGCGATATCAGCCGCCACCACCGGCTGCGCCGCCCCCGGGGCCGCCCGGCGAGCAGACCACGTCACTGCGGCCGTTTGTCATCACGTCCGGCCGCGTCTCCGGTCTCGACCAGAACATCGGGCTCGAGACACAGGTCAGCTCGCATCCCGGCGCGTTGTCCGCGCGCCTGTCGCCCGAGCAGCGGGCGATCGTGCACCTCTGCGGTGACCCGCTGTCGGTCGCGGAGATCTCCGCCCGGCTCCGGATGCACCTCGGCGTCACCCGGATTCTCGTCGGCGACCTGAGGGCCGCCGGACATCTTGACGTTCACGTGTTGGAGAACGACTTCCCCGACCCCGAGACCATCATGCGAGTGATCCGTGGACTTCGATCCATTTCATGACCGGCGAGTCGTCGGCACAGCGCGCGTACCCAGCGCGCCGCAGAAGACCGCACCTCCGGTGCCGGTCAAGATCATCGTGGCCGGGGGCTTCGGCGTCGGCAAGACGACGACCGTCGGCGCCATCTCGGAGATCGCCCCGCTGACCACCGAGGCGGAGATGACGATGGAGGGCGTCGGCGTGGACGACCCCGGCCAGGCGTCCAGCAAGACGACGACCACCATCGCCATGGACTTCGGCTGCGTCACGATCGACCAGACGCTGAAGCTCTACCTCTTCGGGACGCCCGGTCAGAGCCGTTTTGCGTTCATGTGGGACGACCTGGTCCGGGGCGCCCTCGGGGCACTCGTGGTGGTCGATACGACCCGGATCGATGACTGTTATCCCGCGGTGGACTACTTTGAGCGTGCCGGGCTTCCGTTCGTCGTCGGTGTCAACACCTTCAACGGACAGCTCGGTTACAACCTGGACGAGGTGCGCTGGGCTCTGGCCGTCCGCGAGGACGTGCCGATCCTGCAGTTCGACGCCCGCTTCCGGGGCTCGGTCCGCGATGCGCTGCTCGTCGTGCTGGACCAGGCCCTCGACAAGGCCATGAAAATGAGATCGTCGTAAGGTGTGCGCCGAGTCGCTCCGTACCCGGTTCCCAAATCGGCCTCCGAACGGGCACAGTAATACCGGGCGACTGCTTGTGACGGGAGGACGGTGACGTGCGAGGCGGACTGGACGACGCGCTGGACAAGCTTGCGCGCCGCGACGAGCTGCGCCGCCGCGCCGCGGGGGAGGCCAATGGCACCCCGCCGGCCGTGACGGAGCTCGTCGAGGCGATCGCGGCTGTCGTCGGCCGCAACCCTGAGCTCGGCGTGACCGTCGGCGTCGAGGGCGCCGGCGACCCGATGCTGCTGCACTTTGTCGTCGAGGACGGCATCGTGCAGGTCAGCGCGGACAACGCCGTCGCCGACCGGGTGGCCGAGGCGTCACCGACGTCACCGCGCCACGCGGACTTCGACATCGACCTGGACGAGCCGGAACCGTACGCTCCGCCGCCGGGTTACAGCTTCGAGCAGCCGCAGGAGTCGGGCCAGGAGACCCGCCGGCTCCACTACCCCTCGCCGGACGGCGGTTACGACCGCTACGACGAGCCACCGGCACCCCGCGCCGAGGAGACCTTCGCGCCGCACCCGTTCGCCGCGACCCCGCCGCCGGAGGTCCCGCCGCAGACGACCCGCCGCATCCACGCCGAGCAGCACCGCGCCCCGGAGGAGCCGAGCGCCGCCCAGCGCGCCGCCGAGCAGGCCTACCCGGAGCAGCGGGGCATGCCCGCGCCCCTGCCGGAGCCGATCCCCCTGCGGGTCGACACCGAGGAGACGGAGATGGCCGCCAAGCGCCTCGCCGCCCTCCTCCGCGACAACCCGTCCCTGCTCCGCTCCCAGGACTGAGCGCCTACGCCTCAACTGCCGTAGTGATAACGGCAGGCGCTGATTCGCTCGACCATCTCGCGATCTGCACTTCACGCATGCGCACTCCGCGCGGCTCCCTCCGCACTGCCTGCCGTGCGTCGCGGGCGTTAACGGGGGCACGCAACTTCCTTGAAGTTGGGCCTTCGCAGCGCTCTGCAGGCCCAACTTCCTCGAAGTTGGGCCACCGCGGCGCTCTGCAGGCCCAACTTCCTCGAAGTTGGGCCACCGCGGCGCTCTGCAGGCCCAACTTCCTCGAAGTTGGGCCTTCGCGGTGTTCTGTAGGCCCGACTTCCTCGAAGTTGGGCCTCCGCGGCGCTTTGTGGGACCAACTTCCTCGAAGTTGGGCCACCGCGGTGTTCTGTAGGCCCGACTTCCTCGAAGTTGGGCCTTCCCGGTGTTCTGTAGGCCCGACTTCAAGGATGTTGGGGCTTTACGGTGCGTTGTGGGCCAGCTGCAAAGGAAGTTGGGGCTACGCGATGTTTTGCGGGCCCGATTTCAGTGGTGTGGGGGCCTCTCCGCGGTGTTCTGCAGACCCCCGGGTCTGGGTGTAGTTGAAGGTCCTCACGACCACCTCCAGGAACCTCTCAGCCCTTGTCGGAGAACTTGGTGATGGCCTTCTCGACGTCGCCTACGCGGTCGGCGAGGAGACCGACCGCGCCCACTGCGCGGGCCATAGGGTCGTCGGCGGCGCCACCCAGGGCCTGGTCGCGCAGGAAGGCGGCCTTGACGTCGGCCCAGCGTTCGGCCTGCTCGGGCGTCAGCCGGCCCCGCAGCTCCGCCAGTTTCAGCAGGTTGGCCTCGGCGCCCGTCGTCAGGGTCTGCGCCTCGCCGCGGTAGTGGTCGTCGATGACCGTTTCGAGCTCGGCGTCGTTCATCACCGAGACGATGCGTTCGGCCAGTTTGTTCATGTTGCGGTACGAGCCCTGGAGCTTGAACGGCGGCTCGACGCGCCCGGAGTCCGACTGCCCGGCCGACGCGATGTACGCCTGGTTGTTGCGCAGCACGACCCGCTGGACGCGGCGCATCTTGCGCAGCACCGACAGGATCTGTTCCAGCTCGGTGGCGGAGTACGCGTGACTGAGCCGGTCCGGCCGCACCGACTCGTCACCTTCGGCGAGCCGGACGAGCAGCGGCAGGTCCGCGCGGTCCCGGGACGAGAGCGGCGCCAGCACGGTGTTCGACGTGAGGGCGTTCTCCAGGTACGACATTTCGAAGATGTCGTCACGGCCGGAGAGCACGTCACCGAGGTTCCACACGTCGGCACGGTTCGCCAGCATGTCGGGGATACGGAAACGCTGACCGCTCTCGGTGTACGGGTTACCGGCCATGCACACGGCGAACCGTTTGCCCCGCATGTCGTACGTGCGGGTGCGGCCTTCCCAGACGCCTTCCATGCGGCGCTGGGCGTCACAGAGCGAGATGAACTTCTGCAGCAGCTCCGGTGACGTGTGCTGGATGTCGTCCAGGTAGAGCAGGACGTTGTTGCCCATCTCGAGCGCGAACGAGATCTTCTCGATCTCCTGCCGTGCCGTCGCGTTGGGGGCTTCGGCGGGGTCCAGCGAGGTCACGTCGTGACCGAGTGCCGGGCCGTTGACCTTGACGAGGACCAGGCCGAGGCGGTTGGCGACGTATTCCATCAGCGTCGTCTTGCCGTAGCCGGGCGGGGAGATCAGCAGGAGCAGGCCGGACTGGTCGGTGCGCTTGGCGTCGCCGGCCGCACCGAGCTGGCGGGCGAGGTTGTCGCCGATCAGCGGCAGGTAGACCTCGTCCAGCAGCCGGTTGCGGACGAAGGCGCTCATCACGCCCGGCTTGAACTCGTCCAGCCGCAGCCGCTCACGTTCGGCTGCGGCCAGCGCGGTCCGCTGCTTCTGGTACGCCCGGTACGCCGGAACCGCCGTGGCCCGGAACTCCCGTGTGCGGGTGAGCACCTCGTCGAGCCGCACCTCGAGTTTGCGGTCGGCGATGCGGGGATGCGTACCGAGGAGGCCCTCGACGGTCGTGGCCAGCGCGGCAGCCGAGTCGTGCCTGGTCAGCGCCGTCCCGGTGAGTTCGAGGGCGACGGCCTCGGCGAGGTCGTCGGTGGCTCCGGCGTCCGGCTGTGCGGCCAGGAACGCCGTCAGCCACGCGGTCACGAGCTGGCGCCGCGAGCCGAGGTCGTCGGCTAGCGCCCGCAGGTCGTCCGCGTAGTCCCGGGCGGCCGCGGCCGGACCGCTGCCCAGCGCCCGGTGGAACCGCTCGACCAGCGTGCGGGCGCCGGCGCTGGTCACAAATCCGGCCGGTGTGCTCGCCAACTCCTCGACGAGATATTCGCCGACCAGCGCGTCTGCACCGGCGGCCGCGCTCAGCTCGGCACACAGCTCGGGCAGGGCTGCGCCGGCCGAGCCGAACATCTCCCGCGCGCGGATCAGCGACGCCGCGCGACGCGCCCACGCCTGCTTGTCGCCCTCACCGAACGCCCAGAACAGCTGCGCCTCGGCCCGGACCGCACCGGGATAACGCAGCAGACCGGCCGCGACGCTCAGCCGCACCAGCGCATCGAGGATCAGGGCGGCGTCGGCGTCGTGCACACCCCGCTCGTAACCCTCGTCGTACCGGGCCTCGGCGGCGCGGCGGACGACGGTGAGCAGGGTGCCGTCAGCGGCGGCCGTCGTGACCCCGGCCGGGTCGTCGGCCAGCAGCGCCGCGGCGAGGTGTTCACCGCGGTAGACCGCCGAAGTCTCGGAGACGACGGTCTGGTTCCAGAACGGCCTGGTGGCCAGGAACGACTCGTCGCGGACCGGCGACCGGTAGTCGGTGCCGGTGATGGCGAACGCCAGGTCGGGCCCGTCCGGCACCAGCGTCAGGTCGATGGCCTGGGTGTTCACCGCGAACGTGTGACGGCCCAGGCGGATGGTGTTGCCACCCTCGCCGTACAGGTCGAGCCGGTCGCGCAGGGACCGGCCGGCCTCCTGCCGGGCCGCCTTGACCCGCCCGTCCAGCTCTTCGGCCCGGACGGTGTCCCCGAGGGTACGCAGCTCGCCCGCGACCGACCGCAGCTTGCCGACCATCGGATCGGTGGCGAAGTAGGTGTTGACCTCGTCGAGCGTGGCCAGCCCGGCCACCCGGCGCTGCACGCTGGCCAGGGTGCGCTGCGCCGAGTCGACCAGCCGGTCCGCACGCCGGGCACGGTCGTCCAGCAGGGCCTGGCGACGGGCGGCGAAGGCCTCGTAGACCTCGGACCGCTTCGCGCTGAGCTGGTCCACGAAGTCGTCGAAGTCGCCGAACCGCGACTCCAGCGCCTCGACCTGCAGCATCAGCTTGGCGACCTGCTCGTCGCTGTGTTCCGGGGTGTCCGCGGCGGACAGTCCGGCGGTCACCGACTGGCCGAGCAGGGCGAACTCGGCGGCGAACGCGGCCCGTCCCTCGACCGCGGCGAGCTCGCGCCGGCGCGAGTCGAGGGTGGCCCGGGCGCGGTTGACCCCGCCGAGCACCTCGCCGATCCGTTCCAGGATCGCGATCCGCACGGTGGCGTCGGCGATGTCGAGGCCGCCCACCACGTCGGTGACCACCTGGAGACCATCGGCCTGCTCGGTCAGCCGCTCGCCGACCGGCGCCGCCTCGGCCACCGTGGCGATCCCGGCCGCGTCGGCGACGAGCTGCTCCACCGACTGTTGGTAACCCGCGAACGCGTCCTCACGCTGCAGGAACTCGACGGCCCGCCGTGCGGTGGAGTCCACCTCGGCGGCGAGCTCGTGCTCCAGGCCGTCGAGGCGGGACAGGTCGACGTACCGCACCTCGCGCAGGGTCACGACGCGGCCCTGGGCCTGGCGCAGTGTGGCGAGCTGCCGGATCCAGGCGTCGGTGGTGGTCGGCACCTCACCGCGGGCCCGGCGGATGAGAGACGTCGTCGCGGCGTCGGCCTCGTCGACGGCCGCCGCGGCCTGCGCGGTGAGGGCCTGCACGGACTCGTACTCGTCCAGCACCTGCTCGGCGGTGGCGCGTACCTCGGAGAGCGGGGTGCGCAGATCGCCCAGCTCGCGTTCGCCGAGCCAGTGGTAGTGGTCGAAGAGCCGGGTGCAGGCGGCGATGATCGCCTCGAAGACCGCCGTGGACGGGGTCATCTCGTCGACCATCCGGGCCACGGACAACGCGTCGGCGATGCCCCGGACCAGGTCGGCGTTGCCGACTCGGTCGAGCGGCCCGGTGCCGACGGGCTGCGCCGCGGCGTACGTGTCCGAGACGTAGGGCGTCTGCCACACCTGCATCGGGTGCACCCGCGACGGCTCGTCCGACAGGTGCCGGAAGGCGATCAGCGTGCCGTCGTCGAAGAACGAGTAGCCGTGGCAGGTGATCGGCGTCGCGACCTCCTTACGGATGACGTTGTACGGAAGCAGCAGGTAACGCCCGGCCGCGCGGGCGTGGAAGACGTAGAGCACGTCCTCGCCGTTGACCGACCGCACCACCCGCTCGAACTCGAGCTCGTCGACATCCGCGTCGAACGTCTTGGCCAGACCCGTGGCCAGGTAGTAGCCGCCGGGGAAGATGACACCCTGGTCCTCGGGCAGCCGCTGACAGGCCTGACCGATCCCGTCGAGGCGCTGCACGTCCCGGGTCCGCGTGTTGAAGACCAGATAGCGGTGCTGAGTTTCCTTGTACGGCAGGACACGCAGCAGGATCAGCGGGCCGATCCGGGCGTACGAGATCTCCGCGTCGGCCAGGCTCTGCAGCGGCTCGTCGACGGGCTCGGAGAAGACGCCCTCGCCGTCCTCGGTGTTGTTCTCGACCTTGATGGTGAGCGTGCCGCCGACCGTCTCCACGAAGACCTCGTCCTCGATGGACACGTGCGGGTGCCGGCCCAGGACGTGCTGCTCGCGGGTCGTCAGCCGCCACTCGAAGTCGTGCGACGGCGGGAACACGTGGTCACGCTCGCCGCGGTTGTCGACGTAGGACACCGAGCCGTCGGTGCCGACCTTCCAACGCAGCACCTTGAGGTCGTCCGGGCGGGCGCCGGTCTGGAAGACGGCCAGGAGCAGCCCTTCCAGCCGGCGCAGCTGCAGCAGGTGCGTCTCGCGGTAGTAGCGGTACAGCTCCGCGAAGTCGCGTTCGAAGACCGGGTCGTCGAGCAGCCCGGGCAGCGCCGCGCCGGAGTCGAAGCGGAACGCCTCACCGTCACGGCCGAACCCGTGCACGGAGAAGACGTCCGAGATCGCCGTCTCCGTCTTCAGCCCGATGAAAACGTTGTACCCGAACAGCATCGTGCCGCCGACCTGCACGATGTCCCGGGGCACGCAGTTGTTCTCGGTGCGGATGCGCTCGGTGCCGAGCAGCCGCATCTGCTGCCCGCCGAAGGTCTCCACCCGGCGGGCGTTCAGCGTCTCCGCGCGTTCGGCCAGCTCCTTGGCCTGGGTGCCCAGCCGGCCGCGCAGCACCTCGTAGGTGCCGGCGTCCAGGGCGCCGGTGTCGAGGACGGCCGTCACTGCTGGGCCACCACCGTGCCGTTGGCCGGTACCGGCGTACCGGTCAGGGCCGAGACCTTGGTGTCGGCGACGCCGAGCTTCTTCGCCGCGGCGAGGAGCTCACGCAGCTTGCCCGAGTCGGCGCCACCGGCCTTGATCTGCTGGGTGAGGAACGCGGCAAGCGTCAGGTTGGCGACGTCGCCGGTCGACACCGAGCCGAGCAGGCGGCCCAGGTCGTCGGCGATGTTCGCCGAGCCGTCCAGGTAGCGCGAGCCGAGACCCTGGGCGACGGTCGAGTGCTCGACGAAGCCGTCGAGGCTCTTGCCCATGGTGATCGAGCCGAGCAGCTTGTCGAAGAAGACAGAGTCCCCGCCGACAATGTCGATGTTCGCCTTTTCGAGACCGGCCGCGACCACCATGGCCTGCGACTCGGCGATCTCCTTGTGGACGTTGATGCCGGCGAGCCGGATCTCCTTCTCCATCTCGAGCCGGAGGCGGTACTCCTCGTGCTCGCGGGTCGCGTCGTCCAGGGCGCCCATCGCGGCGGCCTTCTCGGTGAGACCCTCGGCCTCGCCCTTCAGCTTCTCGCGGATCGCCTCGGCGGCAACCAGGGCGCGCTCGCGCTCGACGGCGGCCTCGGCGCGGCCGGTCTTCTCGACCACCTCGGCGTTGCGCTCCCGGACCTGCACGTCGGCCAGGCCGGCGGCGGCCGCCTCGGCCTGCGTGCCCTCGGCCAGACGGATCTTGGCGCGGGCGTCCAGCTCGGCGGTCTGCTGACGGGCCTCGGCCAGCAGCAGTTCCTCGCGGGCCTTGAACTTCGCGGCGGTCTCCGCGGCCTCGGCGGCCTTGATGTCCTTGACCAGGTGCTCCTGGGCCTCGGCCTCGGCCGCGATGATGATGGCCTGGCGGGTGCGCTCGGCCTCCTCGACGACGCGGAGGCGCTTGATGTTCTCCTCCTGCTCGGCGACGGTCTTCTCGACGGCGATGCGCTCGCGGATCACCTCGGCGATCGCGCGCTTCTCACCCTCGACCTCCTTGTTCTTGGCGATCGTGGAGAGCTCGGTCTCGCGCTCGCGGCCGATGACCTCGAGCATGCGGTCCTTCTCGATGCGCTCGGTCTCGATCGCGATGACCCGCTCGCGGTTCTTCTCCGCGACCGCGATCTCCCTGTTCTTGTTCTCCTGCTGCACACCCAGCTGCTGGGCCGTCCGCAGGTTTGCACCCTCGGAGCGGAGGCGCTCCTCGGCGTGGGCCAGGGCGATCTCGGCCTCCTCGCGGGCGCGGATGGTCTCGATCTCGCGGCGCTGCTTGATCTCCGCGTCGGCCTGCCGGCGTTCCAGCTCGAGGATGGCTTCCCGGGCGTCGACGTTTTGCCGGGTCAGCTCCTTCTCCTCGTTGCGGCGGAAGTCGTTGGTGCGGACCGCCTCGATCGCGGTCAGCTCGGTGATCTTCCGGATGCCCTGGGCGTCCAGGATGTTCTTGGGGTCGAGCGAGATCATCGGCGTCTGCTCGAGGAAGTCGATGGCCGCGTCCTCGAGGCTGTAGCCGTTGAGGTCGGTGCCGATGACCTCGATGATCTGGTCCCGGAACTCGTTGCGCTTGGTGTAGAGGTCGACGAAGTCGAGCTGCTTGCCGACCGTCTTGAGCGCCTCGGAGAACTTCGCACTGAACAGCTCCTGCAGCGTGGTCTCGCTGCTGGCCCGGGTGGTGCCGATCGCCTGCGCGACCTTGATGACGTCCTCGGTGGTCTTGTTGACCCGCACGAAGAACGTGATCCGGATGTCGGCGCGGATGTTGTCGCGGCAGATCAGGCCCTCACGGCCGGTCCGCGCGATCTCGATGGTCTTCACCGAGATGTCCATGATCTCGGCCTTGTGCAGCACGGGCAGCACGACGGCACCGGTGAAGGTGACGTCGACCCGGCGCACCTTCGACACGATGAGCGCCTTGCCCTGCTCCACCTTGCGGAACATGCGGCTGAGGAAGAAGACGACGCCGAGCAGGATGAGAAGCACGACGGCGATGAGCACACCGAATCCGGTGGAGATCACGTCCATGGGTGAGTCCTTTGATGTCGTTACTGGTCAGGGCTCGTGGCGATGTCGGCCGGGACGACCCAGAAGAATTCGCCGTCGGGATCCACGTCGTAGAGCAGGGCGATGCTGCCGGCGCGCAGGTCGTCGGTGCCGGCCTGACGGACCTGGACGATGGCGGAGGAACCGTCGCGCGAGTGCACCTCCGCCTGGCCGAAGGTCGCGGTGACCCGGCCGGTGCGGATGATGCCGGTGAGGCCGACGAAGTCGGCGCGGGAAGGCTCGGAGCCCTGAGGCATGAGCCGCCGGAGCAGCATCACGCCGAGCCGGGTGATCACCCAGGCGGCGACCAGGGCGCCGGCCAGGACGAGCGCGGCCGGGATCGCCCCGAGCAGCTCCCCGCCGGCCAGCGCGGCGAACCAGGCGACCGCGATCAGCAGGGAGAGAACCACCGAGGCGGGCACGCCGCCGAGTCCGAGGAAGCCGAGGAAACCGCCTGCGTCGCCACCGTCACCGTCGCCGTCCGGATCGGCGCCGCCGACGATGACCACGAGCCAGTACCCGATGACGACCACGAGGAGCGGGGTGAAGATGACGGCGGGGAAGCTGAGTGCAGCCTCGAAGAACCCGCCCATGTATCCGCCCCGTTTCCCCATGTCACCGCAACCGTCTGTTCCCTTGCGGTGACGTCGATGATGACAGCCCGCGTCAATTCGCGGCGTCCCCTCTTCAGCTTGTTCACAGCGGGGACAGCCCAATTTGTGACGCTGCGTCACTGCAGATGACCCAGGGCGACGACTGACGGCTCAAACGGTCGTCGCTACCGAGCGTCATCAAATCCTCGCTTGCGCGTACGAGATGTCCCGGCCTGGGGTCGGTGTCCTGACGCCCGGTGACCGCGTGTTTTGCCGGATTGCGCCGGGTATGCGATGCCTGAGATGTCTGGGTTAGGCCGAATGGTCAGTTCGGCTCGGCAGTCCGGTCGGCGGTCTTGAATCACGCTGGGTGACGTCTTAATGTCCTATTACGTCCAAGAGCGCGGCGCTGTAACCGCGGTCGACAACACGAGCAGTGACGAAGGGAGGCGAGTGATGACGGCAGCCCACAGCTGGTACCTGGTGGTCGTCGGATACGCGATCATGCTGGCCTGGCCTGTCTCGACGCTGGCCCTGGTGAGTTTTGCCGTCCGCTACGTCGCGTCACACCGCAGCGTTGTTGTCGGCAAGGCCCTCGAGCACGGCGACGGCACACCGCAGCACTTCTGGATCATCGTGCCGGCCCTGAACGAGGAAGTGGTCGTCGGCAACACGGTCAACGCCGCGCTGCGCCTCAGCGGCCCCGGCGGCACACTCGCCCGGGTGCTCGTCGTGGACGACGGCTCGGACGACCGCACACCCGAGGTGCTCGCCGCGATCGACCACCCCCGGCTCCAGGTCCTGCGCCGCGAGCTGCCGAACGCCCGCAAGGGCAAGGGTGAGGCGCTCAACGCCGCCTACCGCTACATCGCCGAGCGCACCGCCGAGGCCGGCATCAGCCCGGACAAGGTGGTCATCGGCATCATCGACGGCGACGGGCAGGGCAGCCACAACATCCTGCTCGAGGTGTCCCGGATGATGCGTGACACCAAGATCGGCGCGGTTCAGGTGCAGGTCCGGATCCGCAACCGCAACAAGCTCCTCGGCGCGGTGCAGGACCTGGAGTTCGGCGCGATCGTCAACGCCTGCCAGACCCTGCGGGACACGATCGACACCGTCGGCCTCGGTGGCAACGGGCAGTTCACCCGGCTCTCCGCGCTGCTCGCCCTCGGTGACGCACCCTGGTCCGCCTGCCTCGTCGAAGACCTCGAGCTCGGGCTGCGGATGCACCTCGACGGCGTCGGCATCCGGTACACCTCACGCGCCTCCGTGACCCAGCAGGCCGTCGTCGACCTGCGCCGGCTCACCCGGCAGCGCACCCGCTGGGCCCAGGGCAACATCCAGTGTGTCCGGTACCTGCGGCAGCTGATGGCCTCCAAGCGGATCAGCACCACCTCGCTGCTCGAGGTCATGCACTACCTGATCTCCCCCTGGATCAACGCCGTGGTCACGGTTGTCCTCCTGGTCGCGGTCACCGTCGCGACGGCGGGTCTGCTGATCGGCCACCCGGTGCCCTACCTGCACACCTGGGGTGCGCTGGGCGTCAGCGGCGGTACCTGGTTCGCCGTCACGTTCTTCCCCGGCTTCGTCTGGGCGCTGGTGCACCGGTACCGGCTCCACGACGAGTCCCTCGGCCGGCTGCTCACCGCCGCGGCCGCGTACCCGATCTTCCTGCTCCTCGGTCTGGTCGCGACCTACCGCGCCATCGGACGGCAGGCCAGCGGCCGCCAGGCCTGGGCCAAGACCGAACGGCTCGCCGAAGAGCCGCTGCCGCAGCACCTGCAAGTCGCACTCGCCGCCTGAAGGTTTCCCCCTCCGAACAAGAAGGCTCCCCCATGTCGCTCCCCGAGATCCACCTGATCGGCGGTACCCGCCCCGAGGCCGTCAAGCTCGCTCCCGTCGCCCTGGCGATGCGCGACGCCGGGCTCGTCGCGCCGGTCCTGGTCGCCAGCGGCCAGCACCCGACGATGGTCACCCAGGCGCTCGCCGCCTTCGACCTCACCCCGGACGTCACGCTGCAGGTCGAGCGGGGCAGCGGCAGCCAGGCCGAGCTGCTGACGGCGATGATCCGGCAGCTGGACGCGCTGTGGACCGAGCGGACCCCCGCCGCCGTCATCGTGCAGGGCGACACCACGACCAGCCTGGCCGGCGCGCTCGCCGCGTTCTGGCGCCGGATCCCGGTCGTGCACCTCGAGGCCGGGCTGCGCTCGGGTGACCTCGACTCGCCGTTCCCCGAGGAGGCCAACCGCCGCCTGGTCGCGCAGGTCGCCGCGCTGCACCTGGCGCCGACCCCGCTGGCCGCGATGAACCTGCTCGACGAGAACATCGCCACCGGCGACGTGCTGATCACCGGCAACACCGTCGTCGACGCCACCCTCGCCGTCGCCGGTCGCCGCCTGCCGTTCGAGAACCCGCAGGTTGCCGCGGCCCGCGCCGCCGCGGCCGGTCGCCGGCTGGTGGTCGTCACCGCACACCGCCGCGAGTCGTGGGGCGCGCCGCTGGACCGCATCCTGGCCGCGGTCCGGGAGCTCGTCGAGCGGTACCCCGACATCGACGTGATCCTCCCGAGCCACCCCAACCCGGCCGTCCGCGCCCAGGTCGAGGCGGGTCTCGGCGGGCTCGAGCGGGTCACGGTCACCGACCCGCTGCCGTACCCCGACCTGTCCCGCCTGCTGTCCGAGGCCTACCTCGTCCTCACCGACTCCGGTGGCATCCAGGAGGAGGCGCCGTCGTTCGGCGTACCGGCCCTGGTGCTGCGGGACGTCACCGAGCGCGTCGAGTCGCTGCACGCCGGCTGCGCCCGGCTGGTCGGTTCCAACACCGACCTGATCGTCAAGGAGGCGGCCGTGCTGCTCGACAGCCAGGTCCGCCGTGACGCGATGACCGCGGGGGGAAACCCCTACGGCGACGGCCTTGCCGCCCGGCGTACCGCCCAGGCCACCGCCGCCCTGCTGGGCCTGGCCGACCAGCCCGCCCCGATGCCCACCCTCGAGTCCTCCGCCCCCACCGCCACGTTCGGAGCGTCCTTCTGATGCGTACCTCCAAGCTGACCCGCCGCGCCCTCCTCGGTGCCGGCGTCGCCGTCACCGCCACGGCCGCCCTCGGCCTCGGCGTCGTGAACGCCGATGCCGCCGTCAAGACCACGGCCGCCTCGACGATCGCGGCGAAGTCCGGCAAGGCCGCTCCCGGCGGTGGCACGGCCAAGACCCTCGTCCTGTACGACACCACCAGCGACTACGGCTGGATGGGCGAGGTCTACGCGACGCAGACGGCCAACCTGGCCTCGCACTTCGGCTCCTGGACCGCGGCGCCGGTGGCGAACTACAAGGCGAACGACCTGGCCGCCTACACCGCGGTGGTCTACCTGGGCTCGACCTACGACGAGCCGCTGCCGGCCGCGTTCCTGGCCGACGTCACCGCCACCACCAAGCCGGTGACCTGGGTCTTCGACAACATCTGGCAGCTCGCGGCGGCGGACCCCACGTTCGCGGCGACACACGGCTTCACCAGCGGCGCGTTCGACTTCGCCGCGGTCGCGCAGGTGGACTACAAGGGCAAGAAGCTCACCCGCGACACCACCGACAAGTCCGGCATCATGAACCTGTCGATCACCGACCCCTCCAAGGTCAAGACCCTGGCCTCCGCCGTACGCCCGGACGGCACCACCTTCCCCTGGGCCGTGCAGTCGGCGAACCTCACCTACGTCGGCGAGATGCCGTTCGCGTACGTGACCCACGACGACCGCTACCTGGCGTTCGCCGATTTGCTCTTCGACTCGCTCGGTGAGACGGGTGTCGCCCGCGAGCGCCACCGTGCGCTGGTCCGCCTCGAGGACGTCGGCCCCGACTCCGACCCGGCCGACCTCCGCGCCGCCGCCGACTACCTCTACGCCCAGAAGGTGCCGTTCAGCGTCGCCGTCTACCCGCGGTACCGCGACCCGAAGGGCGTGCAGAACAACGGCAAGGCCCAGGACTACACGCTGCTGCAGCGCCCGAAGGTCATCGCGGCGCTGAAGTACATGCAGCAGCGCGGCGGCACCCTGCTCATGCACGGCTACACGCACCAGTACGGCAACATCGCGAACCCGTACGACGGTGTCAGCGCCAACGACTTCGAGTTCTACGCGGCGCACGTCGACGCGAACGACAGTGTCATCTACGACGGCCCGGTCGCCGGCGACTCCGCCGCGTGGGCGGCCAGCCGCATCGCCGCCTCGGGCCTGACGTTCGCCCTGGCCGGCCTGGGTGTGCCGAGCACGTTCGAGTTCCCGCACTACGCCGGCAGCGCCGTCGACTACCAAACGGTCAACTCGGTGATGGGCAAGCGCTACGACCGCGGCCTGTACTTCCCGGGCGTGCTCACCGGTGCGAAGTTCGACTACACCCGCCAGTTCGGGCAGTTCTTCCCGTACGCCGTCCGTGACGTCTACGGCTCGGTCGTCATCCCGGAGAACATCGGCAACGTCGAGCCGCAGGCGTTCAACAACCACCCGGCGCGGCTTCCCTCCGACCTGCTCGCCTCGGCCGACCGCAACCTGGTCGTCCGCGACGGGATGGCCAGCTTCTTCTACCACCCGTACCTCGGCACGGACTACCTGAAGGACATGGTCGCGGGCGTCAAGGCCCAGGGTTACACGTTCGTGAGCGGCGACTCGGTCGTCGCGAACTGACCCCTGAAATGCCACTGCGGCCGTCGCCCTGCCGGGCGGCGGCCGCAGTACCGATTCAAGGAGACCCATGTCCGGTACGGCAGAAGTGGTCGCGTTCTACGCCCAGTCCTGGATCAACTGCGACCCGGGTGCGGTCCGGCGGGTGATCGCCGGGGACGCGGAGATCGAGTGGAACCTGGACCAGGCGGTCGACGACGAGGAACTGGTGCAGACACTGCAGCGGATCGCGGCGTTCGCCGACTCCGTCACCATCGTCTCCACGACGTGCGCCGGCGACCGCGCGTCCCTCGTCTACGACTGCGAGGCCCCCTTCGGGACGGCCCGCATGGCCGAGTTCGTCACGGTCGCCGACGGAGCGGTCAGCGAGATCCGGCAGGTGTACGACGTAGTGGCTCTGCGCCGCTACTTCCCCGGCCTGCTGGACGAGGACTGACCTACTTCTCCACCATCGACTTCAGCGGGTTCGGGTTCACGTACGCCGGCACGTTCCACTTCTGCAGCTCGCCACCGTCGCACTTGGCCGTGATGACCTCGCTCCAGACGGTGTTGCTGTAGAGGTACGCCGGTCCGAGAGAACCGGCCGCCATCAGGCACAGCCCGTTCTGGTCGACGATCTGGTACGAGTCCTGGTACTTCGGCGCCTGGTCGTACAGCGTCCACTGCAGGGCGTTGCCGCCACCGGAGCAGGCCGACACCCAGACATATCCGCCGGCCGGGCCGGGGCTGTTCAGGCAGTACAGCTTGCCGGCGTACGTGCCGCTGCCCGGCACGGTGTAGATCTGCCCGGTGACCTTGTACTGCCCGATCGGGATGGTCGGCGCGGTCCACTTGTGGTTCCAGTAGACCGAGCTGGTGAAGGTCTGCTTGCACGGGTAGGTGATCAGCGCCGGGGCCAGCTTGCGGCTGGTGAACCAGGCGCCGGTGACGTCCTCGTTCGTGAGGTCGAGGCAGCGTCCGACCTCCTTGGAGTTGACCAGCTGGCCGGTGTTGATGCCGGCACTGCCGGCGCCGACGGCCGCGTCCGGCGAGAAGTTGTGCATCAGGTTGCCGGTCGACTTGCAGTTCGTCGTGGCGGTGCCGGAGTTCACCCGCACCACGATCGGGCTGTTGACCGCGGTCGTCTTGGCGTTCAGGCAGTAGCCGTTCGAGCTCGTGCCGTTGGTGGTGGCGTAGTAGGTCTGCTCGTTGACCTCGTAGCTCCACTGCTGGAGGGGCGACTTCGGCGTCACGCACTCCTGGAGCTTCACCGGAGCCTCGTTCGTGAACGTCGTGGCGGTGACACACAGCCCGTACGGGTAGGTCTTGGCGCCGGTGAGGACGCCGGTGATCGCGTTCGTGACCGACGGCGCGCGGGTGCCTTCGAGCACCAGCGACAGGTTCTTCGGGTAGATGAACTTGGTCCGCAGGTCGGAGCTGGTGCAGGCCACCGCCACGACCTCATCGCCGGGCTTCGGCGCCGCATTGCCGGCACCGAGGCAGAGCTTGGGGCCACCGTTGTTGTAGAGCTGGATGCGACCACCGGGAATGTTGTCCTCGGTGGTGTGGAAGGTGTACGTGGCGTAGAGCGTCCGGGACGCCGTGCCCGACGTGCCCTCGGCGCGCAGCAGGGCATAGAGCGGCACCTGGCTGAGCTTGCCGTTGACACAGCCGAGGGCGCTCTGGAGCGCGTCGGTGACACCGGTGGCCGCCGTGACCGTGTTGACCGTGGTGGTGACCGTGTTCAGCAGGTTGTTGACCGCGCTCGGGCCACCGGTGAGCAGACCGGTGATGTTGTTCAGGTCCCCGATCGGAGCCAGCTTGCTGACCAGGCCCGCCGGGTCGGTGAGGAAGTAGCCGACCGAGATCTTGTAGTCGGACTTGCCGCCGGAGGCGGCGTTCAGCACGGGCACGGTCGGAACGAGGCACTTCAGGTCGCCGGGCACGTTGCCGACCGCCTTGTAGACCGAGCGGATCTGCGCGAGACCCGCGTCGAGCCCGGCCTGAGCGGCGTTGACAGCAGCCACACGGTCGGCAGCGCGCTGGGTGTCCTTGAACTGCCCGATGGTTATACCGGACATGCCGGCGCTCAGCGTGACACCGACCAGCGTCACCAGCAGGGCCAGCGGCATCGAACCGGTGTCGTTACGACGGGAGTGCCTGTGACGCCGCCAGCGGGCGGCGAGAGTGCGTACGCCGGCGTGCATGTGGCCTCCTGGCCGTGGTCGGGACTCCTACGAACCCGCCAATCGACCAGGACACCGGTGACTTGAGCCAAATACGCCTCAGCGCACGGGCAGCGTGTTGTCCAGCAACTCGAAGAGCTTCTCCCAGTGGCGCTTCTCGCCCTCGGGTGAGTAGGCCGCCGTGTCGGACATGGTGAAGCCGTGCTCGGCGCCGGCGTAGACCTCGGACCGGAAGCGGACGTCCGCGGCGTCGAGGGCGGCCTCGAGACGGTCGATCTGGTCCTGCGGCATCGCGTGGTCGTGGTCGGCGTGGGCGAAATAGACCTCACCGGTGATCTTGCCGACCTGCAGGTGAGGGCTGTCCGGTTCCTCGGTCGCCATCCGCGCGCCGTGGAAGCTGGCCAGCGCCACGATCCGCTCCGGATAGGCCTCGATCGCCTTCAGCGCGTTCGTGCCACCCATGCAGTAACCGACGATCGCGACCTTCCCGCCCGCTTGGCCCTCCGCGGCGAGGAAGTCCAGGTAGCCCTTGGTGTCGCGCGTGATCGCGGCGGTGTCGACCAGCTGCATCATCGGCATCAGCTGACCGAAGATCTTGCCGCGCTCCTCGGCGTCACCGAGACCGGACAGGTCCGCCACCGGGGACCGGCTGCTGCGGTAGAAGAGGTTGGGCGCCAGCACGGCGTAACCCCGCTCGGCGATCCGATCGGCCATCTCGAAGAGACGCGGGCGCAGACCGAAGGCGTCCATGTAGAACAGCACCCCGGGGAACGGTCCGTCACCGTCCGGGCGCACGAAGTACGCGTCGGCGACCCCGTCCTCGGTCGGCACGTCCACCATCGTCTTGCGCATGTGCTGCCTCCATCTCGGTGACCTCTCCGAACCGTATCTCTCCTCACGGTCTGTGACGCGGTTACCCCGTCACCCTGTGGCGCTTGAGGGAAACTTAAGGATTTTCGCCTGCTTCTTTAAGCCGCCCGGGGACAGGATCAACGCCGTCGGCAACCCCTGCGAATCGGAGTAATACATGGCACGCACCCGTCTTCGCCTCTCCATCTATGTGGCAGCGGCGCTGGTCGCCGTGGGCGGAGGCGCCGTCGCGGCGGTCGCGGCGACAACACCGGCCACCAAGGCGGGTGGGCTGACCGCCACGTTCAGTAAGGACTCCGACTGGGGTTCCGGCTACCAGGCCCGCTACACGATCAAGAACACCGGCGGCGCGCCGGTCTCGGGCTGGCAACTCGCCTTCGGCCTGCCGGCCAGTGCGAAGCTCGGCAGCTTCTGGGACGCCGCGGTCACCACGGCCGGCGGTGTCTCGACCGCGAAGGACCGCGGGTACAACGCCACGATCGCCGCCGGGAGCAGCGCGGAGTTCGGATTCATCGTCGCGGGCAGCGGGTCACCCACCAGCTGCACGATCAACGGCGTGGTCTGCGGCGGCGGGTCTGCCCCGACCACCGCACCCATCTCCAAGCCGCCGACTGCACCGCCCACCACGGCGCCGACAACGCGGCCGCCGACCACTGCCCCGCCGACCACCACAGCTCCGCCCGCCCCTTCCGGGTCGGTGCTCGTCGCCCCGTACGTGGACATGGGTCTGCTCTCGAACGGCAGCACCACGCTGGCGCAGCTCGCGACCAGCGGCAACGTGAAGTCCTACACCCTGGCCTTCGTGACCAGCGCCGGCTGCAAGGCCAGCTGGTTCAACGCCTTCGACCCGCGCAGCAAGCAGTTCGGCGACCAGATCACGGCGCTGCGCGCGGCCGGCGGTGACGTGAAGGTGTCCTTCGGCGGCGCGACCGGCATCGAGCTGGCCCAGGCGTGCACCGACGTGAAGGCGCTCCAGGCCGAGTACCAGGCTGTCGTCTCGGCGTACAACCTGAAGTACATCGACCTGGACATCGAGGGTGCGGCCGTGGCCGACCCGACCACGATCGCCCGCCGCTCGACCGCGCTGGCCGCCCTGCAGAAGGCCAACCCCGGCCTGAAGATCTCACTGACCCTCCCGGTGCTGCCGGAAGGCCTCACGAACGACGGCCTGAACGTGGTCAAGTCGGCCAAGAACGCCGGTGTCGACCTCGACCTGGTCAACATCATGGCGATGGACTACGGCCGCTCGGCCCAGGACTACGGCGACCTGGCCATCCAGGCCGTCAAGTCGACCAAGGACCAGATCAGGGCGATCTACGGCAACAGCGACGCGGCCGCATTCAAGATGGTCGGCGTGACGCCGATGCTCGGCAAGAACGACGACAACGGCACCTTCAGCCAGAGCGACGCCCGCGACCTGGTCGCCTTCGCCAACTCCAACCACGTCGGCTTCGTCTCCTTCTGGGAGACCAACCGTGACCGCAACGCCTGCACCGGCGCGCTCTTCCAGTGCACGAACGTGGCTCAGGCCCCGTTCGAGTTCAGCAAGATCTTCGCCACCTTCAAGGGCTGACCGCCCCGTCCCCCCGGAGGATCCCCGAAATTCTCCGCACAACCGCGCGGCGTCGAGAGCCCCCACTCTCGGCGCCGCGCCCTTGTCCTCACCCGAAGCCGCGTCCCGCCTCGGCCAGCGCCCGATCCACCTGGGCGCTCAGCGACGCCTCGTTCGGTGCGTCGAGCCAGACGTGCATCGCCACCCGCATCGCCGCCATGAACGTCGCGGCCATCAAGCGTGCGCGTACCGGGGAGGGGTCGGTCTTGATCTCCCGGGCCGCGACCTCGGTCGCCAGCTCGCGCTCGAGCGCCGAGAAGGTGGAGACCTGCTGGGCGAGCAGGGCGGGCAGCGTGCGCACCAGGCGGGTCTGCGCCACCCATGCCGGGTCGAGCTCGCCGGCCTGTCGGTAATACTCCTGAGCCGCTCGGGTAAGCGCGGTCCATGGCGACTCATCGGCCGGTCGAGCGCGCACGAGGTCCAACAGCATGCCCATCCGCTGCTGGTCGCCGTGCAGCAGTGCCTCTTCCTTGCTGGCGAAGTAGTTGGAGAACGTCCGGCGCGAGACACCCACCTCGTCGGCGATCGCCTCGACCGTGATCCGGTCGGCGCCGTGCGTGATGGCGAGGCGTACGGCGGCCTCGTGCAGCGCTTGCCGGGTGGCGGCCTTCTTCCGTTCCCGGAGGCCCACCTCAGCTGTTGACGTGCTCATGCAACGAGCGTACTGATGGTGTGAGCCACTTCCCACTGAGCAAACTTGCGCATTGAGAAAGTTTGTCAGATAGTTGTATGCGGCAACCATTTTGGGAGGTGGAGCATGGTCGATGACGACGCCGGCAGCACGGCGCGTCAGGAGCTGATGGCGTGCATGCGCGAGATGCTCAAGGCCGTACGCCTGTTCAAGAGCGACCTGCCGGTCGAGCACACGACCGTGCCCGTCGGCGCCCTCGCGATGATCGACTCGGCCGGCGACTGCCACCTCAAGGACCTCGCGGCCCGCAGCGCGCTCGACCCGTCCACGGTCAGCCGCGCCGTCGCCACGCTGGTGAAATCCGGCCTGGTCGGTCGCTCCGCCGACCCCGCCGACGGCCGGGCCAGCGTCCTCGCCCTGACCCCCGAGGGCCGCCGGACCCTCGACGAGGTCAACGGCTGGATGGACGACCGCCTCGCCGACGCCCTGAAGGACTGGAGCCCGGAGGACATCGCCGTCTTCTCCGCGCTGATGCAGCGATTTGCCACAGACCTCATGACCCGCCACGACCAGACCCTGGAGGTCGCGCGATGAGCGCACCCACAACAACGCGCGCCGCACAGGGCGCGATGAGCCACCGCGAGATCCTGGAGGCCCTCAGCGGTCTCCTGCTCGTGCTGTTCGTCGCGATGTCCAGCGCCACCATCGTCTCCACCGCACTACCGAAGATCATCGGATCGCTGAACGGCAGCCAGACCCAGTACACCTGGGTCGTCACGGCCAGCCTCCTGACCGCGACCGCCACCACGCCGATCTGGGGCAAGCTCGCCGACCTGTACAGCAAGAAGCTGCTGGTCCAGCTGGCCATCGTGCTGTTCATCGTCGGCTCGATCGTCGCCGGCTTCTCCCAGAGCGCCGGCCAGCTCATCGCCGCCCGCGCGTTCCAGGGCATCGGCATGGGCGGCGTCCAGGCGCTGGTCCAGGTCGCGATCGCCGCGATGATCCCGCCCCGCGAACGCGGCCGCTACAACGGTTACCTCGGCGGCGTCCTCGCCCTGGCCACGGTCGGCGGCCCGCTCCTCGGCGGCGTCATCGTCGACACGTCCTGGCTCGGCTGGCGCTGGTGCTTCTTCATCGGAGCCCCGATCGCCGTGATCGCCCTGGTCGTCCTCCAGCGCACCCTCCACCTGGCGACCATCCGCCGCGACAACGTGAAGATCGACTACGCGGGCGCCTCCCTGATCGCGGCCGGCGTCAGCGTCCTGCTCATCTGGGTGTCGTTCGTGGACAGCTCCTTCGACTGGATCTCCTGGCAGACCGGTGTCATGGTCGGCGCCGGCGTGGTCCTCCTGGCCCTCGCGGTCTGGGTCGAATCCCGCGCCGCCGAACCCGTCGTCCCCCTGCAGATCATCCGCCAGCGGACCACGGCCCTGTCGATCCTGGCCAGCCTCGCCGTCGGCATGGCCATGTTCGGCGGCTCGGTCTTCCTCGGCCAGTACTTCCAGATCGGCCGCGGTTACAGCCCGACCGAAGCAGGCTTGCTGACCATCCCGCTGATGGCCGGCGTCCTCGTCTCCTCCACGATCTCCGGCCGCATGATCAGCAACTCCGGCAAGATCAAGCCCTACATCGTGACGGGCACGATCGTGCTGGTCGCCGGCTTCGCAGCCCTCTCGGTCATCGACCACGAAACCCCCCTCTGGTACGTGGGAGTGGGCATGGCCCTGGTCGGCATCGGCGTCGGCATGTCCATGCAGAACCTGGTCCTCGCCGTCCAGAACACCGTCGCCCTCAAGGACATCGGCGCAGCCAGCTCCACGGTCGCCTTCTTCCGCTCCCTCGGCGGCACGATCGGCGTCTCCGTCCTGGGCGCCGTCCTCGCCCACCGCGTGACCAACCAGATCACCACCGACCTGGCCGCCCAGGGCGTCCCGGCCGGCTCGGGCGGCGGCGACACCAGCAGCCTCAACCTCGCCGAACTCCCCGCCGCGGTCCAGCACATCGTCCGCGCGGCCTACGGCGACGCGACCGGTCATATCTTCCTGATCTCGGCGATCATCGCGGTGGTCGGTGTGATCGCGGCGCTGCTCTTCAAGCAGATCACCCTCCGCACCACGATCGACCTGGCCAAGGCCGCCGCCCCGGGCGCCAAGCGGGCCGACGCCCCCGCCGAAGCAGTCAGCAAGTAACCCACCACTCCACCCACCTCACCGAAGCGGCGCCCGGTCTTCCGGGCGCCGCTTTGCGCTTCACCCGTCGGCCTTCCGGAAGCTGCTCCCCACACCGGTGGGCGGGCGGCCAACCGATGCGGGCGGCCAACCGACGCGGGCGGGCAACCGCCGGGGATCGGTCAACCGCCGGGGTCGGACAACCGCCTGCGGGCGGACAACCGCCTGCGGGCGGACAACCGCCTGCGGGCGGACAACCGCCTGCGGGCGGACAAGCGCTGCGGGCGGACAAGCGCTGCGGGCGGACAAGCGCTGCGGGCGGACAAGCGCTGCGGGCGGACAAGCGCTGCGGGCGGACAAGCGCTGCGGGCGGACAAGCGCTATTCACCCGGCCCGAGCTCTTCGGTTCCGTCGCGCAGGGCGGATCCGGACCTGGCCGGGCGTCGCTGTCTTCGGCGTGGTCCCGGTCAGCGCGACGGCTGGTCGTAGAGCCCGAGCTCCGCCGCGTCGGGAGCCTCGAACAACGGCAGAAATTCTTCGATCATCGCCCTGGTCAACGGGACCGCCCCCGCGCCTCCGGCCTGATTCCGGGCCTCCACCCGCCGCCCCAGCTCGTCGAGCGGCACGTCCAGAAACCGCAACTCGACCGCGACACCGAGCTCCCGGGCGAAGAGGCGCTTCTCTTCACGCTCGGCGCGCCCCCAGAAGCCGTATTCGAGGATCACCGTCAGACCGCCGCGCAGCAGGTCCTGCGTGAGCTGCCAAAGTTTGCGTTCGAGGCGATCCCGGGCAGCAATGTCGAAGAGATCGATGCCCAGGTCGACGAGCCACTCGTCCGGACAGAACCGCACGGCACCGAGTTCAGCGGCAAGCTCCCGGGAGAGGGTCGTCTTCCCCGCCCCCGGCAGGCCGCACACCATGATCAGCCGACTGTCCGCCATGCCCGCAAACTACGCGCCCGGCCCCGCTCAATCCCGCTAGTTTCCGGCCGACCGCGCCCAGGCCCGCCAGGTTCGCCCAACCTCCCTGAAGTTGGGCCTACGCGCGATCGGGCTCGCCCAATCCCCGGCCGACCCGACCCGGGCCCACCAGTTCCCGGCCGAGGCCCGCCAGGTTCGCCCGATATCCCTGAAGTCGGGCCTACACGCGACCAGGATCGCCCAACTCCCGGCCGACCCCGCCCAAGCCCGCCAGGCTCGCCCAACATCGTTGAAGTCGGGCCTACACGCGAACGGGCTCGCCCAACTCCCGGCCGACCCCACCCAAGCCCACCAGGCTCGCCCAACATCGTTGAAGTCGGGCCTACACGCGACCACGCTCGCCCAACTCCCGGCCGACCCCACCCAGGCCCACCAATTCCCGGTCGCTCTCCCGTCCCCGGCGGTTCGACCCGCACACCGGGGCACAAGATGTGTGCGGCGCCACGTAACGAGCTCCCACCAGCCCACTTCGTCTGGAAAGACCCGCGTGCCCTCCCTGCTCACAAGCCGGGAGGGCACGCGCGGCCTGATCGTTTCAGGCAGCGACGGCGGCGTTTTCGACCTCGTCGATGGTCGGGCGGAGGCGCGGGGCGCCCAGGGCGATCGCGATGTTGGCCGCCGCGAAGATCGCCGCGATCAGCAGACCCCGTTCGAAGCCGCCGACCAGGGCATCCTGCGGTGCCGAGCCGCCGGTCAGCAGACCCTCCACGTGGGACGTGGCGAAGGTCGTGATGGCCGCTAGGCCGAGGGCGCCACCGACCTGGTAGCCGGCGTTGACCACGCCCGAAGCCGCGCCTGCCTGCTCGTGTTCGACGTCGGAGACAGCGGCGATGGACGCCGGGGTGCCGGTGGCGATGATGCCCATGCCGAAGAGGATCAGGCCGGGGAGGATCGTCAGGGCGTACGAGCCGGTGGCGTCGGCGCCGGAGAGCAGGAGGAGGCCGACGACACTGAGGGCGGCCCCACCGAATTGCACGGGCTTGGTGCCGAAGCGGGTCACCAGCTGTGCCGACACCACGGCGCTGGTGATTGCGGCGATGCCCATCGGGAGGAATTGGAGGCCGGTTTCGAGGGCGGTCAGACCGCGGACCTGCTGGAGGAAGATCGCGGTCAGGAAGAACATCGCCAGGAACGCGGCGCCGTTGAGGGCGAGAGCCAGGATCGACGTTGTCAGGCCCCGCGAGCGGAAGAGGCTGAGCGGCACCAGCGGCGCCGACGAGCGTGCTTCGACGCCGATGAAGGCGCCGAGCATGGCCAGGCCGCCGACCAGCAGCGCGATCACCTGCAGGGAGGCCCAGCCTTCGGGTTCGGCGCGGATGACGCCGAGCACGATCGCCAGCAGGCCGGCGGTGCTGAGGAGGGCACCCGCGACGTCGAAGGTGCGCGTACCCGTGGAAGTGATCTTGGATTCGCGGACGAAGAGCGGGACGATCACGGCGAGGGCGACGGCGATCGGGACGTTGACCAGGAAGACCCAGCGCCAGCTCAGGGAGTCGACGAGCAGGCCGCCGGCGATGACGCCGAGGGTGCCGCCGAGGCCGGCGAGGCCACCCCAGACGCCCATCGCGATGTTGCGTTCGCGGCCCTTGGCGTAGGTCACCGTGAGGATCGCGAACGCGGCCGGCGACAGCAGCGCGCCGCCGAGGCCCTGCACCGCGCGCATGATGACGAGCTGCTCGGGGTTCTGCGCGAGGCCCGCGATCAGCGAGGTCACCCCGAAGACCAGCAGGCCGATGATGAAGAGCCGGCGGCGGCCGAGGAGGTCGGCGGCCCGGCCGCCCAGGAGCAGAAAACCACCGAAGAGCAGCGTGTACGCGCTGACGACCCATTGCAGGCCGGACGCGGAGAAGCCGAGGTCCTGCTGGATGTCGGGCAGCGCCACGTTCACGATCGTCACGTCGAGCACGACCATGAACTGCGCCAGCGCCAGCACCGCCAGGGTCGACCAGGGGTTGCGTTGCACCGGTTCCACCTCCACGCACGCGCCGCCCTGTGCGGCGTACATGTACACCGTAGATGTACGACGTATAGGAGCGGCAGATGGTGTGACGAAGAACGCGGAAGGTCAGTCGCGGCTGATGCCGCGCACGCCCTGGACGAGCAGATCCAGATTCAGGCCGAAGTAGCCGTCCTGCTCCCGGCACGTGACGAGGGCCGGCGCGGACGCGATGACGTTCGGGTACCGCTCCGGCGACAGCGCCTCGAGCCGGGCCCGCTTGTCCCGGACCGCCTGACCCGGCTCGTCGTCGGCCCGCGGGAACGGCGACGGGTCGGACGCGACGAGCGTGATGACCGCGCACATGAGGAAGGTGCCGACCTCCGCCGCCTTGACGGCCGAGAAGCCGGCCTGCCGCAACAGGCCGAGCACCCGCTCGGCCATCTGCAGACCGCTCTCGGCCGCGAGGATCTGGCGCATGGCCAGGGCGGCGATGGCGGGATGCGGGCGGATCGCCTCGAGGAACCGCTCGAGGATGAGGCGCAACTGCACGTCCCAGGCGGCGCCGTCACCGGGCTCGGGCAGCTCCACTCCGGCGATCAGATGCTCGGCCAGCCCGTCGAGCAGGCTGTCCTTGTCGTTGAAGTGCCAGTACATCGCCATCGGCGTGACACCGTGCTGCTGCGCGAGCCGGCGGATGGTCACGGCCTCGAGCCCCTCGGCGTCGGCCAGGTCGATCGCGCTCGCCACGATCGACTCCCGGCTCAGCCGCGTCCGGGTCGTGTCGCTCCGCTTGGGCATCCACCAACTGTACGACGTACACCCGGTGCGACCCCCGGTGGCGGCGAGGTGGATCACGTCCGTCACGCTGGGATCAACTGGTCACACACGGCTAGCCTTTGGGAACGCAGCGCAGTTTTGCGATTTTTCTTCAACTCGGCGCCGCACTGCCGATCATTTGCCACGACGACGAAAGGGTGCCCGGTGAAGCGAAGCATGAACGATGCCGAACGGCTGTCGGCCGCCCTCACGGAGATCGAGGATCAGTACCTCTGGGACGCCGACTCCGCTCTCGACCAGTCGATCGCGATCGAGGAGCAGGCGCTCGTGCTCGGCGACGAACGCCTGGTGACACGCGCGCGGCTGTGCCAGGCCAACATGCTGATGCGCAAGGGTGAGGTCGCCGCGGCCGCCCGCCGCATCTGGAAGATCCACCAGTGGGCCACCGACCACACCGACAACATCGTCCTGGCGCGTACGCACCTCGTCTGGGCCAACATCCACCGGCACCTGGGCGACGCATCCCAGTCGCTCGAGCACTCGGTGCTCGCCGTCGAACTGCTCGACGACGCCGCGACCCCGCACATGCACGTCTGGCACCGGGCCAAGCTCGCCGACGCCCTCGGCGCCGCCGGGTCGATGGACGCCGCCCGCCTCCGGTACGCCCAGGCCGAAGAGCTCGCCGCCGAACTCGGCCTGCCCCGCCTGCTCATGGGCATGCTCAACAACTACGCCTACACCGAGTACGCCGCCGGCGAGAACGGCCGCGCCCAGGCGGTCGCCCGACGACTCCAGCAGGTGGCCGAGCGTCACGGCTTCGAGCTCGACCCCGCGGTACTCGACACCATCGGCGCCATCGAGATCGAGAACGGCAACTACCTCGCGGCCGAGCGCACACTGCGCGAGGCGGTCCGGCGCCACCACCGTGGTGACTACGAGGACGCCGACGCGCTGGCGGAGTTCATGCTGACGCTCGCCCGGGCCCAGCGCTTCCTGCGGGCAACCGACCGTGCCCAGGTCAGCCTGGACGCGTCCCGCACGCTCTGTGTCGAGCGCGGGCTCGGCGACGTTCTCGTCCGCGTCCACCAGGAGCAGTCGGAGCTGCACGCGGCCCGGGGCGAGTTCGCCGAGGCTTTCGCCGTACACAAGATCTTTTTTGCCGCTCACCATGCGCTGCACTCGTCGCAACGGGAGGCACAGGCCCGCACCCGGCAGGCGATGTTCGAGACGACCGAGGCCCGGCAGGAGGCCGCGCGCTTCCGCGAGCAGGCCCGCCGCGATCCGCTGACCGGCCTGCGCAACCGGCGCTACCTCGACGAACAGCTGCCCGACCTGGTCGAAGCCGGCGAAGAGCTGACCGTGGCGATCGTCGACCTGGACCACTTCAAGCGGATCAACGACCAGCTGTCCCACGACATCGGCGACCAGGTCCTGGTCCTGGTAGCAAAGCTGCTCGAGACCGAGCTGGCGGCCGTCTCACCCGACGGGTTCGTCGCCCGGATGGGTGGCGAGGAGTTCCTGATGGTGCTCCCCGGCATGGACGTGCACGAGGCGACAACGCAGCTCGACAGCATCCGCCGCGCGGTCTCCACCTACGCCTGGGACGAGTTGACCCGCGGCCTCCCCGTGACGGTGAGCATCGGTGTGGCCGGCCTCCACGAAAACCCCAACGTCAGCCAGGCCGGACTGCTGTCCACAGCCGACCGCAACCTGTACGTGGCCAAGCACGCCGGACGCGACCGGGTCATCTCGGGCGCACCCCGCGACGCCCGCCACCGGTCCTACCGCGACGGTGCGTCCGCAGCCTGACACCGGCCGCACCGGGTGAACTCGATCGAGCGACAGCTCGTCTTCTGCCGCTAGGCTGACCCCCAAGATTTCCGGTACGGCCAGGGGTGGCCCGAATCAGGAGGCGGTCGTGACGCAGGAGAGTGCGGAGGTAGCACCGCCCGGAGTCAACATCAACGTGCCGCACTCGGCCCGCATCTACGACTACTGGCTCGGCGGCAAGGACAACTTCGCCGTCGACCGCGCGGTCGGTGAAGCGATGATGAAGGCCATCCCCGCCATGCGCTACATGGCCGGCGAAAACCGCAAGTTCGTCCACCGCGCCGCCCGCGACCTCGTCGCCAAGGAAGGCATCCGCCAGTTCCTGGACATCGGCACCGGCATCCCCACCCGGCCGAACCTCCACGAGATCGCCCAGAAGCTCGCCCCCGAAACCCGCGTCGTCTACGTCGACAACGACCCGATCGTCCTGGTGCACGCCCGCGCCCTGATGATCAGCACCGACGAGGGCCGCAGCGAGTACATCTCCGCGGACATCCGCAAGCCTCAGTCGATCCTGACCGAGCAGGTCCTGACGGAAACGCTGGACCTGACCGAACCCGTCGGCCTGACCCTCATCGCCATTCTGATGCTCCTCGCGGACGCCGACGACCCGTGGTCCCTGGTCGCCCAGCTCCGCGACGCCATGCCCTCCGGCAGCATCCTCGGCATCACTCACCCGACCGCCGACTTCAACCCCGAAGCAGTCGGCGAGGCCGTGTCCGCCGCAACCAGCGCAGGGATGACTTTGGTCGCCCGCACCCGCGAAGAGGTCGAACGCTTCTTCGGCGATTGGGAAATGCTCGAGCCCGGCCTGGTCCCGGTCTCCGCCTGGCGCCCCGACGAACCCGTCGAAAACCCGGAAGCGGCTTACTACTGGGCCGGCGTAGCCCGCAAACCCTGACCGGCCCGCTACGCCGCTGGTCTTGCAGCGCCCGCTGCCCGGCAGATTCTGTCCAGGTCCAGCCATCACCCGCCGGCGCCCGGCGTCGCCGTGGGCCCGCACAGGGTTGGGCAAGCCAGTGCCGATCACGGCAGCTCGAGGCTGCGCGGGTGGGAGCGTTAGCGAGGGGTTTGGGGTAGCCGGGTCATGCAATCCGCCGGCAGGGGAGCGGAGCGAACCGGTCCCCGCGGGAGCGACGATCCGAACTACGACGGACCGTGGCAATCCAGAATTTGACCTTTGGGCTTCAGGAGATGGCTCGCTGAAGCTCGCCCCTAACCGGCCGAGCGATCCGGCACGGGGGAACCGGACCGCCCGGCCGGAGTCGGGCGGCGCGCTTGATGCGCGCTGCGGAGCGACGCCCTGGTGCCGGCGTCGCTCCTGGGTGTGAAGTTTTAGGGGCGCAGGCGCGGACGTTTTCGCGTCGGCGGGTGGGGTAGGCGGCGGGCTCGGACGAGGACCTGGCGACGGCTGCCTTCGCGGCCGGTGGGGTCGATCACGGTGCCTTCGACTTCGAGCCAGGTGTCGCCTTCGTAGGGGATCGGTTTGGTCCATTCGACGCGGTCGACGCGGAGAGTGAGCGGGCCGATGCCGTAGCAGTAGTCCGTTTCGGCGAAGACGTGGGCCGGCCAGCGGGGGACGGCCAGTTGGATGCGTCCACTGCGGATGATCGGCGCGGCCAGCGACCAGGTTCTGGTGGCGCCGGCGCGGCGGCGGCGGGCGCAGTGGACGTGTTCAGTGACTCGCGTCGGGATCACCGCCGTCGTTTGGGTCCTGCTCCGCCTGGGGAAGGTTGTCGGAACGGGTCAATGCGTAGCGGACCCCACCGAATCGGTGGGACACGGTGGTGGCTCGGGTCGAGGCGGCTGCCATGCCTCCGGTGAGCGGCTCGTCGCGGTAGACGAGGGCCGGGTTGCCGCGTTCGGCCGACTCGGGTTGGTGCGGGCCGGCGTTGGGGACCGTCATGCTTTTTCCTCCCGCTCGGACGCCCCCGCCAGGGAGCCTCGCGTCGAGGGCTGACGGGGCCGTTCCGCGACCGACCCGTCACTCAAAGATGTCACCCTCCGTGACCCACTTTCAGTGGGGCTCGTGCGTTATCATGCTCACAATCATGTGAGAACGCAAGGCCAAATGCACGTGCATTTGCACAGCAGGTAGTCGGCGTGACACACATCGCCGGTCCTCGTGACCGGTCAAACTGCTAGGGAGCCAAGTAATGACGCGCATTGTTAACGGCATGCCCGCCGGGCAGCTCGAGGGTGTGACCTGGCAGAAGAGTGGCCGGAGCAACCCCAGCGGCAACTGCGTCGAGTGCGCCGCACTCCCGGACGGCAGCGTCGCCATGCGGAACTCACGCGACCCGGAGGGAGCGGCGCTCATCTACACGCCCGCGGAGATCGAAGCGTTCCTCGGCGGCGTGCGTGACGGAGACTTCGACAACCTGCTCGGCTGAGTCACTCTTCGGGGTGACTCACCCAAAGTAATGACGCGGCGACCTGACGGTCAGCCGAGCCGGCCGACCTCATGCAGCAGTTTGCCCAGGATCTCCTGGGTGTGGTTCGGCGGCTCGGCGTCGATGCACACGCGTTCCATCGCGATCGCGTAGTGGTCGACGTCGTCGCGCTTCTCCAGATAGATGGCGCTCGTGAGCTGCTCGACGTAGACCACGTCGGGCAGCTCCGGCTCCGGGAAACGCAGGATCGCGAACGGGCCGCCCGCCGCGGCGTGGCCACCGGCGTTGAACGGGATGATCTGGAGCCGGACGTTGGGCTTCTTGGCCGCCTCGATCAGCGCTTCGATCTGCGCGCGCATGACCTCGGGGCCGCCGATGGGCCGGCGGAGCACCGCCTCGTCGATGACCGCCCACAGCTGCGGCGGCTCGATGCGGTCGAGGATCTGCTGGCGCTGGCGGCGGAGCTCCACCCGGCGGTCGATCTCGTCGGCGTTGGCGCCGGCGTGACCGCGCAGGATGACTGCCCTCGCATATTCCGGCGTCTGCAGCAGACCGGGCACAAACTGGATCTCGTACGTGCGGATCAGCGAAGCCGCGGCCTCGAGCCCCAGATAGGACTGGAACCACGGCGGCAGGATGTCTCCATAGTGGTGCCACCAGCCGGGGTTGTTCGCCTGCCGGGCCAGCCCGAGCAGTGCGTCCCGCTCGGCGGCATCCTTGACGCCGTACATGCTGAGCAGGTCGGCGACGTCCCGCTCCTTGAAGCTGACGCGCCCCAACTCCATGCGGCTGATCTTCGAACCCGACGCGCGGATCTCGTAGCCCGCGTCTTCCCGGCTGATGCCCTTGCCCTCGCGCAGCCGCCTCAGCTGGGCACCGAGCAGGATGCGCAGCACGGTGGGGCCGCTGTTCGGCGACTCCTCCTGCGAACCTGCGCTCACCTTGCTCCTATCGGTTGTCGCCCGGGATGCAAGTTGCAGCCCCTTCGCCCCAGAGCATCCTAAGGGGGAGATCGCTCGGGGGAAAACCGATCGATCGGCCACCTCCGCGCCTCGCACGTGGCAGATGCACGTGCAGACGGCCTTGCGGACGCACTTGATCCCGAGCATGATATCTGACAGGCGGTTACTTGGCTGCTGACACAGCGTGCTGAAAGTTTGACCAACTCGCGAGTCACGCCGAGGACCGAGTCCGGGAACCAGGAGGCTCTCGATGTCGACCCCGTCCATCGCCCCACCGCAACGAGATCCGGCGGATGTCGCGCCGGCTGACAGCTATCACAAGGCCGACCCCGTCTGGGTCTACCGCGACGGCTGGCGGGCGGGCGTGATCGAAGCATCCTCACCCCGCGCTGTCACGGTCACCTACCGGCCCGGTTCGCACCGCGGCACCGGCGTCGACACGTTCACGGCCTCCTACGTGACGTCCCGCGCCGACAAGGACCCCACTTTGGACCAGAGCGCCGACAAGCTGGCGGTTCGCCGCCCGCGCCTCGGCGGCGACGGGGCGTATGCCATGGGTGGACCCGCCTCGTGACCGGAGCCGTGGCGCTCGCCGCCCTCATCGGACTGGCCAGCCTGCTCGCCGGCGTGGCCCTGGGGTGGTATCTCCGACGCACCAACGACTGGTGCTCGCACTGCGGCGACCAGCTGAGCTGCGAAGGATGCGGCAGCAAGGCGGCCTGGCCGAAGACGCGCGAGACCGAGTCGCTGGCCGGTTAGAGCGCGGCTGTCACCTCAACTTCGAGCACTGCCCCGGGCAGGAAGAGCCGGCTCACCTCGACCGTGGTGCTGGCCGGCGGCTGACCGGTGAAGATCTTTCCGCGTACGGCGGCGTATTGCGGCAGGTCGTCGAGATTCGTCATGAAGGTCCGCACGTGAAGCACGTCGCTGAAGCCGGCACCGTGCGCGGCCAGCACTCCCCCGATGATGGCGAAGATCCGTTCCGCCTGCGCACCGGCCTCTCCGGGTGCCACGACCGCACCGGCGTCGTCCACGGCGACCTGACCGGACAGGACGAGCAGCGATCCGCCGCCGAAGTCCAGCCGTGCTACGTGTGCGAAGCGGTCCCCGAACGGCGCCGGCGGCGGACTGTCAAGAGTGACTCTCACGCTCCGACCACCGTCCCCAGATCGGCTGATTGATCCGGTGCCGCCCGCAGAACAGCCGCGGCGGCCTCGACAAAGGGTGACGAGACGAGGCCGAGAGCCAGGTCGAGATCCTTGACGGCGAGCGAGATCGGGAACGCGGCGTCCGGTTGCTGGGCTCGTCGGACCGCACCCCCAAGTGCACCATGAGCAAGGACGGACAAGGCTGTGTCGATGTCCACATTGGCCGCTCGGGCCACAGCCACCGTTTCAGCGAGCGCAGCCAGGCCCGTGCCCAGTGCGGTGTTCGCCACAAGCTTGAGTGCCGCACCGCTGCCGAGCGGGCCGCAGTCGTGCACTTCACCGAGCGCTTCGAGCACCGGCCGGGCGTGATCGACCGCTCCGCCGGCCAGAATGTTCAGCTGCCCGGCCTCGGCGGCGCCAACACTGCCGAGCACCGGGGCGTCGACCAGGTCCACGCCCTCGGGCACCCGCAGCTCGCGTACGGCCTCCGGCCCGATGGTCGACATCTCCACGAGCACGGTGCCGGGCCGGAGAGACGTCGCTGCCACGACGTCGCGGACAGCGGCCGCGTCCGTCAGCATGGTGATGACCACGTCGGCGTCCACGTCAGCCGGCGCCGAGGCCGCCTTCGCACCTGCGGCCACCAGCGGTTTCATCCTTTCCTCGGTACGGTTCCAGACGGTCACTTCGTGCCCGCGGCTGAGCAGTCGACGGGTGATGGCGGCGCCCATGCGCCCCGTCCCGAGTACAGCGATCTGTGTCATGACTCCCACGCTATTGAGCCCCCAGCCATGCCACCAGCGAATGTTCGGCATGCAAGCGATGCGCAACTAGCATGAGTGGATGCAGATCCAGGGGTTCGAGGTTTTTGTGGCGGTGGCCCAGCGACGCTCGTTCACGGCTGCTGCCCGCGCGCTCGGCTACACGCAGTCGGCCGTCTCCCGCCAGATCGCCGCCCTGGAGAAGGACCTGGACGCCGACCTCTTCGACCGGCTCGCCCGCGGCGTCGAACTCACCGAGCAGGGCCGGTCGCTGCTGCCCCACGCCACCGCGATGCTCGCCCGGCTGACCACGGCACAGCACGACCTCGACGCGTTACGCGAGGTCGGCGGGGGACGACTGCGGGTCGGTGCGTTCCCGACTGCGGTTGCCGCGCTCGTACCGCGGGCGCTCGCTGCTTTTCGGACGGCGTACCCGAAGGCGAACTTGTCTCTGGTCGAAGGCCTGACACCCGGGCTGCTGGACCGGCTCGCGGCGGGTGACGCCGACCTGGCCGTGGTGAGCGCGCCGCCGGACCGGCCGCTCGACGCCACCCGGTTCGATCTGCACCACCTGCTCGACGAACGCCTGCTGGTCGCGGTCCCGTCCGACCATCGGCTGGCCGGGCGACGCACGGTTCGGCTGGCCGAACTGGCGGACGACTCGTTCATCGCCGGCTCGGCCACCGCCGAGGAAACGCTGCTGCGGGCCGCCCTGCCCGGCGGCTTCCGCCCGAAGATCGACATCGTGGCGGCCGAGTGGACCGGCAAGCTGGGCTGCGTCGCGGCGGGCCTCGGCGTCGCCCTGGTGCCCGCCCTGGCGGTCCGCGCCACACCGGCCGACCTGGTCCTGCTCCGCCTGCACCCCGACGACGCCTCGGTGCGCCAGGTCTTCGCAGCCACCGCCCGCCGGCCCGCACCGAACGTCATCCACATGCTCGAGCTGTTACGTGAAGCTGCCTTGATCTTGTAAGGCAGTATGGGTTCGTGCCTGCCCGCAAGCTAGCCCTCGTCGCCTGCCTCGGGGGTGTGGCGCTCGGCGTCGTCGACTTCATCCTGCAGAAGATCCTGCCGTACCCGTGGGCCAACCTGGCCAACTCGTCGGCGGTGTGGGCGGTCGCAGCGTTCGCCCTCGGCTGCTGGGTCCGCACGGGTCTCCTGCGCGCCGCAGCCGCCGCGGTGACCCTCCTGGTGATCGCGGTGCCGAGCTACTACCTGGCCGCAACCCTCATCCAGCAGGACAACCTCTCGAACGCGTGGGCACCCACATCCCTGCTGTGGATGTTCTTCGGCGTCCTGGCCGGCGTGGTGTTCGGACCGGCCGGCGTCTGGGCCCGCAGCTCGGGATGGCACCAGATCGCCGGCACAGCCCTACCGGCAGCGGTCCTGCTCGCTGAAGCGGCACGCCTGCTCAACCGCAACTTGATCGCGACCGCGGTCATCGAAGCCGCCCTCGGCCTCGCGCTGATCGTCATCGTCGGCCGGTCCAACCGTGTCCGGCTTCTAGCTCTGGCGGCGGCACTGCCGCTGGCCGCGATCGGGTTCCTCGGCTTCGAACTGGCCGGATTCGCCTGAGTCCTACCGCCAGGCGTCGCCGGTCAGACGCTCGTAGACCTCGACGTACCGGTTCCGCGTAGCCTCGACAACCTCGTCCGGAATCTCCGGCCCCGGCGCGGTCCGATCCCACCCGGTCAGCGACGACGACCAGTCCCGCAGGAACTGCTTGTCGAGATACCGCTGCGTACCGCCCGGCTTCCACTCGTCAGCAGCCCAGAACCGCGACGAATCCGGCGTCAGCAGCTCGTCCCCAAGCTTCAAAGACCCCCCGGCCAACCCGAGCTCAATCTTCGTATCCGCAATGATGATCCCCTTGGCGGCCGCCACCTCAGACCCCCGCCGGTACACCTCGAGCGTGATCCTCCGCAGCTCAGCCGCCACATCAGCCCCGACCGAAGCCTCAACATCGGCGTAGGTCATGAACTCGTCGTGCCCCTCCCCAGGAGCAACCTTCGTCGTCGGGGTGAAAATCGGCTCGGCCAGCTTCGACCCCTCGATCAGCCCCGGCGGCAGCTCAACACCGGAAACAGCACTGTCTTTCTCGTACTCCTTCAGCCCCGACCCAGCCAGGTAGCCCCGAGCAATGCACTCGACCATGACCATCTCGAGCCGCTCACACCGAACAGCCCGCCCGGCCCACTCCGCGGGAACATCGGTCGCCGAAATGATGTGGTTGGGCACCACATCCGCCAACTGCTCGAACCACCACAGCGACAGCTGCGTGAGGATCTTGCCCTTGTCGGGGATCGCGGTCGGCAGCACCACGTCGTAGATCGAGACCCGATCAGAAGCCACCAGCAGGATGTCATCGCCATCGGCGTAAACATCCCGAACCTTCCCCGAGTGCAACAGCTCCACGAGTACCCCTCAGCAGCAACGGATCCAACCCAGCTCACGCTATCGGACGCACCCTCACCAGCCTGACGACGGCCACAAACCACGGGATGATGTCCGACCCTCACGCTATGTTGCCGACGTGACGGACCTTTCTGCAGGCGCGTACGAGCGCATCATCACGCGTGGCCTCGAGCGACAGCTGGCTGCCTTCGACAAAGATCTCGTCGACAGGCTCGAGCTTGACCCTGCCGATTCTCACGAGGTGCTCGGCAGGCATCTTGCCGCCATCGCTGAACGCGCCCTGAAGGGTGTGACGGGGCAGGGTGCGGCCCGTCTGCAGGCGCAGCTGGATCTGGCCAACCAGATCGCCGAAGCGATCCAGGCTGCAGCGCCACGAGCGGTTCAGCCTGACGATCTGCTGAGCGCACCGGCCGAACTGCTGACGGCGATCGTTCCGCGTCCGCCCGCTCCCGCCGAGGTGGTCTTCCCGGTCCGTCCAGAAACGCCGTTCGCTTCCGGCGCTCTCCTGACCAATGGCCGCGGGCAGCCGCGCATCGGCACCGAGGTCAACAAGGAGATGGCCTCCGCTGACGAGGTCCAGCTGCTGTGCGCCTTCATCAAGTGGCATGGCGTTCGCCTGATCGAGGACGCCGTTCGTCAGCTCATCGCCCGGGGCGGCCGGCTCAGCATCATCACAACGACCTACATGGGCGCCACCGAGCAGCGAGCCTTGGACAGGCTGGCCGAGTTGGGCGCTGAGATCCGAATCTCTTACGAGACGCGGACGACGCGGTTGCACGCCAAGTCGTGGATGTTCCTTCGCCATAGCGGGGCCAGCACCGCCTATGTTGGCTCCTCGAACCTTTCCAAGAGCGCGCTGATCGATGGCCTGGAGTGGAACGTACGCCTCTCGCAGCTTCAGCAAGATGCGGTCGTTGAGACGATCAGAGCCACCTTCGTCGAATATTGGCACGATCCGGCCTTCGAGCCCTACGACCCGCGTGATGCCGACGATCGGGACCGGCTCGCTCAGGCTCTGACCAGGGCCGCAGGCCCAGCGCCGGGCGACCTGCCGATCGACATCACGAGTATCGACGTGCGGCCCTATCCCTACCAGCAGGAAATTCTCGAGCGGCTCGACGCCGAACGAGAAGTCCACAACCGTCACCACAATCTGGTGGTCATGGCGACCGGCACCGGGAAGACGGTTGTTGCGGGCTTGGACTATCGCCGCCTACGGCAGAAGGGCGTGGATTCGCTGCTCTTTGTCGCCCATCAGGAGCGGATCCTCCAGCAGAGCCAGGCAGTGTTTCGCCAAGTGCTCCGAGACGGCACTTTCGGGGAGCTCTTTGTCGGCGGCCAACGCCCCCAGGAGTGGCGGCACGTGTTCGCGTCGGTGCAGTCGCTTCACCAGATCGTCGATGAGCTCGATGCCGATCGCTTCGACATGGTCATCGTTGACGAGTTCCACCACGCCGAGGCGGCAACCTACAAGCGCCTGCTTCAGAGGCTGCAGCCCAAAATCCTGCTGGGGCTGACGGCCACGCCGGAGCGCGCCGACGGGCAAGACATCAGGCATTGGTTCGATGGCCATACCGCGGTGGAACTGCGGCTGTGGGAGGCGCTCGAACGGCAATTGCTGGCGCCGTTCCAATACTTCGGTGTCCACGACGAAGTGAACCTGTCGAGCCTCCGATGGAAACGAGGTCGCGGCTACGACATCAGTCAGCTGGAGAACGTCTACACCGGCGACGACGCTCGCGTCCGTCTTGTCATCGAGGCGGTCAACAAGAAGGTCGACGTCGCGCGGATGCGCGGGCTCGGGTTCTGCGTCAGCATCAAACACGCCGACTTCATGGCCGAGCGCTTCAACCGAGTGGGGATCCCGGCACGCGCCCTCCACTCGGGAGTTGACAGTGCCACACAGCGCGAGGCCGTCCGGCAGCTCGAACACGGCAGCCTGAGCATGCTGTTCACCGTTGACCTCTTCAACGAAGGCATCGACCTGCCGAAGGTCGACACCATCCTCATGTTGCGTCCGACTGAGAGCGCGACCATCTTCCTTCAGCAGCTCGGCCGCGGGCTGCGCCTGTCGGACGACAAAGCTTGTCTCACGGTTCTTGACTTCATCGGTGGCCAGAACGGCCAGTTCCGCTTCGACCTACGTTACCGAGCTCTGACCGGCGCCACGCGACGCACTCTGGCCCACGACGTCGAGCATGACTTCCCCACCCTGCCCGCCGGCTGCCACATCGAGCTCGACCGGGTGGCCAAGAAGATCGTGCTGGACAACATCCGCGCCGCGCTGCGGCTGCAGCGTAAAGACTTCATCGCTGAGCTCCGGCACCTGGAGCCCGTCACGCTCGCCAAGTTCCTCGAAGAGACGGGCCTCGAAATTGAGGACCTCTATCGGAGGAAGAGTGGCCGCGGCTGGACCGGCCTCCGCGAGGACGCCGGCCTGGAGACGCCGGGGACGGTTGACGACCAGGCTCTCAGCGCGGCCTTTGGTCGGATGCTGCACATCGACGACACCGATCGACTTCGCGCGCTGCGCCAGCTCGCCGACGGCCACGTCGTCCGCGGTCGGCTCGGATCGATGCTGAGCCAGTCCCTCTGGGGCAACCCCCGAGAAGACAGCGCTCAGCGCCTCGCTGACTATCCCAAGCGTCGAGCCGAGTTGCATCAGATCGCCGATGTGCTGGAGTCCCGCATCGAGCGTGTCACCGTTCCGGTGGATCCCAACGGCGTCAACCCGCTGCGCATCCATGCTCGGTACTCGCGCAACGAGATCGGGGCGGCGTTTGGAATCGCTGATCCCGCCAACATCCGCGAAGGCGTCAAGTGGCTGCCCGACGAGAACGCCGACATCTTCTTCGTCACGCTGACGAAGACTGAGGAGCATTACTCGCCCACCACGATGTATCAGGACAGGGCGATCACCGAATCGCTGTTCCAGTGGGAGTCGCAGAGCACGACGTCCTCCGCGTCTCCCACCGGTCAGCGATACATCAATCACGTGCGTGGTGGCTCATCGGTCCACCTCTTTGTCCGCGACGTCAAGGATGCGGACGGCGATCTGGGGGTGCAGCCCTACCTCTACGCCGGCCCCATGACCTACGTGAGCCACACCGGGGATCGGCCGATGCGCATCCAGTGGCTGCTCGACCATGCCCTGCCGGCGGACATCTTCCACTCGGCGCGAGTGATGGCTGCCTAGCCGTCAGGGTGCGTACGCCCAGACGGCGTTGGAGCGGGTGAGGTAGAGGCGGCCGCCGGTGACGGTGACTGGGCCGGGGTTGAGGGTGCCGATCTGATGGCCGGTGGAGGCGCGTTTGCCGGTTGCGGCGTGGAGGATGCCCAGGGGCTGGCCGGCGTCCACCGCTGTGTAGAGCAGCCCGCCCGCCCTAACCGGCTGGCTGGTGTTGCCGCGGAAGGTGGCCGTCCATTCGGGGCGGGCTGTCCGGGCGTTCAGGGCTTCGATGCCGCGAGGAATGACGCGGTAGACGCGGCGGCCATCCGCGGCGATCTGTGTGCTGGCCTTGCGCGGCGCCGTCCAGGCCGTTGCGCCGGTTGCTGCGTTTACGGCGATCAGGGCGCGGGACGGATCGGTGACGTAGAAGCGGTCGCCCGCCGGGGTGGCGGCCTGAGCGTTCCAGGTCACGCGTTTGCTCCAGAGTGCCTTTCCGGTGGTGATCGAAATCGTGCGGGTGCCCGCGCCGTTGATCATTAGGCGGCCGTTTGCGGATACGCCGGAGGACTTGTAGTTGAGGAGGGTCCAGCGTTCTGTTCCGTCGGTTACGCGGAGGCCGGTCACTTCCGGGGTGTCCGATTCTGAGGAGCCGCTCACCGCGGCGATGCCCTTGTCCACGACAAGGGTCTCCACCGGAAATGATGTTCCGGCCGACCAGGCTTCCTTGCCTGATGTCACGTGGAGCGCGAGCACGGCACCATTCGGGTCGCTCTGGGATTGGCAGCCGTGGTTGGCGGCGATCAGGAGGCCGCCGGCCACGGCCAATCGGGGTGTGCTTTCGTCTTCGGGGCTGGCCCAGCGGTAGCGCCAGGAGAGGCGGCCGGTTCCGGCTTGGAAGGCGGCGATGCCGGTTGCTTCGGTGACGAAGACCCGGCCGCCGGAGACCAGTGGTTGTGACGGGCCTGAGCAGGACCAGGATGGTGATGTGGCCAGGGGTGCGGTCCAGCGGCTCTCGAGGGCGTTGACGGTGCCCGCGTTGATCACTGATTCGCTGGGGTTGTAGTAGGTGTCGGCGGGGCTGTAGCCCGGTGCGGTCCAGGCGGACAGGAGTGCGGCGGTCGCGAGCTGGGCGAGCATGAGGTCCTCCAGTGGTTTGCGGCTTTTGCGGGGGTAACGTAAGCCGCGAAAACCCGGCCTCGTGCGACAACGGCAAAAAGTGACGGAAAGGCGACGGAACAGGCCCTTGATGAAAGCTCTATGCCCTTTCGTTACCTGAACGAGTGTCGATCGTCATTGGACTTACTTACGCTGCGGCGCATTGACTTCCCAGGAGGACAGGTCTAAATGCGTCGATATATGCGCGAGCGGTACAACCGCTCGGCACTGCGCGCCGTTGGTGCAGCCGTGGTGGCCACCGCTCTCGGCTTGAGTTTCACCGGACCCGTGAACGCTGCCGCGAAAGCCGCCGAAACACCGTTTATCAGTGAAATTCACTACGACAATGCGGGTGCGGACAGCGGCGAGGCGATCGAGATCCAGGCGCCGGCCGGGTTTGATCTCAGCGGCTGGCAGATCGTTCTCTACAACGGATCCAATGGCGCGGCGTACAACACCGTGACGCTCAGCGGTGTGGTTCCGGCCGCCGGTGTTGTCGTGCAGGCGTACCCGGTGAACGGTGTTCAGAACGGTCCGCCCGACGGCGTCGCGCTGGTGGACGCGGCCGGTGGCGTCGCCGAGTTCCTCACGTACGAGGGGCCCATGACGGCGACCGGCGGTCCTGCGGCCGGGATGACCGGTGTGGACATCGGTGTCTCGGAGCCGGACTCCACCCCGGTGGGCTCGTCGCTGCAGAAGATCGACGGGGTCTGGAAGGGCCCGGCGGCGAACAGCTTCGGCAAGCTGAACGCGGTCGTGACCGACCCGGACCCGGACCCGGATCCGCCCGTCGGCTGCACCACCGCACCTGATCACACGATCGCCCAGGTGCAGGGCACCGGCACGGCGACCGAGCTGGCCGGCACCCGTGTCACCGTCGAGGGTGTGGTGACCGCCGACCACCGCGCGGGTGGCTACAACGGCGTTTACGTGCAGACCGCGGGCAGCGGCGGCGATCGCCCCGTGGCCGCCGGCACCGCGTCCGACGGCATTTTTGTCTACCTGACCACCGACGCCGCTGTGCACCCGGCAGTCGCGATCGGTGACCTGGTGCGGGTCAGTGGCACCCCGACCGAGTTCAACGGCCTCACCCAGCTGGCCATCGCCGCGAAGGCCGACGTGCAGATCTGCTCGCACGGCGCGCCGCTGCCGGCGCCCGTCGCGCTGAGCCTGCCGCTGGCCGACGACGCCCGCGAGTCGGCCGAGTCCATGCTGGTCGCGCCGGTCGGTGCGTACTCGGTGTCGGACGTCTTCAACACGAACCGCTTCGGCGAGGTCGTGCTCGCGGCCGGCAACGCGCCGGCGCGGGTTCCCACGGATGTGGCTCGTCCCGGCACGGACGCCGCGGCGCAGGTCAAGGCGGCCAACAAGCTCGGCCGCATCCTGCTGGACGACGGCCGGACGACCAACCTGTCCTCGGCCGGCCTCGCGCCGCCGTACCTGTCCAAGGACGACCCGGTCCGGGTCGGTGACACGGTCGAGGCCTTCGCGCCGTCCGTGCTCGGCTTCGGTTTCAGCGAGTGGCGCCTGCAGCCGACCCTCCCGGTCGCTGCCGACACTCCCGCGACCGGTCGCACGACCTTCAAGGACACCAACCCGCGTACGCCCGGACCGGCCGACGTGGGCGGGGACATCCGCCTGGCCAGCTTCAACGTGCTGAACTACTTCGTGCACTTCGGTGGCGAGGCGCGCGGTGCGACGACTCCCGAGGCGCTGGCCAAGCAGCAGGCGAAGATCGTCTCGGCGATCACGGCGCTGGACGCCGACGTGGTCGCGCTGATGGAGATCGAAAACTCGGTCCGCTTCAACACCGAGGACCCGCAGCAGGCGCTGAAGACGCTGGTCGGAGCCCTGAACGAGGCTGACGGCGCGGGCACGTGGGATTACGTGCGCAGCCCGGCCGAGCTGCCCGCCGCCGCCCAGCAGGACTTCATCACGACCGCGATCATCTTCAAGCCGGCCAAGGTCACGCCCAAGGGTGCGGCCCGGTCGATCAACGACGAGACGGTGTGGTCCAACGCCCGCGAGCCGATCGCTCAGGCGTTCACCTCCGGGTCGATCACCTTCACGGTCGTCGCCAACCACTTCAAGTCGAAGAGTGCGTCGACCACGCCGACCGGCGACAACGTCGACACCGGTGACGGACAGGGCCCGTTCAACGGCGACCGTGTCCGGCAGGCGAAGTCCCTCGCGACGTTCGTGGACGACCTGAAGACCAGCAGCGGCAGCGACCAGGTGCTGCTGCTCGGCGACTTCAACGCGTACACGCAGGAGGACCCGCTGCAGGCCCTGTACGACAAGGGCTTCACCGACGTCCACAGCACGTACGCGCAGGGCAAGTACTCGTACGTGTTCTCCGGTGAGACGGGCTCGCTCGACCACGGTCTCGCCACCGCCTCGATGGCGCAGCGGGTCACGGGCGTGGACATCTGGAACATCAACTCGGTCGAGTCGTTCGCGTTCCAGTACGACGGGTTCGCCCCGTTCTACGACGCCGGCCCGTACCGTGCGAGCGACCATGACCCGGTCGTGGTCGGTCTCGACACCGGTGCGCCGAAGCCGGTCGATCTGCAGCTGCTCAGCATCAACGACTTCCACGGCCGGCTCGAGTCCCCCGCCACCGTCGACGGCAAGCCCGTCGGTGGCGCGGCCCAGCTCGTCGGGATGGTCAACCAGCTGCGGGCGGCCAACCCGAACACCGCGTGGGTGTCGGCGGGCGACAACATCGGCGCCTCTACGTTCATCTCCGCGATCGACGGCGACAACCCGACGATCGACGCCCTGAACGCCGGGCACCTGAACGTCTCGGCGGTCGGTAACCACGAGTTCGACAAGGGACTCGCGGACCTGCTGGGCCGGGTCGAGACCCGGGCCGACTTCCCGTACCTCGCGGCGAACGTCTACAAGGACGACAAGCGGGTGCTGCCCGGATACGTCGTGCAGAGCCTGGGCGGTGTCCGGGTGGGTTACATCGGTGTGGTCACCGAGCAGACCGGTTCGCTGGTCAGCCCGGACGGCATCGCCGGTGTGCAGTTCCGTGACCCGGTGGCCGAGGCCAACACCGTCGCCTCGCAGCTGTCCGACGGCAACGACACGAACGGCGAGGCCGACGTGCTGGTGCTGCTCGCGCACGAGGGCGCGGCCTCCGAGAACATCGGCTCCGCGGCCGACCTGGTGGCGGACCCGGTCTTCGGCGAGTTCACCCAGGTCAGCGCCGACATCGACGCCATCTTCAGCGGCCACACCCACCAGCCGTACGCGTTCCAGGTGCCGATCCCCGGCACGGACCGCACGCGTCCGGTGATCCAGGCCGAGGACTACGGCGTCAAGCTCGGCAAGGCCGTGCTCACCTACGACCCCGCCACCGACTCGGTGACGGCGTCGACGGCGGAGCTGCTCCCGGTTGTCGGTGCGACGCCGGACCCGACGGTCGCCGGCATCGTGGCGACCGCCAAGGCGAACGCCACCGAGCTCGGCAAGCAGCCCCTGGGCAAGATCACCGCGGACATCAAGCGGGGTTACACCGGTGGCACCGAGAACCGTGGCATCGAATCGGTGATGGGCAACTTCATCGCCGACGTGCAGCTCGACCAGACCAGTGCCGCCGGTCGCGGAGGTGCTCAGATCGCCTTCATGAACCCCGGCGGTCTCCGGGCCGATCTTGTGTACGGGACCGACGGCACGGTCACCTACGCGGACGCGTTCTCGGTCCAGCCGTTCGCCAACGACGTGGTGACACAGACGCTCACCGGCGCCAAGATCAAGCAGGTGCTCGAGGAGCAGTGGCAGCCGGACGGGGCTTCCCGGCCGGTGCTGCACCTCGGTGTGTCGAAGGGGCTCACCTACTCCTACGACGCCGCGCAGCCGCGGGGTCAGCGGATCATCGCGTCGTCGCTCGAGCTCAACGGGGTCACGCTGAACCCGACGGGCACCTACCGCGTGACGTCGAACTCGTTCCTCGCCTCGGGTGGCGACAACTTCACCACCCTGGGCACCGGAACGGACCGGAAGACCACCGGCGACAACGACCTCACCATGCTGGTCAACTACTTCGCCGCGCACTCCCCGGTCACGGCCGACCCGGCACCGCGCTCCACGGCGGGCGTGCTGGACGGCACGGCGCCGACGGGCACCTTCGCCCTGAACACCGCGGCGATCTGGCCCGGGCAGTCGGTCCAGCTGACCCAGACCGCCCTGGCCGACAACGTGAGCACCCCTGCGGGCATCCGCCGGGTCATCACCTGGGGTGACGGCAGCGCGCCGCAGACCCTCGCCGCCGGTGCCACGAGTGCTGCTCACGCGTACGCGAAGGTGGGTAGCTATCAGGTCTCGGTCGCGCTGACCGACGAGGCCGGCAACACCGGGCCGGCGACCTTGAGCTCTGCGACGGTTGTCGTGGCTGCTCAGCCGGGTCGTTACACCGTGGACCGGACCTCGATCTGGGCGACCCAATCGGTGAAGCTCAGCCTGACCGGCCTGACCGGTGCCACCAAGGTCGAGGTGGCCTGGGGTGACGGTGCCATCACGACGATGTCGCCGAACGTCACCTCCGCGGCGCACAGCTACACCAAGGCCGGCACCTTCAAGATCAAGGTGACGCCGTCCAACGCGGCCGGTGCCGGTGCGCCGGTCACGGTCGCGTCGATCAAGGTCACCAAGGACACGTTCAAGCCGGCGGTGGCGCTGCAGGTGCCGAACAGCCCGACCAAGGCCTCGTCCTGGTCGAAGGTCTCCGGCGTGGTGTCCGACAAGGGCCTCGGCGCGGCCAAGGTCCGCGTCAAGCTGATCGAGCAGCGCTCCGGCAAGTGGTACTTCTACAGCGGCAGCAAGTGGGAGAAGGCCTCCTCGGAGCGCAAGGCGTCGGCGCAGGCCAAGGAGATCACCGTGATCCCCACGGCCCGCGGCACGTGGAGCGTCGGCATCAAGGGCGTCAAGAAGGGCACCCTGAAGGTCACCTACGCGGCGACCGACAAGGCCGGCAACACCTCCTCGGCGAAGATCCACACCCAGAAGATCACCAAGTAACCCGTACGCGGAAAGGCCCTCACCGTGCGCGGTGGGGGCCTTCTCCGTTTCTGGCGGAACCCGGCTGGGCATTGGGAGCCATGCCCTCCCTCTCCTCGCAGGCCCGCGGCGCTGCGTCGCGTACCGCCGGCAGCACCTGGCTGGAACAGCTCACCCGCGGTGGCCTCGTCGGGTACGGGATCATCCATCTGCTCTTCGCCTGGCTCATCCTCCAGATCGCCTTCGACGGCTCCGGCGCCGACGGCGACCAGTCCGGCGCCCTGCACGAGCTCGCCGAGCGGCCGTTCGGCACGTTCCTGATCGCCGTGATCGTCATCGGGATGTTCGCTCTGGTGATCTGGCAGGTCCTCGAGGCAGCGATCGGCCACCGCTCCGAGCGCGGCCGCCACCGCGTCTACGAACGCATCGTCTCCGCGTTCCGCGCGGCGTTCTACGCCTACTTCGCCTGGACGGGCATCAAGGTCCTCCGCGGCAAGAAGGCCTCCAGCGCCGACACCCAGCAGAAGGCCAGCGAGGACCTGATGGCGTCGACCGGCGGCCGCATCACCGTCGCGCTCGCCGGCATCGTGATCGCCGCCATCGGCATCGGCCTAGTCATCTACGGCATCAAGCAGAAGTTCGAGAAGCACCTCAAGGTCAGCCAGATGAACGCCCGCATGCGCCGGCTCAGCCTCCGCCTCGGCGTCGCCGGCTACACCGCCAAGGGCCTCGCGTACGGCATCGCCGGCGTGCTGTTCCTGACCGCGGCCATCCAGTACGACGCCGACAAGGCCCGCGGCCTGGACGCAACTCTCAAAGTCCTGGCCGAGCAGAGCTACGGCCCGTGGCTGCTGGCCCTCGCCGCCCTGGGCATCGCCGCGTACGGCCTCTTCTCGATCGTCCAGGCCCGCTACCGCAAGGTGTAGTGAACTGCCCGGAACGGCCAGGCTTCCCGGAGCCAGGCAGCCACCACGTGGGTCAGCGGCCCGTCCAGCTCAGCCCGGGCCGCGCTCACCCAGGACGACACGTCCACCTCACCCTGCGCAACCGCAGGCTTGAGATAGACACAGCCGATCACGTCTCCGGTCACGTCTTCGATCACCGAGTACGCGAAGTCCACCCGCCGGGCCGACCGCTCGGCGTGGCTCTCCAGATCAGCCAGGTTCTGCGCCGGCGTCATCCCGGCCGCGGGCGGCCACCCGCGGCCGAAACCCGGCGTCGACCGGATGTGTTCGATGCTCGACATCCAGGCCGCGTGATCCGCCTCGTTGTGCTGAGGCCCCAGCAGTTCGAGCCTGAACCCGTCACCGACGAACACCTCGGGGACCACAAAGGCATCGTCGACCAACGCATCTCTCACTTGTAGTACCCGTAGTTGTCGCACGTCTTGCGCTGGAGGATGCAGTTTTTCGTGCGCTTGTTCATGGCGTCGGCATCCCACATGACAAAGGCGTCGCCGTGCATCGAGGAGGCGCTCTTGCCTGTCTTGTCGGACGACAGGTAATAGCCGGCCTTGGTGCCCTTCGCGCCGTACTGGATGTCGAAGGTGATTGCCGGGATGCGGACCGGGTGGCTGCGCGGGCAGGCGCTGTCGGAGCCGAAGACCACGTGGTCCTTGTGGTTGGGGCTGTCCAGGTGCTTGCCGTCCCAGCAGTCCGGGAACTGCATCATGAAGTGCAGCGTGGCCGGTTGCCCGCAGATGGGCCAGTTGCCGTTGGTGCTGCGGGCGATGCCGTCGAGGTCACCCGGCCCGTAGAACGCGCAGTAGAACTGTCCCTGCGCACCCCGCGGCGTCGGCACCTTCTTCTTGGCGTCACCGACGACCATGCGCAGGCCGTTCGGCATCGGCATCTGACCCGCCGAATTGTTCCGCAGCGAACGGTAGTAGACCCGGAAACCCGTCGTCTCGACCGGCTTGTTCGTGGCGTTGTCGTACAGGGTCGGCACCCAGTAGGCGGAATGGTCCTCGACCGGCTTGCAGGTCGTGGCCGTGAACTTCATCAGATCCCCGGCCTTGGTGTCGGCGTCCAGCGCCTTGTTGCCGACGAACGAATGCATGTGCGAGGCGCCCGGCAGCCCGGGCAGGACGATCGGATCGTCCGCCAGCCGGTGGCTGTATTTGCAGTCCGCCCGGAACTCGGGCAGGTTACCCACTCCGGCCGGGACCGGGTCGGTCTTCCTCCCCTTGTACGCGGAGACCTGCGCCTTCCACGCCGCCTGGTCGACGGGCACCCAACCACCCTTGGGCGTCTCCACGACCGGCGCGGCCGCCTTTTTCGGCTTCTTGGAAGCGGTCGTCGACACGGAAGGCACCGCCGATGGCACCGCACTCGCCGCCGTTGTCGCCGTGGAACCTCCGGCCGACGGCGGCGCGTAGGGCACGGACTGAGCCACCGCACTGGTCGGCCCAGGCTCGGCCCCCAGGTAGACGGCGGCACCCGCGACAGCGATCACCCCGACGGCCAGACAGGCACCGACAACGGTCAGACCCTGCTTACGGGACGCGTGCTTCGACACCGGTCACTCCCCATTCAGAACTCGCAACAGCGACCGATGCTAGGTGCTCACCGGCCGCATCCGTTCCGAACTTAAGACCGAGCTAAAGGCCCGGCGCCGTTATTTACCCGAGCGGCCAGTTCTCCGGAATTGTTGTTATCGCTGTCAGACCAGCCGCCGCCGGATCCACCAGAGGGAGAACAGAGCCAGTGCGGCGGTCAGCACGAACAGAGCGCCGAACTCCCGCCACTGCAGGGTCCAGAACTTCGAGGCCGGCACGGAAACCACCTCCAACTCGAGTCCCTGCCCCTCCAACCACCTCGGGCACGTCTCGCGGTCACGCGGGGCGTCGGGACCACACTGGGTCAGGTCGGCCGGCCCTTTGAACTCCGCTCCGGTCGAGGTCAGCGTGGTGCTCGACACGATCCAGTCACCCCTGAGGTCGGGCTCGACCTCAATCGTCATCTCCCGGGTGTCGGGGTTCATCGAGATCCCGAAATCCCCCTCCACCTGCAGCGGGGCAGTCGTCGTGACCGGTTGAGCGAGCCAGGGGCGCACCACGAACGGCATGGCGACCTGGATGCTGACGATCACCAGCAGGGTCACCGCCATCGCGGCGACACTGCGCCGGAGCAGCAGCCCGGCGGTGGCACCCACCACGAAGGCCAGCGCCGCGTAGCCGATCGGCACGATTCCCCGGGCCGCGAACACGAGGGGGTTCATCCGGTCCGCCGACGCCCCGTCGATGGGCTGCGCCCACACGGTCAGCATCAGGCTGAGCAGGCCGGCGCCGAGAACGGCCGCTCCCCCACCCATCGCCAGCTTGGCCAGCAGCCAGCGGCCGCGACTGACGGACTGGCTGAAGACCATCCGGTACGTGCCGGACTCCAGCTCCCGGGCCACCAGCGGTGCACCCCAGAAGATGCCCACCAGAGCAGGCAGCAGGTAGACCGCCCCGATGGTAGCGATGTGGAACTCGCTCATCCAGCTCGGTTGCAGCGCCCGCAGAAATGCCTCACCGGCGTCGCGGCAGCCGTCGCCCTGGCAGCCGGTGAAGCCGGTCTGCGTGGCCAGTTCCCTGACCTCCGCCCAGCTCAGTGCGAGGCCGGCCAGGAACACCAGCACCACGGCGCCGGTGGTCAGCGCGCTTGTCCGGAACTGCCGCCAGGTCATCCAGATCATCGATTCCCCCTCAGCACGGCGTCCGGCTGCTTGCCGACGGCTCCGCCCATGTACGCCAGCACGATGTCCTCCAGGTTCAGCCCGTCGACCTGCCACGACGGGTCGTCGATCGGAGCGGTGCTGCGTACGACCAGGGTCGACTGCACGTCGGTGTGACTCTGATCCACCAGGAATCGCCCCGCACCCAGGTCAGTCGTGTCGCACCGCTGCCCGACCAGGCGGTGGTGACCGGCCAGCAGGTCCTCCACCTCGCCGGCCACCTGCACCCGGGAGTCGACCAGCACGATCAGGTAGTCGCAGACCCGTTCCAGGTCGGCGACGAGGTGCGAGGACATCACGACGCTCATGCCCTGCTCGGCGGTCAGCTCCATCAGCCCCTGCAGGAAGTTGCGCCGGGCGAGCGGATCGAGTGCTGCCACGGGCTCGTCGAGCAACAGCAGATCGGGACGCTTCGCAGCGGCGATCGTCAGGGCCAGCTGGGCCCGTTGACCGCCGGAGAGCTTCCCCGCCTTCAGCGCCGGCTCCAGGCCGACCTGCGCGATCCGCTGCTCGGCCAGCGCGCTGTCCCAGGTCGGATTGAGGTGCGCACCCATCCGCAGGTGGTCCGCCACGGTCAGGCCGGCGTAGACCGGGGTGTCCTGCGCGACGAACCCGACCTTCGGCGACCCGCTGACCGGCCGTCGGCCGAGCACCTCGATCCGCCCCGCGGTCGGATCGAGCAGCCCGCAGGCCAGCTGCAGCAAGGTGGACTTGCCGGCGCCGTTCGGCCCGACCAGGCCCGTGACATGACCGGCCGGGATGTCCAGCGTGCAGTCCTTGAGGGCGGTACGCCGCCCGTATCGTTTGGTCAGACCGTCCGCGATCAGCGCACTGGTCATCGACGGGCCTCCGAGAACGCACGCAGACTGCTGAAGATCAGCGCTTCGATGCTCTCGTCGTCCAGGCCCGCCTCCCGAGCCGAGGTCAGCCAGCGCGCCAGGTCCTGCCGGAGCGGTTCGTGCTTGCTCAGCGAATCGCTGCCCAAAGTGCCGGTGACAAACGTGCCCAGACCCGGCCGGGCTGTGACCAGGCCCTCGTATTCGAGCTCGCGGTACGCCTTGGAGACGGTGTTCGGGTTGATGGCGATCCGGGCCACCACGTCTTTCACGGTGGGCAGCTTGTCGCCCTCCTTCAGATAACCGAGCCGGAGCGCGTGCCGAACCTGCCGGACGAGCTGCAGGTAAGGCGCCACCCCGGACCGCGAGTCCAGGTGAAACTCGATCACCTCGCCACCCCATTCCACTAGTTGCCTAGCAGAATAGGAGCAGACGTCAAGGTCCCGCTACCCCGGTCGACCGGCAGGCCCGAAACGACGAACGGTCCCTACCCTCACGGGTGGGACCGCAGTGTCGGCGTCGGTTCAGGGGTGTCGGTGGCTCAGGGGTTCTGGCTGCTCTGGTGGCTCTGGTTCTGGCGCAGGGCTTCTTCGAGCTGGTCCTCGAGGATGATGATGCGGCAGGCCGAGGCCATGTCCGTACCTTGGTCACACATCTCGCGGGCCCGCGCGGCCAGGCGGATCTGGTATCGGGAGTAGCGGCGGTGCCCACCCCCGGAACGGAACGGGTCGATCAGTTTTGCCTCACCGAGCCGGCGCAGGAAATCCGGTGTGCAACCGATGATTTCCGCGGCCCGGCCCATCGTGTAGGCGGGGTAATCCTCATCGTCGAGCATGTCGTCGGGTTGGGCCATGTACACCTCCAGAACGAGGGCCCCAGCGCTGTGGAAGCGCCGGGGCCCAAGGGTTACGGGACTAAACACCATCTACCGACAGGAACGTCGGATTGTCGTATCAACACCAGCCCTGTGTAAGGGTTTCGGGTGTGAGGACCGCATATGCGTGACCGGAGACCACCTCTCGTTCGATGGAAACTGCGGTGTCCGCGCCCAGCCCACTTGCGAGGGGCAGCGGGCGATCCAACGGTGTAAGACCCTCCCTTTCCTCTGACTTCCTTATCTGTCGAACATGTCCGCCGGCGCCGGAACCCCACGCGACTTCATGGCCCCGAGCACGTGCGACGAACTCTCCTGCTCGCAGCGAAGCCCCGGACGAACATCGGCCTCGCCACCTGGAACACCCGGAACGATCCCGGGGTCTTGCCGAACCTCACTGTCAACTGCACGAGCCGGGTCGTTGTCGGTCCGGCTGCTTCGCCACTGCTGGGCGGTGCTTCGTCTGCGTCTTTAGTGTTGCTTCGTTCTCGACCAGAAGAACGTTAACCCCTCGCCGCGAGCATGTCTAGTATCTCGGACATAGTTTTTCTGGGTCGTCACGGCAAGCACCTTGACCGTGTTCCGGGAACCGGGTCTGTACTGGGCGAAACCACCCCCGGTGAGGACTTCCCATGAGGCCGACGGTCGACGCCCTGCCACTGCCGCACCAGCTCTTCCTGCTCAGCCTCAACCCCGAAAAGGCCCGGCTCGACGACGACAGCGAACCGGTTCGTGGATCGCTGCTCAGCGCCGCCGCGGTCGCTGAGCTTTGCATCGCTGGGCTGCTGCACGACCGTGACGGAAAGGCCGAGCGAACGAACACCCCTGCACCACCGACGCTCGATCCGTTCCTGGTGGAGGTGCTCGGTGACGTGCCGCCGAGCCGATCACCAAGCTGGTTCAAGGTGCTGGAGAGCCGATGGGCCAAGGCCGAGGGTGCCGTTCGTGATCACCTGGCCGCCGCGGGCCACATCACGATCGAGCGCCGCCAGGTCTTCGGCCCGATCCGGCGAAAGGCGCTCGTCGCCGCCGATCCCGCGCAGGTCAAGGCGCTCCGCAACCGCGTACGCGACGCGGTGCGTTCAGACTCCGGATCGGTATCCCTCGAGGAGGCCACGCTCGCCACCCTGGCGGTCGACGGACTGGTGGGCACGATGTTCCGGTGGCGCGAAATGAGAACGCACAAGCGCGCCATCCGCGCCCTCGCGGATCGGGTCGACCAGGAGCTGCCGGGCCTGCGCAAGGCCCTGTCCTACGCCATCGCGCTGCGCCGGGGCGCTTGACGGCCGGCTACCTACAAAAAGACCCTGAGCAGCGTTGTCGCTGTTCAGGGTCTTGATTGTTAAGTGCGCCCGAAGGGACTCGAACCCCTAACCTTCTGATCCGTAGTCAGATGCTCTATCCATTGAGCTACGGGCGCTTGCTCAACTGCGGTCCGGGTCGGCGCGTGATGAAGCACCGGGAGGGTCGCGGTTGTGTTTCCGCAGGTCCAGGCTTTGTGGTGCTGCCTGACCCGCTAGACGACGACTCTAGCATGTCGGCCGATCCGGCCTCCAAACCGGCCTCGGCCTAGCGCTGGTCGATCGGCGGGACGGGGAGGTCGAACGTCCAGCGCAGCTGCTGGGCGCGTTCCCGGAATTGTGCGGCCTCGGCCGGCGCGGTCACCGAGCGTGCCGCGGCGAGGCGTTCCAGGGTGCGTGCCTGTTCCGGGCGGCCGTTTGCGTGGTCGAGTGCCTGCAGCAGCAGAGTGGCCGCCTCGGCGTGGTTGCCGCGGGCCAGTGCCAGGTCACCGAGCCGGGCCAGCGCGAGTCCGATCCCGGGCCGGTATTCCGCGTCGCGGGCCATGTCCAGCGCCTCGGTGGCCGAGGCCTGGGCCTCCGCCTCCTGGCCGAGTCCGAGCTGGGCCTCGGACAACATCCCCAGCGCGTACGCCGTAGGAGACGTGTCGTTCAGCCCCCGGAACGCCGCAACGGCCGACTGCAGGTGGTCGTGCGACAGCTCGTACGCGCCGAGGTCGTTCTCCACCCCGGCCAGGTTCATGCGTGTCACCGCACTGCCGCGGACGTCGCCGAGTTCTTCCTTGATGGCGAGGCTCGCCAGGTAGTGCTCTTGTGCCGTGTCGTACTCGCCGCTGTCGTGGGCGAGCGTGCCCAGGTTGTTCAGCGAGATCGTCACCCGGCGCTGGTCGGCGGTCTTTCGGGCCAGGGCGAGGCTGGCCTGGTGGCTTTCGCGGGCTTCGGCGTAGCGGCCGAGGAACTTCTGCGCGTTGCCGGCCACGGTCAGGGCGGTGCACTGGCCGAGTGCGTCGCCGAGCTTGTCGAAGAGGGCGGCGCACTCCTCGGCGGTTCGCAGGGCCTCCGCGGAGTCTCCGGACTCGTTCGAGGCCACCGACGCGCCGTGCAGCGCCCAGGCCCGGACGGTGTCGTCCGAGGTGGCGCCGGCGATCGCGCGGAGCGTGCGGTTCGCTTCGCCGAACTGTGCGCGGGCGAGGTGGTACCCGGCCAGCCTGCGGGCCAGGGCGACGTCCAGCAGTTCCGGTTGCTGTGTCACCGCCCAGCTCACCCCGGCACGGACGTTGTCGCGTTCGGCGTCGGCCTGGTCGGAGCCTGTTCGCAGGAGCTCGAGGAAGTAGGCGGAGTGCGCGCCGCGGACCTCGGGGAGGACCAGGCGGTCGGCGGCGACCTCGCGGATGGTGTCGAGCATGGTGATCCGGGCTTCACCGTTGCGGTCCACGATGCCGATCAGGCTGCCGGCCGCCAGTTGCGCGACCGAGCCGTGCGTGTTCGGCACCTTCACGCCCGCGGTGTCGAGGATGGACTCGACGGCCGCCGGCGCCGCGCCTCCCGCGAACGCCGCCAGCACTCCCAGCAGCTGCCGCTCGGCGTCGGCCAGGCGCTCGGTGCTCCACTCGACCGTCAGCCGGAGCGTCTGGTGCCGGTCCGGCATGTCCACCGCGCCCGGCAGGTCCGGCAGCCGCGCCGACAGCTCGGTGAGGAGACGCTGCGGGTCCAGGGTCGACAGCTGCGCGGCCGCGAGCTCGATCGCCAGGGGCAGCCCGTCCAGCCGCCGGCACAGGGCAGTGAGGGCTTCGGCGTTCGCGATGGTCAGGGCAAAACCCGGGCGTACGGCGGCGGTCCGCTGCACGAGCAGCGTGATCGCCGGGCTCGCGCTCAGCTCGTCGAGGCCCGTCGCGGTGGTCGTCGGCAGGGGCAGCGGCGGCAAGGGCTGGAGGTGCTCGGCCCGCAAGCGCAGCGGCGCGCGGCTGGTGACGAGCACCGTCAGGCGTGAGCACCGGCCGAGCAGATCGGCCAGGCCGCGCGCGGCCGCACTGACGTGCTCGAAGCTGTCCAGCACCAGGAGCCAGCGCCCGTCCCCGATCAGCGTTGCGACCGCGTCGGCCGGGTCCGGTCCGGACATCCGAGCGCCGAGGGTGTTGGCCAGCGACTGCGCCACGTCGTCCGGGTCGTTCAGGGAACTCAGGTCCAGGCCGGCGACCCGCTCGAACCGACCGGCGAGCCGCCACGCCGCCTCCGACGCGAGGCGGCTCTTCCCGACCCCGCCGGGACCGGTGACCGTGACCAGGCGTACCACCGGGTCCTGAAGCAGGCCGGTCAGCTGGGCGAGGTCGTCGGCCCGCCCGACCAGCGGTGTGGTCGGCGCCGGCAGAGCCGGGCGACGGGCGGGCGAGAGCTTGGTGGACGGCGGCGGCGCGGTGCGGGCGAGCCGGTGCAGCGCGGCCCGCTCGGTGGCGTCGGGTGAGAGCCCGTCGAGCAGCGCGCGGAGGGTTTCGCGGTGCGGGCGGCGGGTGACGCCACGTTCGATGTCGCCGATCGTGCGCAGACCGAGCCCGGTCTGCTCGGACAGCTGCTCCTGCGACAGACCCCGCGACACGCGGAGAGCGGCAAGTCGATCGCCCAGTGTCATCGTCGCCCTCCGGTGAGCCGATCGATCACCTTAGGCGGAGGTCCGGCCGTCGTCGAGGCCGAACCGTGCAACATAAAACCCGTGCAACTGAACCCGCTCGAAAAGAGCGGAGACTCCGGGATTCGAACCCGGGAGGGGCTATAAAACCCCAACCGCATTAGCAGTGCGGCGCCATAGACCGGACTAGGCGAAGTCTCCCCGGCAGCTTGTGGCTACCGATCGTTGAGGATACCGGACCGCCTCGCGGCCCGGCAAAGAGGTGCCCCCCAGCCACGCCGAGGGTGTCAAAACCTGAGGAATCGACGGACCCTACCGTCTTCCAACAGGTGAAATGCCCGCTGTCGGACTAGGCTGCGTCGGCATGGAGGAGAACGAGCCGTCGCAGCGTCGTCCACGGACGCCGAACCCCGCGTTCAGCACGCCTGAGCAGCCAACTCCCCAGACCAAACCCGCGAAGGCCCCGCCGGCGGTGACCTTCCAGCCACCGTCGGACGACTCCGGTACGCCCGCAGCACGCCAGTCCCCACCGGCGAAGAAGGCGGCGCGGCCGAGGACCCAGCCCGCGGCCAAAGCTGCGCAGTCGCCGCGGGTCGAGGCGTCCACGCCCCCGCCACCGGAGCGACCCGCGCCCGCTGGGCCACCCGCGCCCGCTGAGCCGCCCGCGAAGAAGGCCGCTCCGGAAAAGGCCACAAAGGCCGCGCCTCAAAAAGCGACCCCGCGAAAGGCCGCCCCAGCAAAAGCCGTAGCCAAGAAGGCCGCCGCACCCCAGAAAGCCGCCGCACCGCAAGAAGCCGCGTCACCGCAGAAGGCCGCTGGACCGCAGAAGGCGGCTGGACCGCAGAAGGCGGCTGCACCGCAGAAGGCCGCGCCGGCGAAGAGGGCTGCCGGACCGGCGAAGAGGGCAGCAGCGACGGTCAAGGCGGCAGCCGCCGAGGTCGCCCCGGCCGTCGTCAAGCCGGACATGACCACCGTCCCCGACGAGCAGCCGACGGCGATCACGCCCACCCCAGTACAGGAGAGAAGCGCGACGACATCCCCGGCTGCCGAGCCCCCGGCTACGGCCCCGGGGCAGCCGGGGGCTGTCGTCCCCGCTGAACCGACCCTGCCGCGACCCGCCACCCCGGTGACGGACAGCCTGTCCGGTCCGCGGACCGAGGCCTGGGCAGCGATCATTGCCGATCCCGCGTACGCGCCGGAGTTGCTCGCAGTGGCCGCCACGCAGACGATCGGCCCTCGCGCCAAGGAGTGGGCACGCCGCACGCGGGCCGACTATCCGGCTGCGACACCCGACGGCCTGGCCCGGCTGGCGATCAGCCAGTTCACCCGTTTCGGCAGCGTGAGCAGCGTCTTCGCAGCAGTGGCCGGGTCCTACGCGCCGATCGCGCTGCTCGGGGCGGCGGCGTTCACCCACGCCGAGCTGGCCCTGCACGTGGCCGCGGCGTACGGCCTGGACCCGACCGACCGGGCCCGCGCCGCCGACCTGCTGCTGCTCACGCGGGTGCATCCCGCGCGGGAGGATGCCGAGGCCGCGATCGCCACGGCGCAGGAGCACAGTTACGACAACACCGGGCTGACCGACGCCACCTGGCGGCTGGGCCGGATGCTCGCCGCGCAGGCCGGTGGCTGGGCCGCGATCCGGCTGATCAACCGCTTCTTCCCGGGCACCAGCCTGCTGACGGCGACGCTGACCAGCCGTGGTGCCGCGCGCGCCATGGCCGCCCGAGCGACGATCTTCTATCGCGACCAGAGCCGGGCGGGGATCAGAGCCAGCTGAGCCAGCTCGGCGGCAGCAGGGTGTAACCGACGAACGCCGCGACGTCCAGCAGGGTGTGCGCGACGATCAGCGGCATCACCCGGCCCTTCTTCAGGAAGAAGAGCGAGAACACCACCCCCATCACCGCGTTGCCGACGAAGGCGCCGAAGCCCTGGTAGAGGTGGTAGGAGCCGCGGAGCACGGCGCTGGCCGCCACCACGTACCCGAGGCGCCAGCCGAGTTCGCGGAGCCGGGTGACGAGGTAGCCGACGACGATCACTTCTTCGAGGATCGCGTTCTGTGCGGCCGAGAGGATGAGCACCGGCACCGCCCACCAGACCGGGTTGAGGGCGGCCGGCACGATCTGGGCGTTGAGGCCGAGCTGCGCTGCGGCGTACACGAGGAGGAGGCCGGGGAGGCCGATGGCCGCGGCCAGTGCAGTGCCCCAGCCGAGGTCCTTGCCGGGTTTGCGGAAGTCGATCCCGAGCGTGCGGGCGGGGTCCAGCCGGTCGCGGTTGAGCAGATAGAGGACCAGCAGCACCGGTACGAGCGCAAAGAAGATCCCGAGCAGCTGGTACGTCAGGTCGAGGTAGACCCGGGGCGACTGGGACCTGTTCAGCACCGCCGCCTGCTGGGAGAGCGGCGGACCCGCCGTCAGCTTCGCGATCAGTGACACCACGGCGTAAACGGCGGAGCTTCCCAGCGACAGCAGCAGGACCAGGGTTATCTCCCAGTGGAGCTGCTTGCGGGTGGCCTGGGGGCGATCAAGAGCTGCCGTCACCCGCCCACTCTAGAAGTGCTTCCACCCTTCGAGTGACAGCGACTAGGCACATTCGGACCAATCGGGGCAAGCGACGCGCCGAGTGTCGGCAATTATGCGGCGTGGATCGCACTTTCCGTGCGATGCGTCACTGCTGGATCTGCCCACGCTGAAAGGCATGGGAGACCTCGCGCGTTTGCTCAAGGAGAGCTGGAGCCTCGTCGAGGAGCATCAGGACAAGGTCGCCGGCTATTTCTATGCGCGGATCTTCCTGTCGCACCCGGATCTGCGCGACCTCTTCCCCGTCCACATGGACGTGCAGCGCTCCCGGCTGCTGAACGCGATCATCACCGCGGTGCAGACGCTGGAGGACCCGGAGAAGTTCGACGACTACCTGCGTGCGCTGGGCCGCGACCACCGCAAGTTCCACGTGGAACCGGAGCACTACGAGGTTGTCGGAGGCGCCTTGATCGAAGCCATGCGGCAGTTCGCCGGCGAGCACTGGGGCATCGAGTACGACCAGGCGTGGGCCGACGCGTACGCGGTGATCGCCTCCAAGATGCTGGCCGGCGCCGAGGCGGACACCAACCCGCCCTACTGGTACGCCGAAGTGACGTCCCACGAGCGTCGCGCCAACGACATCGCCGTCTTCACGGTCACGCCGATGCAGCCGCTGGAGTTCCGGGCCGGGCAGTACCTGAGCGTCGAGTGCCCACGCTTCCAGCCCCGGCTCTGGCGAACCTACTCACCGGCGAACGCACCCCGCCGCGACAACACGCTGGAGTTCCACGTGCGGGCCGTGGGCGCCGGCTGGGTCTCCAGCGCGCTGGTCCGCCGGCTCGAGGTCGGCGACATGATCCGGCTGGCCGCACCGATGGGCTCGATGAACCTGGACCGGCGGTCGACCCGGGACGCGGTCTTCGTCGCCGGTGGCACCGGGCTGGCACCGATCAAGTCACTGCTCGAGGAGCTGACCCGTTACAACCGGACGCGCTGGGTGCACGTCTTCTTCGGGGCGCGGACCCGGGACGACCTCTACGACCTGGCCGAGCTCAACCGTCTCGCCGCGCGTTACCCGTGGCTGTCCGTGGTGACCGCCTGCAGTGACGACCCGACGTTCCCCGGCGAGCAGGGCAACATCTCCGACGTCGTGGCGCGGTACGGCCCGTGGAACGAGCACGACTTTTTTGTCTCCGGCTCCGGCCCGATGGTCAAGGCGACGATGCGGACCCTCGCCGAGCTGCAGGTCCCGTCCGTCCGGATCAAGTACGACAGCTTCTCCTAGTAACTCCACGGGCGGCCGGTCTGGCGGTACTCGTCGACCGGCACGAGGTTGGCACCGGGCACCATCCGGTCCACGTACAACCGGCCCTCGAGATGATCGATCTCGTGGCTGACCAGGCGGGCCATGGCCCGCTCGAAGGAGGTGATCATCCGGGTCCCGTCGAAGCGGGCGTGCTCCACGTCGACCCGCAACGGCCGGACCACCAGACCCCGGTAGTCGAAGAAGGAGAGACAACCTTCGTACTGCTCGTCGGTCTCGCTCGACTCGTCGACGACCCGCGGGTTCAGGAGGATCACGGGCTCCGCGCCGCGCTCCGGTGGGCGTACCACGGCGGCGGCAACCGCCAGGCCGATCTGCGGCGCGGCCAGTCCGACACCCTTGCTGAAGTCGTGCAGGCCCTCGAGCCGGTCGAGGATCATGCGGAGACCGGCGACCGCGTCACGGGCAGCCGGCTCCTCCCGGGGCAGCTGGAAGTGCCGGGCGCGCTGCCGGAGCAGGTCCGCACCCCGCTGCACGATGCCTATTCCGCGCATCCGCTGGCTCGCTCTCAGCTCGTGGCCGTTGTGTTCGGGCTTGGGGACTCCTTCGTCCGGCGTGGTGGGTGCCGCCTGGCCGCGGAACCGCCATTCGAGGCGGTAACGGGCGTTGAGCAGCGGTGCGTCCGTCGACCACTCGAAGACCGCACGACGCGCGTCGCTGTGGCGTTCAAGAGGCGTACGGACGGGTACTTCAGCAGCAAGCGACGTCTCGACGCCCCAGACCTGAGGCTCGAACTCGACGGGGAAGTCGAGACGGACGGTGAGATTGCGGGTGGGGAGCCGGACGGCTCGCTGGAACCACTGCCCCCACTTCTCCTCGCCGACGCTGTAGGCGTACTCGATGGTGGTCCGTTCGCCGGGGTAGAGGGGGAACTGACCGTGCTCGTTCTGGAAGAGCAGCCAGACCTCCTTCGCGGCGTCCCGGTCGAGCTTGAGCCGCCACTGCATCCGCTCGGTGGCCTCGCCCTCACCGGCGACCGCCCGCAGGTCCATCTCCTCGAAGCTGAGCGGGTGCTGCCGGTGGTGCCTGTTCGACCCCTGCGGGTCGTGCGGGTACCGGTCGACCGCGATCTTCACGAGGTACCGCGTGACCGGCTCGATGCCCGCGTTGTAGAGGGCCCGGCGGATCACACACCGGTAGGCGCCCTCGGTGTACGTGAGCTCGGCGATCTCCTGCTCCACGATGAGGCCGGTGCCGGGCGGCATCCACTGCGCCGGAACGGGCGGGTCGCGGTGGAGGACGGGGCCGCGGGCGTGCCGCAGTTCGTCGTACTCCTGGAAGCGCTGCCAGATCGCCCCGCCGGCGGCCAGGACCGCCTCCGCGCGCCGCGCGAAGTCCTCGGTCGGTTTGTGCCGGCGTCCCTCGACGTGACTGACGTAGGACGGATCGAAGCCCATGCGCGCAGCGAGCTGCTTCTTCGTCATGCCGCGCTCGACCCGCCATTGCGCGAGCGCCGACACGAAGTGGTCGGCAGCCCTCTCGACAGGCGAGGTGGTCATCACGGATGTCCCCTTTGCGACAGGAATTTCAGTGTCCATGTCATGGGGTGTCCGCATGGGGCTAGTAGCGCGTTGCCGACAGATACCTTGACGAAACCGGCAACGCCGCAACGCTGCGTCAGGTCACCCTCGCAGGGGGTATTTATCCCAAGAACACCTGTCCGGGGGCGGGTAACCAGGCATTGTGCTCGCGTGGTTAGGTTAGCCTTAACAAGGTACGGTGGGCCGTCCTGAAGACCGACGACACGTGGCGAGGTGACAGTGGTGATCCGGCAGACGAAGCCGCGTTACCGCGGCCTGAGCGGCGGCCTCCGGTGACCGCGGCCCTCGATCGTGCTCTCGCCTCCGATTACGCCCAGCAGCCGCTGGCGCCGGTGACCGCCACCCTGCGGGCGATGTTCGGCACCAGCACCGAGCTGCCGGGCCTGGCGCCGGACCTGCTGGTCCAGGACCCGACCGGCTGGCTGCCGACCTCCGACCTCGCCGGCGCGAGCCTCGACACCCTGCTCGACTCGTCCCGGCAGCGCTGGCAGGCCCAGCCGCACGCCGCGGCGGCGCTCGCCTGGAAGGCCTACACCTACTGGCTGACCCTGCCGGCCGTGCTGGGCTGGGCCTCGGCCCGCCGGGTGCCGCTGCTGACCGGCACCGACGTGCTGATGCACTTCTCCGACCCGCGGCCCCTGGTCACGATCGGCCTGCGTCACGACATCACGGTGGCCGTGCTGCCCTCCGACCCGCTGGCGGTGAGCGGCCTGCCCCAGGTGCGGGTTGTCGCCGACGAGGCAGCGCTGCTCGAGGAGCTGCGCCGGTCGCTACTTGACGAGCACCTGACCCCGCTGCTGGACGCCATCCACACCAAGGTGCGGCTGGGCAGTCGCACGCTGCTGGGCTCACTCGCCTCGGGTGTGGCCTACGCCGTGCTGCGCTCGGCCGACGTGCTGCCGGGTTCGTCCGCGGAGAGCATCGCGGCTCTGCTGGGCACCCTCGGTGTCGACGACCTGATCGAGCTCGTCCCGGGCCGCAACGGCAAGCTGGACGTGCAGCGCAAGACCTGCTGCCTCGCCTTCACGCTGCCGAAGCCCAAGGTCTGCATGGGCTGCTGCATCAAGCAGTAAGGCCCGGCTTTTACTGGTTGACCTTCTCGGCGTCCACCAGGTTGCGGACGTCCCAGATCCAGGCGCCGCCTGTCCAGGTGGGCTGGAAGCCGAGCAGCTCGGTCATCGCCCGCAGCATTTCGATGTCCCGCACCTGCGGCGTCAGCACGACCACGCCGGCCTTCCAGTACCGCAGGTCGGCCAGCGTCATCTCGCGACGGGTCTCGGTGATCTCCGGGATCGGGTTGCCCTGCTTGATCGACGACATCAGGCCACTCGTCGGCCGCCACGGCGGCGCGAACAGGGCCGAACGGTCGGTCGGGTCGAGCGGGTTCTGGTTGGGCAGCAGGGCGTAACCGCTGGCGATGCGCATGTCCTGGCCCGTGTAGGCACTCCAGCGCATCGGGTCCGGATACGAACTGTCCGGCAGCGGCAGGGCGACCAGCGTGTGGTTGTCGTCCACGTACTGCTTCCAGGCGCCGGTGGTGACGAAGTCCGGGACCGGGTCCATCGGCGCGATGCGCAGCGGCGTCGGGACGAGCGGCACCAGCGCCATCGCCACGGCGGTGATCATCGCGACGCGCACCGGGCCACGGGCGGCCGGCTGGGCCTTCATCAGATCCGAGGCACGCTGGCAACCGAGGGCCAGCAGGATGCCGACGATCGGAGCGATCGCCATCGCCCAGCGGGTCGGCACGGCCGAGTTGAGGACCGGGACGCTGTGCAGCAGCGCCCAGAGACCGGGAACGCCGGTGTCGACGCCGTTCAGCCGGATGCTCGGGCCGAGCGACATCGCGCCGAAGAACAGTGCGACGCCGGCCAGCGTCACCACGGCGACGCTGCGGCGCATCCAGACGACCAGGCCGAAGAAGAGAATGACCAGACCCCAGCCGAAGAACGCGTTCTCCTCGGCGGCATTCTGGGCGAGGCGCCCCGCGGTGATGCTGTTACCGGCCACGGACCTCTGCGCGTACGCGGTGAAGGAGCCGAGGTCGGCACCGAAGTACCGGACGAACTCCGGCAGCCCGTGGTAGCTCTGCGGTCCGAAGAACTGCACGCAGAGCGGGTACGCCAGCACCGCCAGCGTCACGGCGGCCGCGATGCCCAGGCCGCGCAGGAACGTCTTGATCTCGGCCGGCTTGGCCTTGCGCCGGGAGATCGCCATGACCGCGCAGAAGATGCCGAGACCGACCGCGGTCATGAAGAGGATCTCGAGGTTGATGAACGCCTGCCAGACGAGCAGCCCCGCCAGGATCAGTCCGCCGCGGATCGCGCGGCCCGGTGTCCGCAGCGCCAGCGTGCGCCAGATGATCAGCGGCACCAGGAACTGCGAGACGATGTTCGGGTGTCCACCGGCGTGCGCGATCATGCTCGGCGCGAAGGTGGCGAACAGTGCGCCGACCCAGGCGGCCAGTCGCGAGCTGACGAACTTGCGGGACAAGACCAAATACCACGAGATGCCGGTGACTGCCAACGCGAGAGTAAGAAACGCGTTGAACGACACATGCGGGCCGAACAGCACAGTGATCGGCGTCATCGGCAGCGAAACGGCCAACACCGAGGTGTTGGCCATCATGTTCACCCCATCGGGGTAATTCATGCGATCCGAGAAGAACGGATAAGCGCCATCCGTGAGCACGCGGGCACCGTGCGCCAACATCCACTCAAAGAATGCTTGATCCTGCGGATCGTCCCGCAACTCATGATCAAGATTGAGCCACAACGGCGCGGTGATGAAGAGCGCTACCGCAATGAAGGTGAAGATAGCGAGAACATCTCGCCAGGTGAGAGAACGCCACCAGCGGGGACGGGGAGCCGTCGCCGGCTCACTCTCCGCACCGGCATCAGCTGCGGGTATGACCGAGATGGGCGCGGCCGCGACCTCTGTCTCCAGGGCGAGCAGCTCGGCGTCCAGGTCGTCGGCGTCGGCCTCGCGGTTGGGCGGCAGAACGTTCCCACCGGCCGACTGGCCTGTCGAGTCAATACCCGTAATCGTCATAGCATCGGCGAGCCTAACCGAGGTTGGTAACAGTGTTGTGACGGGCGGCGCAGGCGTGATCGAGCCGATATGTAACCGTGTATTAGCGGTGCATGGCGTCGCCCGTGCATGATGGGTAAGGACTGTGGGTACCCACGGCTCAATGTCTCAATCAGGCAAAAAATGAGCGGCCACCCCCCGCTCAACTTTCGGTTGCGCGCAGCGGATGGTTAACTCTTCCGGTCCCGCTGTCAGCTCGGATCGGCAAGACGAGGGAACCTTACTTATGGCAGACATCACTGGAGACCAGCGGATCCAGTCCGAAGTGCTCGAAGGCCTCGCCACGGCCGTGAACCACCGTCGTTGGTTCGTGGAGCTCGCGCTCCCGTACCTCGGCGACAACCCGATCGAGATCGGGAGTGGTCTGGGCGACTACGCACTCGAGTGGGCCGAACGGGTGCCCCGCTTCACCGCGACCGAGGCCGACCCCGACCGGCTGGTGCAGCTCAAGGAGCGCCTGGCCGACCACACCAACATCGACGTGCGGCAGATGCTGCTGCCCGCCGCGGACGCCAGCGGTGAGTACAGCTCCGCCGTCTCCTACAACGTCCTCGAGCACATCGAGGACCACGTCGGCGCCCTGCGCAGCATGGCCGAGCTGGTCCGCCCCGGTGGCCGGATCATCCTCATCGTGCCGGCCTTCATGTTCGCCATGAGCCAGGTCGACATCGCGACCGGTCACATCCGCCGCTACACCAAGAAGACGATGCGCGCCGCGATGACCGAGGCGGGCCTCACCATCGAGAAGCTGCACTACGCGAACGCACTCGGCCTCATCGGCTACTACGGCGCGACCAGCATCTTCAAGCTGGCGCCGAAGGAAGGCCCGATGGTCAAGGTCTACGACAGCGTCGTGCTGCCGGTCACCAAGGCCGCCGAGAGCATCGTGAAGCCGCCGTTCGGCCAGTCGGTCTTCGTCGTCGCGAAGGTCCCCGGCTGATCCAGCCACCACACGGACAAACCGAAGCCCGCCGGTCGAGACGACCTGGCGGGCTTCGTCGTGAAAACGGTCAGCCGCGGACCTGGTACGTCGGCCGGATGGTCGCCCGGGCCAGCGTGTGGAACGCGAGGTTGAACCCGACGTAGGCCGGTGTCGCGTCGGCACCCACCTCGAGGCTGTCGACGTCCAGGGCATGCACTGCGAAGACATAACGGTGCGGGCGGTCGCCGGGCGGCGGCGCAGCACCGCCGTATCCCGTGTCGCCGTAGTCGTTGCGCACGGAGAACGCGCCCTCGGGCAACGGGTCGGCGCCGCACTCCAGCTCGGTGACCGAGGCCGGGAGGTTCACCGCCACCCAGTGCCAGAAGCCGCTGCCCGTGGGAGCGTCCGGGTCGAAACAGGTCACCACGAAACCACGGGTCTCGGCGGGGAAGCCGGACCAGGACAGCTGCGGCGACAGGTTCTTGCCGCCGACGCTGGTGTGGGCGTACAGCTCGTCGAGCGGCCGGCCGTCGGCGACGTCCGTGCTCGTCACAGTGAAGGCCGGGACCGGCGGCAGGATGTCGTACGGATCCGGAGCTTCGGCTCTCTCCAGGCTCATGCTCGGTCGTCCTTCCCGATCGTGAGGCGCCGTAGCGGCGCCGCATGCCGTGTTCCCCCGATCAGCGAGCGTAACCACGCAGGTGTCAGCCATCTTTCCTGCCGATGACCAGGGGCTTCGTCGATTCTCAGAAAACGCACAGGTGGTGCGCGCTCCTCCGCTTGCGCCGGGCGATAGTTATGTCAGACATCCGACCGGGTGCGCAGGGCAGAGATCCCCGTGCTCGGTGGTGATAGGCCGCCGGAAGGCGTCCAGCAAGTCGGCACCCGCCCCACGGCGGGTGCCGACTGCTGTATGGGGTGTAATCGCAGCCAGGAGGCCGAATCGGCCACCGCCGGCGGGGCCCGGTGAGAGCATCGAACGGTGAGAGCGCCCCTGCCGACCGACGAGAACGACCGCGTCGCGGCGCTGCACGACACCCGGGTGCTCGACACCCTTCCGGAGGACGATTTCGACGACATCGCCTTGCTGGCCTCCGAGATCTGCGGCACGCCGATGGGGCTGGTGAGCCTGGTCGACACCGACCGGCAGTGGTTCAAGGCCAAGGTCGGGCTCGAGGTCGACGAGATGCACCGCGACATGTCGTTCTGCGCGCACGCGGTGACCGGCCACGACCTGTTCGAGGTGCCGGACGCCCTGGCCGACGCCCGGTTCGCCGACAACCCGCTCGTCCTGGGCGACGACAACGTCCGCTTCTACGCCGGCGCGCCGGTCGTCCTGGACGGCACCCACTCGGTCGGCACGGTGTGTGTCGTCGACCATGTGCCCCGGGAGCTGTCCACCGGCCAGCGCCGAGCGCTGCGCAGCCTGGCCCGGCACGCGTCGGTCCAGCTCGAACTGCGCCGGTACGCCCGGCACGCCGGCGACATCGCCGACCGGATGCGCCAGCTGGACCGGATGAAGGACTCGTTCCTGGCCGGAGTCAGTCACGAGCTGCGGACGCCGCTCGCGTCGATCCGCGGTTATCTCGAGATGCTGCTCGAGGACGACTTCGACCCGGACACCTCGCAACGCTTTCTGTCGGTGATGCAACGCAACTCGGACCGCCTGCTGCGGCTGATCGACGACCTGCTGAGTGTCGCCCGCCTCAACGGCGAGGGTGTGGACCTCGACGTCGTCGAGCTGGACCTGGCCGAGCTCGCGCACCAGGTCACGACGTCCTGCCGGCCGCTCGCCGAGCACCGCGAGATCACCCTGCTGAACAGCACGGAACGTCCGATCCTGGCCCGCGGTGATGCCCGCCGGCTCGGGCAGGCGCTGAACCACCTGATCGTCAACGCGATCAAGTTCACCTCGCCCGGCGGTGAGATCACCATCTGCGGTACGGAGGGCGACGAGCCGGAGATCATCATCCGGGACACGGGTGTCGGTATCCCCGCCGCCGAACTGCCGCACCTCTTCGACCGGTTCTTCCGCAGCGCGGCCGCCGATCAGATGGCCGTGCAGGGCCCGGGGCTGGGTCTGTCGATCGTCCGCCTGATCATCGACGCGCACCACGGCAGCATTCACGTCGACAGCGAGCCGGGCATCGGCACCGCCATCCGCCTCACCCTGCCGAAGCCCTAACGTCCCGCCACGCAGTAGTCGTTGCGGCTCGTCCGGGTGGAGTTCAGGGCGGTGAAGGTGGCAGTGTTCGCGTCATCGCCGGTCCGGAGGTCGAGGGTCAGCCGCTGGTAGCCGATGAGATCGGACGGCGGCACGTAGTCGAACGGCTGCACCGACGTGATCCCGTCGGCGAGCGGCCGCCACGCCGAGCGGTCCAGCGGTGCCCGGTTCCAGGTCCAGGTGCGCTGGGCCAGCTGGCCACCGGACAGCCGCAGCTGGATGCACTGCCGCTTGGTCCCCTGCACAGCGAGGAAGTCGACGTACCAGTCGTTGCCGGCCTGGTACTCCTCGCTGATGCCCTCGGAGTACCGGATCTCCCGGTCGAGGCGTTGCAGGGCCAGGCCCAGCTGCGCCTGCGCGACGGATTTGGCGTCGACGGCGTCCGCGGAGCGGTACATGGACAGGATGCTGGCGGTGAAGACGGCCATCACCACGACCATCACGCTCATCGAGACCAGCACGTCGATCATGGTGAAGCCCTCGTCGGACTTCTCCTTCATGACCTCCCTATCGGCAGGTCTCGGCAATCCGCCAGGGAACTAGACGCCGAACATCGGCAGGCAGGGCTCCAGACCTTCGATCCTGACCTCGACCGTCCGGGCCGCCTCCCAGCCGGCCCGGTCCAGCCGCAGCCGGCGTCCGGTCGCCGCCCGGCCACGGACCACGTGGCGAGCGATCCCGTCGTCGGCGTACCCGAGCTTGCGCGACACGGCGTACGAGGCGGCGTTGTCATCGAAGGCCTCCGAGGTGGCCTGCTCGGCGCCGAGCCCGGTGAAGGCCAGGTCGAGAACGGCGGCCCGCATCTCGGTGCCGTACCCCCGGCCGTGGAACTCGCGGCCCAGCCACGAGCCGGTGCCGACCTCGCGCAGCACACCGAAGTTCCTGGCGTCCATCTCCTGCGTACCGATCACGCGGCCGTCCAGCACGGTGACCAGCCCGATCGACCACTTCGCCGGCGACCAGGCGCTCCACTGCCCCCAGTGCCACTGCAGCGTGCCCCGGGCACGCTCCGCGGGGCTTCCGTCCGTCCACGGCACCACAAACGGCTGCCGGTCCGGATCGTGCACCCCGGTGGCGGCGACCCCGGCGAGTTGCCCCAGGTCGTCAAGGCTCGGAACGCGCAGTTCGAGCCGCGGCGTGAACAGCCGCAGCCCGAACAGTGGCCAATGCTCGGTGATCATGCGGAGCATTCTCGCCCGTACGACCACCGCGCGCCGACCCGTTTTTCAGAAGCGCTCGATGTGCAGACCGTCGTAGAGACGGCGGTAAACCACACCGGTACGCGAGTTCCCCGCGTCGATCATCATTCCGCCGCCCATGTAGATCCCGACGTGACCGGGTCCGACGACCAGGTCACCCGGTCGTGCGGCCGCCCGGGAAACGACACGCGCCCGGGCCGCCTGAGCACCCGAGGAATGCGGCAGCCGCAGACCCGCGCGAGCGTACGCACGTTTCGTGAATCCGGAGCAGTCGAACGAATTCGGTCCTTCTCCGCCACGCCGATAGTTCTTACCGACCTGCGAACGGGCGTACGCGATGACCGACGTCATCCGTACCGAGGTCCGGCCGAATGTGCGGTGCCGGGTGACCGCGGCCCGGCGTTTGACGGCGGCCCGTGGCTTCACCGCCGCACGCGATCTGGTGGCGACCGCGGCGGGACGGCTCGCGGCGGCCCGGCGGGCGGCGATCGCGCGCTGGGCTGCGGCCCGGCGCTGGGCTGCCACCCGGCGCGCCTGAGCCTCCCGTCGTACGGTCAAGATCTTGGCGGTTTGCCGTGCTGCGGAGCGCTGCGCCGCACGCAGGACGACGGCTGCCGGCCGGGTCGCGGATCGGCGTGCCGCGGAGCGGGAGCTCCGCTGCACGGAACGCTGGTCCAGGCTCGGCTGCTGGACGGCCACCGCGGGTGCGGCGACCGGAACGGGGGTCTGCACGGTAGTGGGAGGAGGTTCGACGGATTCGAGAACCGGCGTGCTCACGGCAAGCGCGAGGGCGCCGGCGGCCAGGACACGGCCGGTGGACGGACGGGACAGCGAAGCCTCCGAGTTCGGCCCGGGGCTCTCGCGCGAATCCCAATTCGGTGCGGCCCGTGGTGCTGCCGTGCCGGTTGTCACCCGTTGAGCGGCGACAATGGGAACCCAGGCAATATTGGTAATTCCGTCGACCATGCCAACACACATTCGCCGTGCCGTTGTGCGGAACAGAAAAAAATGCTCCGGCCCCGGCGTGATCCGCCGCACGACAAGTGAATTTTCCTCGAGAGGATCCTCCTTGAAGACGTACCTGATCAGCATCTTTCAACCGGACGGGCCGCCACCCCCGCCGGAACAACTGGAACCGATCATGCGCGATCTTGACGCTTTGAACCAGGAACTCGAGGACACCGGCGCGTTCGTGTTTTCCGCCGGACTCGACACGCCGGGCACGGCCCGGGTGGTCCGGGCCTCCGGCGACGGCTTCCTGCTGACCGACGGACCGTTCCTGGAGGGCAAGGAGCATCTCGGCGGCTTCACGGTGATCACCGCTCCCGACCTGGCCACCGCCCTGAAATGGGGCGAGCGGATGGCGGCGGTGACCTCCCTCCCGATCGAGGTACGGCCATTTCACGCCTGACCGACGTTTTCCGCTCCGAGTACGGCCGGGCCGTGGCGGTGCTGACCCGCGTCCTCGGTGACCTCGACCTGGCCGAGGACGCCGTCCAGGAGGCGTTCGTGGTGGCGACCGAGCGCTGGACGGCCGACGGTGTGCCACCCAGCCCGGCCGGATGGATCATCACCACGGCCCGGAACAGGGCGGTCGATCGGCTGCGACGCGAGTCGGCTCGTGGTGCCAAGGAGGCGCAGGCGGCGCTGCTGTTCTCCGCCGAACCGGTCGAGGACCCGGTCGACCGGCTCCGGCTGATCTTCACGTGCTGCCATCCCGCACTCGGGCAGCCGGCGCAGGTCGCGCTGACGCTGCGGCTGCTCGGCGGGCTCACCACCCCGGAGATCGCCCGCGCGTTCCTGGTGCCGGAGCCGACCATCGCGCAGCGCATCGTCCGTGCCAAGGGCAAGATCCGGGACGCCGGGATCCCGTACCGGGTCCCAGGCCCGGCCGAACTCCCGGACCGTTTGCGGCCGGTCCTGGCCGTCGTCTACCTGATCTTCAATGAGGGGTACGCCGCCAGTTCCGGCGCCGCACTCGTCCGCGACGATCTGTGCGCGGAAGGGCTGCGACTCGCACGAATGCTCCGGGAAATGATGCCGGACGATCCCGAGGTGCAGGGTCTGCTTGCGTTGCTACTGCTCATTTTGTCGCGCCGGGCAGCACGCACCACTGTGGACGGCGCAATGGTGCGGCTGCGGGACCAGGACAGGTCCCGATGGGATGCCGCGCTGATCGCGGAGGGCCAAGATCTGGTACGCGACTGCGTGCGCCGTGGACGCCCCGGCCCGTACCAGCTGCAGGCCGCGATCAACGCCGTGCACAGCGCCGCGCGGGACGTCTCGACGACCGACTGGGCCGCGATCCTGCACCTCTACGACCAGTTGCTGCTCGTCGCGCCCACACCGGTCGTGGCGCTCAACCGCGCCGTGGCGATGGCCGAGGTGGTGAGCCCGGGCGCTGCGCTCGCGGTGGTCGACGGACTCGACCTGGACCGGTACTACCTGTTCCACGCGATCCGCGCGGACCTGCTGCGCCGGCTGGACCGGACGGACGAGGCCCGCGTCGCCTACGAGACCGCTGCCGGTCTCACCGCCAACGAGGCGGAGAAGTCGTTCCTGCTCGGCGCGATCAGAACACCCTCGTGAAGGCGTCACGGTTGGGGCCGAGGACAGCGAACACCACCTCGTCCATCGGCTGCTGCTCCAGCGCCAGCCGGAAGGCCTCGGCCACCGTCGCAGGGTCGTTGGCAAAAACGCCGCATCCCCAGGCGCCGAGCACGATCCGCCGATGCCCGTGCGCAGCGGCAACAGCAAGCACTCGCACCGCACGACGATGCAAGATCGCCGGAACGTCCGCGGCCAGGTGCGGCTGACTGCGCCGGATCGCCCCCAGGTTCGGGGCGGCCGAGGTCAGAAACGTGACCGGGTACGCCTCCGTGAGCAGCGTCCCCTTGTCGTCGCGGAACACCGGCACCGCGGGCGAGTAGATGACGCGGTCGGTGTAGGTCAGCTCGGTCTGCGCGCGGTGATGGGCGTAGAAGTCACCGGCTGCGCGCAGGCACGGGTACAGCGCCGACGCCCGCGCAAGGCTCTCTTCCTGGGCCTGTGCACCGTTGAGGAAACCACCACCGGGGTTGCGTGCCGAGGCAAATACGAGCGCGGCGACGTCACCACCGAGCCGTCGCGCGGCGATCAGCGTGGACTCGCCGGTGACCTCGATCCTGTTGCTGCCGGCGCTCCGGCCCTCCGGCAGCGGGTCCTCGGGCAGGTACAGGCGAGTGCCCGCGATGGCGGGGCCGGCGTCGATGCGTACCTGGTGGCCGCCGGGGTCGATGTACGAGCCCCGCTCGGCGATCTCCACGGTGTCCTTGGCGATGGCCCGCAATCTGCTGCTCATGATTCACCCATGATGGCGACCTCGGGGGTGCAGGTCACGCGAGATACTGAGCGTCATGCCGCTCTCGCTGCTCGACGATGTCCGTAAGCTCACTCCCGAGATCCGGGCACTGGCCCCGCAGATCGAACGCGACCGGGAAGTTCCTCCGCACCTGATCGGACGGCTCACCGACCTGGGGGTCTTCCGGCTGGCCGCACCCCGGGCCGCCGGCGGGCTCGAGGCCGGCCCGTCCGACCTCGTCGACGTCTGCGAGGAGCTGGGCGCCGCGGACGGTTCGGTGGGCTGGTGCGCGATGATCGGCGCCGCGACCGGGATGGCGCTGGGCCGCCTGCCGCAGGACACCGCCGCTGACCTGCTGACCGACCCACGCTTCCTGATCGCCGGTGTCGCCGCCCCGATGGGCCGGGCCGTACCCGTGGACGGCGGATTCCGGGTCACCGGCCGCTGGCCCTTCGCGAGTGCCTGCCGCCACGCGACCTGGCTGGTCGGCGGGGTGATCGTCGCCCCCGGCGACGTCCGGCTGGCTGTCATGGCAGCGGGCGAGCTCACCATTCACGACACGTGGGACGTCGCCGGATTGCGGGGCACCGGCAGCCACGACATCGAGGCGGTCGACGTGTTTGTCCCCGGCGACCGGATCTTCTCGCTGGCGGCGGCACCCGTGCAGGGCGGGGCGCTCTACACGTTTCCGCCGTTGGGGTTGCTGGCGCTCGGGATCGGGGCGGTGGCGCTCGGGATCGCGCGCGCGGCGATCAACGACTTTGCCGAACTGGCCCGGAGCAAACGCAACCCGGTGACGGGTGAGGCGATCGCGGCGAAGCCTTCCGTACGCACAGCGGTCGCCGAAGCGGAGGCGTTGCGAGGGGCCGGCTGGGCGTACCTGAAAGGAGAGGTGGCGACCACCGGGACGGACCCGGACCGGCGGGCCCGGCTGCGACTGGCTGTCCTGACCGCGACCCGCAACGCGGCGCAAGCGGTCGACCTGGTCTATCGCGCGGCCGGCGGCAGTGCGGTTTATGCCGCGAGCCCGCTGCAACGCCACTTCCGGGACGTGCACGTGGCGACGCAGCACGCGATGGTCGGCACCGACGTGCTCGAGACGGCAGGGGCGGTGCTCCTCGGCGAATCCGTGAGCACCGCCCGCCTCTAGGGGGCCAACGTGGCGTGCAGGACGTAGCGGATGACGCTGACCTGGCGCACCCCCGGCATGGTCCGGACCCGGTCCCACAGCGGGCCGGCCGAGACCGACCCGCTGTTCGCCGCGAGAGCCCGGCGGTGATCCTCGGCGGTCTCCCACTCGGCGTAGTTCAGGACCTGCCGGCCGTCGGTGCTGATGTGGAAAAAGGCCCCGATCCCACCGGCCGGCAGGTTCCGATCCCGTTCCAGAGCCTCAAAAACCGCATCCACCCAGGTACGGGCGAGCTCCGCACTGTCGGTGTCGACACGGACGGCAACCATGGCCCCCGGCACCCGCCCGTCCTCGGATCTACTGCCGCGGTAGAGGTGATATCTGTCGCCGGCCCGCCCTGAATTGTCCAGTGCCTCCTCGTCGGTCCACTGTGAGTAGTCGCGGATGAGGTCACCGTCCGCGTCCTGGTAGATCGAGTACGAGAGCAGCCCGGCCGGCCAGGGAGCGCTCGTCCAGGGCTCGAGGATCTCTTCGACCTTCTCCTGCCTGTACTCGCTGGAAAGCACCACGCCTTTGCGCGCAGGATCGGGAAAGTCTCTGGTGAGCTGCATCTTCGCTCTCCTCAGGCGGTGACGTAGGGGCGGGTCTCGCGGGCTTCGCGCAGGGTCGTTCCCCACCAGGCCAGCCGGTCGAGCAGACGGCCCGCGGCGGCACCGCACTCGGACGGATCCGTGGGCAGCCCGTCGGATCCGAAGCAGTACCGCCCGCCGTGAAAACTGACGGTGTCGCGCACGGTGACCGCATGCAGCTCGGCAAAAACCGGCCGCAGATGTTCGACCGCGCGCAGCCCACCGGACAAGCCGCCGTACGAGACGAAGCCGACCGGTTTGGCATGCCATTCGCTGTGATGGGCGTCGATCACAGCCTTGAGCGGCGCGGGGTAACTGTGGTTGTACTCCGGCGTCACGACCGCAAAGGCGTCGGCGAGCCCGAGTCGTCCGGTGACGGTCTCCTCGTCGGCCAGGTCGACAACGTCGACTTCCAGGTCGCTTCGACCACGCGCCTCACCGGCGAACCAGGCAGCAACAGTCGGCCCAAACCGTCCCTCCCGGGTACTGGCAACGATGACGGCCATACGGAGCGGCTTTGCAACCACGAGTCCTCCTAGGTCGGTGTTTCCCGAACGCTAAAACCCCAACTAATGTTGAGGTCAAGCGATCGGAAGGCGCGCCCCATGGAGTTGTCCGTCGGCGAACTGGCCGCCCGCAGCGGCGTCGCCGTGTCAGCGCTGCACTTCTTCGAACGCCAGGGCCTCATCGCGAGCACCCGGACCGCCGGCAATCAGCGCCGCTACCGCCGCGACACACTGCGCCGAGTGGCGTTCATCCGCATCGCCCAGCGTGTGGGCATCCCCCTGAAGGAAGTCGGCGCGATCCTCGCCCTGCTCCCCGACAACCGCACACCGACCCGCGAGGACTGGGCGCGGGTGTCGGAATGCTGGCAGGCCGAACTCGACCGCCGCATGCGCCACCTCGAACAACTCCGCAACGACTTCACCGGCTGCGTGGGCTGCGGCTGCATGTCGATCGACCGCTGCCCCCTGATCAACCCGAACGACAAACTCGGCCGCGAAGGACCGGGCCCGCGCCGCCTGCTCGCATAAGTAGTTGAGCTACATATATAGTCACCTGATGCGAGAGGCAACGTACTTCATCCTCGCGGCACTGCAGGACGAGCCGCGGCACGGCTACGCGATCATCAAACAGGCCTCGGTCCTGTCACAGGGCCGGGTCAAGCCGGCCACGGGAACCCTCTACACCGCCCTGGACCGGCTGACCGAAGAAGGCTTCATCCACGTCGCCAACGAAGAAGTCGTGAACGGCCGCGCCCGCCGCTATTACGCCCTCACCCCGACAGGCCGCACGGCCCTGCAGGTTGAAGCCGCCCACCTGGCCGAAGCAGCCCGCGTGGTCATCGGCCGCCCCCGCCCCGCGGCAGGCCTCGCATGACCCACGACCTCGAACTCCGCTACAGCCGCCTCCTGCACCTCTACCCGTCCGAATACCGCCGCGCCCGAGGTGCGGAAATCCTCGACACACTGCTGTCCTCGGCCGAGGAAGGCCGCGCACACCCTGCGCCCCGGGAACTGTTCGCCCTGGTCCTGGGCGCCCTCCGCGTCCGCGCCGGCCGCGGATCCCACCGCAGCGTCCGCCAGAGCTGGCTGGCCGCATGCCGGGCCGCCGCGCTGATGCTGCTCGTCTACGCCGTCGCCGACACAACGATGCACCTGGCCATCACCCTCGCCTACCGCATCCGCCCAGCAGCCCTGATCCTCGCGGCGCTGGCCGTCGCTCTTTACGCCATGATCGCTGCCTTGCGGGGCCGCTACCGCACAGCGGGTTTGTTCGCCGCAGTCGCATTCCTGGTGGCGCTGGCCGAAATACCGAACCTGATCCACTTCTGGCAGCTCCCGCTGGCGGTGGTCCTGCTCGTGCCGCTGATGAAACTCCGCCCGCCACCGGTTGTGGGGCTGCTCCGGTATGCGCCGGTGGTGCCTGTTCTGCTTGTTGTGATCGAGCAGGGTTTGGCCCAGCTGCTGCCCGACATCGCGGGGATCCTTCGCTTCGGGGCTTTCCTGGGTCTTGCTGTTGGTGGGCTGATCTGGCTGGCCGTCGACGAACGGGTCGCGATGGCGTTGGGGCTACTGCTCCTCAACGGCGCCTTGATCCAGCTCGTGTTCATCCCCATGGAGCTGCCATTGCAGAACATTCCGGCGGCGTTGGCGTCGGTTGCGGTTGCTGCTTCGGTGCCTGTCGTGTTGCTGCTGGCCTCGGCGGGTGCGGCCCGCCGCCACGCCCGCCTCTGACTGCTTATTTCACCTAGGTTTGTTTCACCTAGTAAACTCAGTCCATGACCGAGCAGCCAGGGCGCATCACGGCGCCGCTTCTGGACGTCCTCGCGACGTTCATAGCCGCCGGCGGTAACGAGCTCCACGGTTGGGCCATCATCAAAGAGAGCAAGCGCGGCGGTCCTACCGTCTACAAAATTTTGGAGCGCTTGACCGGCATGGGCTGGATCACGGCTCGGTGGGAAGACCTCCCCACCGAGCCGGACCCATCGGAGCCGAACAAGCCGCGGCGTCGCTACTACAAGCTCACCGGCGAAGGCGCGACACGGGCCAAGGCCCTCCTCGCCGAACGCCGCCCGGCAACCACTCGAGCGACGCTCCGCCCGGCCCTCGAAGGAGGTCACCTGTGACCACCTTCTGGATCGGCATCGGCGTTTCCATCATCACCGGCGCCTTGGTGAATGAGTTCTGCGACGTCGCCCCATGGCTTGCCGCGCTAATGGTCCGCCTCGCCGCCCGCCTGTGGTCCGTCGGAGAGCACGAAGTGGCGGCCGCTTACGAGGAAGAGTGGACAGCGGTCATCACCGACTGCCCCGGCAAGCTGACGAAGGTGATCCGCGCAGCCGGCTTTCTGAGTGGAGCCGCCTGGAAAGCCTCTCGGTGTCGGATCGGAGCTTGGAAGCCACGTCGACGTGCAACCAACGAGTTCGTAGCGACCTACCGGATCACAGAGTCGACCGCCGGTCCTGTCCCGGGGCGCAACCTCAAACCAGGCGACTTGATGACCATCGAATTCGCCAATCGCGCGGACTACCGAAGTTTCCTCCGTAAGCACCCACACCTTCAAGGCATGGCGCAGGTGCACCCCTCTCCGACGAAGCGACAGGACAACCGAAGCAGGCGGCGCTTCCCTCGCAAGAGGACTTCACGATGGCTATGAATACGAGCCTTCGCTAGGCAGGAAGGCCCGTCTGGTCTCGCCACCTGCCACAGGTGAGCCGAGCACAAACCCCGCTGACAATTGGTGGGCCGGGTGTGCTGAGTCCCCTCAGCCCTGCCCAGGTCGGCAACCTTGCTGACCTGGGCAAGTGCGCGCCACTAGGGAACCGTCGATTAAAGCAACAATGCTGGGCGCCCTCTGGACCTCTGTACCTAATAGTGGACTGCTGTCAGTTCGCAACGTGACCCCTTGTGCGGCAGAAAAATACGCGCAGATTACAGGATCAAGCGCCGGAATGCTCAAAAAGGAGCCTGGCTTTGCTCGCTATCCTTTTCCACCGCCTCTGATAGATTCCACGCGCTTCCAAGACCATGCATCTGCTTCTCAATCGCTCTCAATGTGTCGATGACCGGTGCGGCCGAAGACTCGAACGCAGTCCGGGCTCTGGCTTCGTCCGCACGTATCCATGCCCAAACCTTCTCAACGAGCTTGCCCTTCGCCGCCTTTTTCTTCACCCCATCACCTATCGCAAGTACCCGAGACACATCTTCGGCGAAGTCGGATGGGTAGTAAAACTCAAAGTTGTCCTTGTCCCAATTGGCAAAGTGACTAGGATCCCATGTCTTATACGACTTCTTGAGTTGGTCAGTCGCTTCGCGGCCTGCCTCGTCTCCGTCCGCTATCACCCAGACACGCCCCTTGTAAATCTTCTCCAGGTGGGCAAAAAGAAACATTTCCTGGATATCGCGGAACATCGGCCTAATTCGCGACACGCCGGAGGCGGCAACCGTACGGAGGATTGCCAGGGACGGAGCAAATACCGGAATGAACCAGTTTCGAATCAAAAGCTCGGCGGTAGATTCTTCGAAAATTAGCCAGCCCTGCCCTAGTCCGAAGTCAGATAGTTCATAGCCAAGATCACGCAAGACGCGCAATCGGGATTCGGCGTCAGTGATCGCAGTATACGAAGACGTCGGGATTGCTCCGTCGTCGCTCGTCACCTCAACAACAGAGGTATCTGGGATAGAACCTAGAGCCGAGAGGACAATATTGCTATGCGTGCTGATAACGAATTGATTAGTATCACTGGAATTGATGATCTCACGGAGAAGTACCTTTAAGGCAGCCGGGTGCAGATCATTCTCAGGTTCTTCGATTAGGAACAGCTGCCCGGTTGCCGTGCTCAAGCTCGCAATCAGATTCAGCGCCGCGGCCAATCCTGCACCCATTGCTTCAATCAGAATCTCTTGATATCGAGTAATTTTCACCCCGAGAGTCTGGTTGTTGTTACTAGTGTTGATTACGCCGAAGTTGAGACCAAGCGCGCGCTTGCAAATGTCGCGAAAGCGTCGTGATTCTGGAAGGTCATTGGCGAGAAGCTCCGCTATCTTTGAGAATACATATGAGTCCTGGTGCCCGACCGTGGTGGCGTTGACGCGATTTACCTGCTGCTGCAACGTATGCGGTCGGCGTCCCGACAAAACCGGGAAGATGAGGTTGTTGGGCTCTGCGCTGGAAGCGAGCGACAATCCAATCGTGTTCTCGTCATCATCTTCCGCAACAAACTTTGAGAGCCCCGTATTGGTCATTGAAAGGGCGATTTTTCCGTCTCCATACTGGTGCGGAACTTCTTCGCCGCTAGCTAGATTGAGTCGAGGCTTGCCGACCAACTGCAAAACTAAGTGCATAACCGCACTGCCATGCCTAATATCACTATCCGCAAACGGAGCAGACTGCTGGAGCAAATACATAGCCCGTATAAGCGAGGACTTGCCCGAGTTGTTTCGCCCCACGAGCACGGTAATCGGCCCGAGTTTAATGTCGCCTGAATGTTCGATCGAGCGATAGTTCTCTACAGTAACGTGACCGAAAATCATTGCGCAGCTTCCAAGGAGGAGGGATTTTGCAGAACGCTACCGGACTCCCAATAGCCGACGCCACTTATTTGCCAGCCGATGACGAGCGGGTAGCAGGAACTCTATGCTGGAGCTAACCGATCGAGGCCTTGTTCAGCCTCCAAAAGCACCCAATCCACCTGACCAACAGTGCGCCACATTAAGGATCCGGCGGCGCGCTGGCCGGGGCCCCGGCGGTGAAGGGAGGACGAGACGTAGGCGCGGCCGAAACTTTGCCGCGTATTTGCGGCGAACAGTGAGCCGTAGCTAGCTCACCTGGGACTCAGTGAGACTCGCCCATCGGTGATGAAGGCCCCGCAAGTCAGCGGGGCCTCTTTCGGGTGCGGAGCGGAGGGCGTGGGATTCGAACCCACGAAGGTTTCCCTTACCGGTTTTCAAGACCGGCGCCATCGGCCACTAGGCGAGCCCTCCTGGTGTGGCTTGGTCAGTCTGCCAGACCGGCGCACGGGGGGCGGAACGGACATGGGGTCTGGCGCGGCGCGCCCCCGCGTCGGGCCAGACCCCATGCCCGTGGGGGGATGGGTGCAAGGTCAGGGGAGCTGGTAGTTCTCGTTGAGGACGGCTGTGGACGCCGGCTCGCGTTCGTCGTAGCCGCGGGCGTTGCATTGGCGGCCGGTGTTGATGCAGGCCTTGACCAGAGCTTCGAGGGTTTTGGGGTCCCAGGCGTTCATGAAGTCGTAGTGGAAGGTGTAGCCGGCGCCGCTCGCGAAGCGGACTTTCGACATGTCGCCGTTGACCGGCCAGGCCATTTTGAACTCCAGCATCGGGACGGCGACCGGGTGGTCGTCGGGGCAGGCGGCGCCGATCGGGTGGGCTTTGATGGTCGGGTACGCCATGTGGCTCTGGTGGTCGGGTATGTCGAGGTGGATGCCGTCCCAGCAGCTCGGGGCCTGGTATCGGATGTTGAGCTGGGTGCTGGCCGTTGACGGGCAGGATGCGGGGAAGTCGGCGTTCTTGTAGCTTTCGCCGCATTCGAAGCCTTCGACCGTGGCTTTGAGGAACGCGGCCGGGTCGGTGTTCTTGGCGTTGCCGACGACGAAGCGCAGGCCTGTGGGGAACGGCCGGACGGACGTGTAGTCGTTGACGCCGGTCTTGTAGTAGATCGTCTGCGCGCCGACCGGGTTGATGGCCCCGTCGCCCTTGTAGAGGGTCGGCATCCAGTACGCGGACAGGTCGCCCTCCGCCAGGCACTTCGTGTCGCCGGCGCTGAGCGATTCGGTGGTTGTCGCGGCGTTCGTGGTGGTGTTGCCCATGAACGTGTGGGAGTGCGAGGCGCCGGGCAGCTTGGGGAAGACGATCGGGTCGTCGGGCAGGTTGGTGCGGCTGACCGCACAGTTCGCCTGGAACTCATGCAACATCCGGTGCGCGGGCACTTCGATCGAGGGCTTCACCCCGGTCACAGGCTCGGGCGCCAAGATGTAGCCGGCCTCCGAAGAAGCTGACGGGGAAGCGGACGGGGATGCCGAGGCTGAAGACGTCGGGCTCGAAGTAGGCGAAGAAGCGGAGACCGACACCGAAGGCGCGGCCTGGACCCGCTTGCGGTGCGGCCGGTCCGACGCCGATGCCCAGGTGAGTGAGCCGGCAACGGTCACCGCCAGAGCACCCGCGACGAACGCGGACGGCCCGAGTACGCGTCGCCAGCGGAAGGGTCGCTTGTGCTGCATTAAGTGGTCCTCTCGGAGATCAGTGGCGGTGGCCGGTGCAGTCGCCCCAACCGCGTCCGCGCAGCTCAACGGCTCTAAGCGAGGCCTAAGAAACGCCGCCCGATCGGCTCAAATGCGTCCAATTTGTGTTATGCGGCCAACGGCTCTGATGCCGCTTAAGCGAAACTTATATTAAGTCTCTTAACAGGCGCCTGAGCTGCGGAAACAGGGCCTCTGAGCGCGGGCCGGAGAGTTGACACGGTATAGACCGCGGTGTTTATTGTTCGCTGCCTTACCTATCCCGGCCAGGCCCCCACCTTCGGTCAAGGGAGTCCCCACTTTGTCCACCCGTAGAAAAGCCGCCCTTGTCACTGCCGCCCTGGTCGGCGTCGGTGCCGGCATCGTGCTCGCCCCGAGTGCGTTTGCCGCGAACGAGCAGGTCAACGTCTATCTGACCACCACCAGTGACGGGGGCGGCCGAACCGTCACCCGTGGCCTGCAGCAGCAGACCCCGATCAACTTCGCGGGCAGCAGCGGCAGCGCCAACCAGACGATCACCGTGAACGAGAACACCACGTACCAGACGTTCGAGGGTGCGGGCGCCTCGTTCACTGACACCGCGGCCTGGCTCATCAACGGCAGCGGCGCGCTGTCGGCGGCCACGCGCAACGAAGTCATGACGAAGCTGTTCAGTCCGACCGCCGGCATCGGCGTCAGCGCGACCCGCAACGTCATGGGTTCGTCGGATCTCGCCCGGTCCAGCTACTCCTACGACGGCACGTGCTGTGACGTCAACGACTTCTCGCTGAGCCGGGATGTCGACGTGATGGCTCTGACCAAGCAGGCGAAGAGCCTCAATCCGAACCTGCTCGTCATGGGCTCGCCCTGGTCGGCGCCGTCCTGGATGAAGGACAACAACAGCTACGACCAGGGGTACCTCAAAGCCGAGTACTACAAGGCGTACGCGCAGTACTTCGTGAAGTACATCCAGGGGTACGAGGCTCAGGGCGTACGCATCAATTACGTCACCGAGCAGAACGAGCCGGGTTGCTGTCCCGGTTATCCGTCCATGCAGTGGAGTGTTTCGGGCCTGCAGTCGTTCGCCAAGAATGACCTGCTCCCGGCTTTGCAGGCGGCCGGTCTCAGCACGAAGCTGCTGGTGCACGACTGGAATTACAGCGATTACGACACCTGGGGCGCGCCGCTCGTCAACGACGCCGCGATCCGGAACCACCCCAATTTCGGCGGGGTCGGCTGGCACGGTTACGGCGGCGATCCTTCCAAGGCCACCACGGTACGCAACCAGTACCCGTCCATGAACCAGTATTTCACCGAGCACTCCGGTGGCACCTGGGTCGGCAATCAGCAGGCCGAGGACATGAACAACCTCATCGACTACACGCGGAACTGGGCCCGGTCGTGGACCAAGTGGAGTCTTGCCGTCGACCAGAACATGGGTCCGCACAACGGCGGCTGCGGCACCTGCACCGGCCTGGTCACCGTGCACAACGGGGACGGGCGCAGCGGACAGGTCGACTACACCATCGAGTACTACACGATGGGGCACCTGACGAAGTTCGTGAAGCCGGGTGCGGTGCGGGTCGATTCCACCGCCAATTCGACCGTGAAGAACGTCGCGTGGAAGAACACCGACGGGTCGAAGGCGCTGATCGCGTACAACACCAGTGGCAGTGCGCAGACCGTGAAGGTGAACTGGGGCGGGCAGTCCTTTGTGTACAGCCTGCCGACGAAAACTTCGGCCACGTTCACCTGGGGTGGCTCGCAGGGTGGCACTACTCCGCCCGTACAGAAGACGGGGTCGATCTCGGGTCTGGGCGGAAAGTGCCTGGACGTGACCGACGGCTCGACCACCAACGGCAATCTGCCGCAGCTCTGGACCTGCACGGCCGGCCCGAATCAGACCTGGACCGTCGGCAGTGACAACACCATTCGGGGCCTCGGGAAGTGCCTCGACGTGTCGGGCAATTCGACCGCGAACGGTGCGGCTGTGCACCTCTGGGATTGCATCGACACCGTCGCCAGCCAGAAGTGGACCGCGAGCAACGGGACCCTGGTGAACACCGCGTCCGGCAAGTGCCTGGACGTCAAGGACAGCAACACCGCGAACGGCGCCAAGCTGCAGATCTGGACCTGCACCGGTGCCGCCAACCAGAAGTGGAACGTGCCCGCATGAAGCGCCGGACAGCTTTTCTCGCCATAGCCGGAGTGGTCGGCGCTCTGGGCGTCGCCGGCGTCACCAATGCCATGGCTGCGACGACCGGCACGATCACCGGTCTCGGTGGCAAATGCCTCGACGTGACCGACGGTTCGACCGCCAACGGCAATCTGCCGCAGCTCTGGACCTGTTCGGGCGGCCCGAACCAGTCCTGGACGATTGCCGACAACGGCTCGATCCAGGGCCGCGGCAAATGCCTCGACGTGGCGAACAATTCCACGGCAGACGGCGGAACCGTGCACCTCTGGGACTGCTACGACACCGTGGCCAGCCAGAAGTGGACCGTCAGCAACGGCGCCCTGGTCAACACCGCGTCGGGCAAATGCCTCGACGTCAAGGACAACAGCACGGCCAACGGCGCCAAACTCCAGATCTGGTCCTGTACGGGTGCGGCAAACCAGAAGTGGACAACAGCTGCTGGTGGTGGCGGTGGTGGCACAACGCCTCCTCCCACGACTGGTGGCCCGGGTGCCAAGGCGGTCGCGCCGTACTACTACACCGGCTGGGGCAACCCGCCGAACCTCACCACCGTCAAGAACGCAACGGGCGTCACCTGGTTCACGATGGCGTTCATGCTCAACAGCGGTAATTGCGACCCGAAATGGGACGGCAGCCGCCCTTTGACCGGCGGTGCCGACCAGACCGCGATCAACACCATTCGCGCGAACGGCGGTGACGTCGTCATTTCCTTCGGCGGCGCGGCCGGGCCGTGGCTCGAGCACTACTGCACCAGCGCGACGGCGCTCGCCGGGGCGTACCAGAAGGTCATCAACGCTTATGGCCTCAAGGCGATCGACATCGACATCGAGGGCACGCCCTACAACACGCCGGCGGACCAGCAGAAGACCGTCGACGCCCTGAAGATTGTCAAGGCGAACAACCCCGGGATCACGACCTACATCACGCTCGGGAGCGGCACGAGCGGCCCGGACAACTCGCTGATCAACCGCGCGGCGGGCGCCGGCCTGCAGGTCGACGGCTGGGGCATCATGACCTTCGACTGGGGCAACACCACCGGCAACCAGGGATCCCTCACGATCCAGGCCGCCGACGCCCTCAAGAACAAGCTCAAGACCGCGTACGGCTACAGCGACGCGGACGCGTACCGGCACGTGGGCATCTCGTCCATGAACGGCATCACGGACGAGAAGGCCGTCGTGTCGCTGGACAACATGCGGGCCATCACCGCGTACGCACAGCAGCACCAGATCGCCCGGCTCACCTTCTGGTCGCTGAACCGCGACCGGCAGTGCTCCGGCGCGTACCCGAACGACGACACCTGCAGTGGCGTTTCGCAGTCCGCGTACGAGTTCACGAAGATCATTTCGGCGTACAAGGGCTGACGCCTCCGGATCGGAAGGCCCGCGGGCAGCGGTGGGTGCCGCCCGCGGGCCTTCCCCGTTTTTTGTCGTACGTGTCGGGCAAGCTGTCGGTATGCACGCGATCACGATCGAGCAGCCCGGCAGCTTCACCTGGGCCGAGGTCCCGGACCCCACACCCGCCGAGGGTGAGGTGGTCGTCGAGGTGACCGCCTCCGCGGTCAACAGGGCCGACGTGATGCAGCGTCAGGGCCATTACCCACCGCCCCCGGGCGCCCCGCCCTACCCGGGCCTCGAATGCTCCGGCGTGATCACCGCTGTGGGCCCGGGCGTCACCGGCCACCACGTGGGCGAGCGTGTCTGTGCCCTGCTTGCCGGCGGTGGTTACGCAGAGCAGGTCGCAGTGCCCGCGGGCCAGTTGCTGCCCATCCCGCAAGGGCTCTCCCTGCAGGAGGCGGCCGCCCTGCCCGAGGTCGCCTGCACGGTCTGGTCCAACGTCGTCGACATCGCCCGCCTCCGCCAGGGCGAAACCCTGCTGGTCCACGGCGGCGGCGGTGGCATCGGCACCTTCGCCATCCAGCTCGGCAAGGCCCTCGGCGCCACCGTGATCGCCACCGCCCGCGAGTCCAAGCACGCGCAGCTCAAAGATCTCGGCGCCGACCTGACCATCGACTACACCAGCACCGACTTCGTCGAGGCCACCCGCGACTTCACCGACGGCCGCGGCGCCAACGTCATCCTCGACATCATCGGCGCCAGATACCTCGACAAGAACGTCGCGGCCCTCGCCCCCGACGGCCGCATCGCCATCATCGGCATGCAGGGCGGCCGCCGCGGCGAGTTCGACCTCGGCGCCCTGATGACCAAACGCGGGTCGATCTCCGCCGCGACCCTCCGCGCCCGCCCGATCCCCGACAAGGCCCGCATCGTCCGCGGCGTCCACGAACGCATCTGGCCCCTGGTCGGCGCGGGCACCATCCGCCCGATCATCGACCGCACCATGGCGATGAGCGAGGCCGCCGAGGCCCACCGCCTGATGGAGAGCAGCGACCACATCGGAAAGATCCTGCTCCTGCCCTGACCCACCAGGCGGAAAGCCGATTGGCGACGGGTTCGACCCATTGGTCCACTGTGTAGTCGTGGCCAGGTTGTTACCGTGCGTTCTTCCTACCCGCATCTTGTTGAAGGAGCCCGCCATATGAGGCGAAGCCTCGTCCTACCCCTGACCGCCCTCGTCGGAGTGGCCGCCATCGTGCCGATCTCGGTCGCAGCCGCCTCCTCGACCCCACCGAAGGCCCTCGACGTCGTTGTCCCACCACCGGTCGAAGAGCGTTTCGGCGTCGTCCGCTACGACACCGCGGCGCAGCGCTGGGGTGTCCTCAACAACGCGACATTCCAGAGCAGCGGACTCGGCTCGGTCTCCTGCTCCTCGAGCACGGGAATCCTCACGGTCGGCTTCACGCCGCTCGGCACCATCGGAACGTTCACGGTCGACGAAGATGACGCCTACGCCGGTCGCTACGACGCGGGGGCGGCGCTGACCACGCGAAGCATGGCAATCACCTTCCGCAAAGCCACCACCGGCGCGGTCGTGAAGTGCAACGCCTCCGAGCTCCGCATCGCCAACAGCAGCCTGCAGGTGTGGGTCAAGGGCGCCGCGGCGGTTCCGCCCACGACCGTGCCTACCAGCCCGACGCGGCCCGGCCCCGCGTCGCCGACGGCTCCTCCGACCGAGACGACCGGCCCACCGACACCGCCGCCGACCACTCAGCCGACCATCACCCCACCGACCATCGACCCCGGCACCGACCCGGAGGACACCCCGCCGGCCTTCCCCACCCCGCCGCCCCTCGGCTAAGGGGTCACGAAGACCAGGCGAGTCTGCGGCGAGGATAAAAGACCGCATCGCAGGCGGTCCGGAAGGTCGGATAGCGGTAGGCGTTCGTACCCGACCTTCCGGACCGCGCTGCCGGCCGCTGCGGCGCAGCTGCGGGCTGCCGCATCGGAAGGCCGGAGCTCGGCCCGCCTCACGCCGTGATGACGCCCTTGCACTCAGAGCTGGGTAACGATCATGATCGCGGAAATGCCGAAACGAATGCGCTGGCTTGCGGTGGGGGTGCTCTCTTCGGTGGCAGTTGGAGGCTGCGGGCCGAATGCTGCTTCGGTGCCGGAGGGTGACGCGACAGTATCCGCCGTTGCCAGCGGTCCGGCGACCGGCACGGCTGCCACGGCGTCCTCGCCTGCGGCAGCCGGTCCACCTTGGTATTCAGTGGCCGGTGAAGCGCCTGAGATCTCCGGCGCCGTACACAGGACGAACAGCCCTTTTGAAAGCCAGGACTGGATCAATGATGCCGCCCGGTTCCATCGGGCCTGGCTCTACACCGGCAGGATCCGAATCGTCGAAGTCGACATCAACCGCGCTGATCCGACCGCCAACAGATGCGCCGAGATGCGAGAGACCGAGAGCAAGCTTCGACCGCTCGGCCACATCGTTGTGCCATTGCAGGGCGTCGCGGACGGTGGCATAGCCATTGTTGATCGGGTGAAGAAGGGCGCCGATGGCCCAGCCGTACGGACCTACGCCTGCTCAGGCAATGCGATCGTGAGCGTGAGCATGCTTGTCGAAGGAGTGATCGGCGGCGAGGCGGATCTCACGGCGCGTTCGGCTGAGCTGACAGCCGTGCTCACCGAAGTGCTCGCTGACCTACGCCCGCGATAGCGGGCCAGCCTGCTGCTTCGACCTGCGCGACAAAGGCCCGCCCGAAAACATCTCGCGACCGTCATCCGAGCGGTTGGATGCTCGTTCGTTTCACGATGGCGGCGAGGATCGCCGGCGGGACGGACCTCGGGTCCTGCACGGTGAGGTCCTCTGGGGCGTAGACGCCGGCACTCGTCTCCGGATGCACCACGAGGACACCGCCGACCGGGAGGAAGCCGACCACCTGCGCAAACGCATGCGTGGCCCCCTCTTCGGGGTCCAACGGCACGGTGACGATCAGCCCCTCCTTCATGCCGGAGGGTTGAGGATCATCTGAGGGCCCTTTCCGCGTTCCGCGAGGCGGTCTTCGGGGTTGATGAGGTTGCAGCGTTGCAGGCTGAGGCAGCCGCAGCCGATACAACCCGTCAGCTGATCGCGGAGCCGTTCCATGATGGCGATACGGTCCTCGAGCTTGCGACGCCACCGGGCCGACAGCCGGGCCCAGTCCGCCTTCGTAGGCGTCCGGCTCTCCGGGAGAGTTGCGAGCGCGGAACGGATCTCCTCCAGTGACACTCCGACCTGCTGAGCGATCCGGATGAACGCGATTCGCCGCAGCTCATGCCGTTCGTACCGGCGCTGATTCCCTCCGGTACGCGTAGAGCGGATCAACCCTTCGCGTTCGTAAAAGCGCAGCGCCGATGGGGACACGCCGCTGCGGGCGGCCATGTCGCCGATGGTGAGGAGTTCCACTTCGAACGTCCTTGAGTTGAAGTGAACTTTAACTTGCAGTCTGAGAATATGACCGTCACAGCTGTAAGGCCAGACCTGCTGGGCACGCTGCTGACCCGCGTGACCGGCGATGAGAAGCACGCGCCCAGTGCGTTTTCGACGCTTGATGTGCTCTGGGTGCTCTACGACCGCATTTTGCGGGTCACTCCTGAGACCGTGGACGAGCCGGACCGGGACCGGTTCCTGTTGTCCAAGGGGCATGGGCCGGCCGCCTATTACGCCGTCCTCGCCGCCAACGGGTTCATTCCTGTCGACTGGCTCGACGATCTCGGGGGCGCCGACAGCCACCTCGGTCATCATCCGGACCGCGTGCTGATTCCCGGTGTTGAGATCGGCACCGGGTCGCTCGGGCACGGGCTGGGCCTGGCCGTCGGCACCGCGTTGGGGCTGCGTGCGCAGGGTTTTGATTCGCGGACGTTTGTGCTGGTCGGTGACGCCGAACTGGACGAGGGTTCCAATCACGAAGCTATCGCCTACGCCGCCGCGGCAAGGATTCGTTCGCTCACGGCCATCGTGATCGACAACCAGTCCTCGACACACGGCTGGCCGGGTGGGATCGCGAGCCGGTTCCCCGGATGGACGACCTCCATCGTGGATGGACGTGATCACGACGCCATTGAGCATGCCCTGTCGGAGAAGGACCGGGATCGGCCGCATGTTGTTGTTGCCGCTGTTGAGAAGAAGGGCTGAGGACCGTGCGGGAGACCTTCGTTGCCACCACCAGTGCGCTGCTCGACGAGGATCCGCGGACCGCCGTGGTGCTCGCTGACATCTCCACGGACGCGTTCCGGCCTGCGCAGCGGAAACATCCTGACCGGGTGCTCAACGTCGGCATTCGGGAGCAGCTCATGGCCGGGGTGGCCGGTGGGCTCGCGCTGACCGGGCTGCGGCCGTTCGTGCACTCGTACGCGCCGTTTGTCATCGATCGGGCCTATGAGCAGATCAAGCTGGACTTCGGGCATCAGGACACCGGGGCGGTGCTGGTCAGCATCGGTGCTTCCTACGACGCGTCGGCTGAGGGTTACACCCATCAGTCGTCCGGGGACGTTGCCCTGCTGGACACGCTCGAGGGGTGGACCGTGCACGTGCCGGGTCACCCGGACGAGGTGGCGGCGGTGCTGCGTGCGGCGGCCACGAACGACGACCGGGTCTACGTGCGCCTTTCCACCCAGCAGAACAGCCAGGGGTACGCCCCCACAAGCGACCTGCAGGTGATGCGCCGCGGCTGGGCCGGCGCCCCGGTGGTGCTTGCGGTCGGGCCGATGCTCGACCCGGTGCTCGACGCGACGCGGGACCTGGACGTCACCGTGGCGTACACGATGACACCTCGGCCGCTGGACGGTCGCGGGCTGCGGGAGCTGGTGAGCCGCGAGGTTGTCGTGGTCGAGCCGTACCTGGCCGGCACGTCGAGCCGGCTGGTGGCAGCGGCCCTGTCCGACGTACCTCATCGGGAGCTGCACCTCGGCGTGGGCCGCGCGGAGCAGCGGCGTTATGGGACCCCGGCGGACCATGCGCGGTGGCACGGCCTCGACCCCGCGGGTCTGCGCGAGTCGATCACCGGTTTCCTGAGCTAGGTGTAGTGCCCATGAGCGTTGTTGACACGGCGTGGCGGCTTGATCAATGAGAAGACCTCCGGCGAGGTGGAAGTTGCGACGCTTTCACCGAGACCGGAGGTCTTCATGGCCCACCGTAATGCCCGCCTGACCCTGCACGGACGACGCCTGCTCATCCAGCGTGTCGTAGCCGATGGCCGCCTGTCGCGCACGTGGTCGAAGAACTCGGCTGCTCCCGCGCCACCGGCTACAAATGGCTGGCCCGCTGGCGAACCGAAGGTGATCCCGGCCTCGCTGACCGGCCCAGCACCGCGCATCGACTACCCAGCAAGACCAGCCCTTCGGCCGAGGCCCACGTCTGCGAGCTACGCCGGCAACTCAAACGCGGTCCCCGCCGGCTCGCAGCACTGCTGGACATGCCCGCCTCCACGATCCACGCCGTACTCACCCGCCACGGCCTGCACCGCCTGACCTGGCTGGATCGACCCACCGGCCAGATCATCCGCCGCTACGAACGCGAACGGCCCGGCGAACTCATCCACGTCGACGTCAAGAAAATCGGCCGACTCCGTGACGGCGGCGGATGGCGCGTCCACGGCCGCGACAGCCTCGAACACCGCCGCGCCCGCACCAGCACCCGTATCGGCTACGAATACATCCACGCCGCGATCGACGACCACACCCGGCTGGCCTACGCCGAAATCCACCCCGACGAGAAAACCGGCACCTGCGCCGCGTTCCTGCACCGCGCCGCCGAACACTTCGCCGACCTCGGCATCCCGACCATCGAACGCGTCATGACCGACAACGCCCTGGCCTACCGCCGCGGCCATGCCTGGCACCAAGCCCTGACCGAACTCGGCGCCCAAGCCCGATTCACCCGCACCTACCGACCACAAACCAACGGCAAAGCCGAACGCTTCAACCGCACCATGGCCGACGAATGGATCTACTCCCGGCCCTTCACCAACAGCCAGGACCGCGCCGACGCCCTACCCGGCTGGCTCCACACCTACAACTACCATCGAGCCCACACCGCGCTCGGAGACAAGCCACCCATCACCCGCGTCAACAACGGTCCTGGTCGCTACAGCTAGGCGGCGGTCAGCTGGGTGGAGGTGCGGCGCTCGCGGAAGACGTGCTTGAGCAGCGCGTCGAAGTGCCACACCTGCTCCGGCTCGGCGAGGCGCATCCGGAAGCGTTCCCGGACGCCGTCGACCGCCGTTGCCGCGACATCCAGGGCGGACGTGCGGAGGTCCGGGTTCCAGGTGACGTTGCTCAGGTGGCGCAGGTTTGCGTTCAGGTGCAGGCGGAGCCGGTGCAGCACCCGGGTCTCCTGGGTGATCACCAGCCGGCGGTAGGTGAGGAGGAGCAGGAAGTCCCCGGCCAGCGGCCGGTCCGGGCTCACACATCTGGTGACCAGAACGGTGGCGTCATCCGGTTCCACACAGCGGCGGAAGATCGGCATGTGCCGGCTCACGGTGGGGATCGCGACCCCGGCTTCGGCGGCGGCTGGCAGGAACGTACGGGAGAACACGTCCATGTGGCGTTTAACGCGGTGCTCCGGGGGAAGCTGCGGCCACTACACGATGAATATCGGATTACAGAAGCTCGACCACCGTGGCGTTGGCCATTCCTCCGCCTTCACACATGGTCTGCAGGCCGTAGTGCACGCCGGTCTGTCGCATGTGGTGCAGCATCGTCGTCATGATCCGTGCGCCGGAGGCACCGAGCGGGTGACCGAGAGCGATCGCTCCACCGCGCGGGTTGAGGCGCGCCGGGTCGGCACCGGTCTCCGCCAGCCAGGCGAGCGGCACGGGCGCGAACGCCTCGTTCACCTCGTACACTCCGATTTGATCAAGGGTGAGACCCGACCGGGCCAGCGCTTTTGCGGTGGCCGGGAGGGGCGCGGTCAGCATGATCACCGGATCGTCGGCGGCGACCACCGCGGTGTGGATCCGCGCGATCGGTGTCAGGCCGTGCGCGGCCGCCCAGCGCGACGTGGTGACAGCCAGTGCGGCGGCGCCGTCGGAGATCTGTGACGCCGACCCGGCCGTGACCACCCCGTCGGTCTTGAAGGGCGTCTTCAGCCCGCCCAGCTTCTCGATCGTGGTGTCGCGCCGGATGCCCTCGTCGCGGGTGACACCAGCGACCGGCACCACCTCGACGTCGAAGTCGCCGGCGTCCTGCGCCTTGGCGGCCGCGGCGTGGCTGGCCAGAGCGTATTCATCAAGCTGCTGCCGCGAGAAACCCCAGCGTTCCGCCATCATCTCGGCGCCGACACCCTGGTTGAAGACCGACGTGCCGTAACGGTCGGCGATCGCCGCGCCGTACGGGTCGGCACCGGCCGCGCTCGACCCCATCGGCACCCGGCTCATCGACTCGACACCGCCGGCCACGACCAGATCGGCCTGCCCGGACAGCACGGTCGCCGCGGCGAAGTGCACCGCCTGCTGGCTGGAACCGCACTGACGGTCCATCGTCGTCGCCGGCACCGACTCGGGCCATCCGGCGGCCAGGACGGCGCTGCGCCCGATGTTCCAGGACTGCTCGCCGACCTGCGACACACAGCCCCACATGACGTCCTCGACGTCGGCCGGGTCGAAGCCCGTCCGCTCGGCCAGAGCCCGCAACACGGTCGCGGACAGGTCAGCCGGGTGAACCTCGGCCAGCCCGCCGTTGCGCCGCCCGACGGGAGTCCGTACCGCTCCGACGATCACCGCATCTCGCATACTGCCGACGGTACGCCGGGCTGCCATAGTTGTGGCCATGTCGCCTCTTCAGTGGCGGGTGAAGCCCGTTCTGCCGATCACCAAACTGCTGGGTGCGATCGCCGTGGTGGTGCTCGTCCTCGCATTCGGACGCCGCGATCCGGTGCAGTGGGTCATCGCCGCCGGCGTTGCCGTCGCTCTGGCCGGCTGGGCGGCCCGCGACCTGATCGCCCCGGTCCGGCTGAGCGCGGACACGAGCGGCATCACCATGCTCACCGGATTTGCCCACCGTCACCACGTGGCCTGGCCGCAGGTCGAGCGGGTACGCGTCGACAGCCGCGACCGCCGCGGCCTGCGCAGCCGCCTGCTGGAGATCGACACCGGCGACAGCCTGCACCTCTTCAGCACCAACGAGCTCGGCGCCGAGCCGGAAGAGGTGGCCGACGCCCTCAACGCACTCCGCTCGAACGCCCCGCTCTGATCGAGGTCAGGTCAGGCTGAGCGTTCGGTAGACGGCCAGGGCCATGAGGATCACGAAGATGGCGGCGGTGCCGAGGCCCTGGACGAGGTTGCGTTTGTCCTTGGGGGCGTAGGCGAGGACCGCTGCGACCGCGCCGCCGATCACCATGCCGCCGAGGTGGCCGGCGATGGAGATGTTCGAGATCGTGAAGGTGAAGATCACGTTGATGACGATCACCGGAAGGATCGGGGCGACGCTGAGGTTCAGCCGCTTGAGCAGCACGAAGATGGCTGCCATCAGACCGAAGACCGCGGTCGAGGCGCCCGCCGTCATGCTGTTGGGCGCCGAGAAGAGGTACGCCGCCACGTTGCCGCCGAGGCCCGCCAGCAGGTAGAGGCCGACGAACCGCAGCGGGCCCAGCACACGCTCGATGTCGCGGCCGAGGAACCACAGGGCGTACATGTTCAGCAGGAGATGCAGCACGCCGTAGTGGAGGAACATCGCCGTAAACAGGCGGTACCACTCGCCGTTGGCGATGCCGTGGACGGCGAGATCACCGGCCGGGCCGTAGAGGGCCGAGCCGAGGACCGCACCCCACTCGGTCAGCGGGGTGCTGCCGCCGAGCAGACCGCCCCAGCCGCCACCGGCGACCGCGCCGGAGCCGCCGGAGAGGATCGAGATCAGCCCCACGACGACGTTGATGCCGATGAGGACCCGCGTGGCCGTCCCGGAGCGGCCGGCGGCGCTCCCCCCGAAGGCGGTGCGCGCCGGCCGCTGGGTGCGCCTGCCATCGGCGACACATTCCGGGCACTGGTGGCCGACCGAGGCCTCGTTCATGCAGTCCGGGCAGATCGGCCGCTCGCAGCGGGTGCAGCGCACGTAGGTCTCTTTCGACGGATGTCGGTAGCAGACCGGCGCCGTCACCGGAGACTCACTCATGCCACAACGGTACCCGGACGGGGTAACTAACCGGCTGCGCGCTCGATCTCCACGCGCTCCACGACGACGTCCTCGCGGGGACGGTCGCCGGGGCCGGTCGGGGTCGTCGCGATCGAGTCCACGACCTTGGCGGACGCCTCGTCGGCAACCTGGCCGAAGATGGTGTGACGCCGGTTCAGGTGCGGGGTCGGTCCGACCGTGATGAAGAACTGCGAACCGTTCGTGCCCGGGCCCGCGTTCGCCATGGCGAGCACGTACGGGCGGTCGAACTGCAGCTCGGGGTGGAACTCGTCGGCGAACTGGAAGCCCGGGCCGCCGCGGCCCGTACCGGTCGGGTCGCCCAGCTGGACCATGAAGCCGGCGATGACGCGGTGCGAGATCGTGCCGTCGTAGTACGGGCCGTTGCCCTTCTGGCCGGTCCGCGGGTCGACGTAATCCTTGGTGCCCTCGGCGAGCTCCACGAAGTTGCGCACGGTCGCCGGCGCGTGGTCCGGGAACAGCTGCAACCGGATCGGGCCGTGATTGGTGTGCAGGGTGGCGTAAAGAGTGTCGGCCACGGGTACTCCCCCTATGTGTCGCGGTCGCCGGTCCGCTACAACGGGGCCGGCGCTGGACAGTTCTTTGCTGTTCGGATCCTCCCCCATGTGTCTGATCCGGCTACGCGGGGGTACCCGAAGAGGCACGATGACGTATACGTGGGAGAGAACCACAGGAGGTGGGCACTGGTGTTCGCAACGATGCGACGGAAGAACCGCAGCGCAAAGATGAAGAGCGAGCTCGGGCAGAGCGTTGATCACTTCAAGCGTGCGGCATCCATCGCCGCGCAGGAGACCAGCGCAACCGTGGGTCCCAGGTTCAACGCCGCCAAGGACCGCGTGCAGCCGACGGCCGTCAAGGCCAAGGATGCCGCGTCCAACAGCTGGGAGAGCGCCCTCGCGACGCTGACTCCGCTGGTGGCAGCCGCGACGGACAGCGCGCGGCAGACGGGCAAGTCGACGACGAAGGCGGGCAAGAAGGCCGTCAAGTCGAACAAGAAGAACGCGAAGAAGCTCGAGAAGCGCACCAACAAGGCGCTGGGCCGCAAGCAGAAGAGCCGGTCGGGCCTCAAGCTCGGCGGTCTGCTGCTGGCCGGTGCCGCCGTCGGTGCTGCGGGTGCTTACGTGGTTCGCAAGCGTCGCCGGGAGCAGTGGGACGAGTACGACCCCAGCGGCCCGATCAGCTCGCCGGTGACCGGTGCTGACGACGCTGCTTTCGAGCCGGCCGACCTGTCGGGCCCGTCGGGCTTCGTCACGCCGGCCGACGAGACGGACTCGCTCGTCGTGGACGACGGTGCGGACCAGACCTCGTCGACGCAGCACAGCCCGAACGTCGCTCGCCTGGCGAGCGGCAAGAACAACAACTGACCCTCGGGTCACGGTACGCACAAAGGGCGGGCTTCCCCACGGGACGTCCGCCCTTTACTGCTGCGTAGCGTCCGCCTGCCGAGCTCGTACGGGATCCAGGGCCGGACCTTGCGGCAGGAGCGCGACCAGCTGGCCGGGGATCGGGTCGGGCTGCACGCCGCCGTAACCGAGACGCGGCAGGACGTCGCGGCTGGCGATCGGATAACGCCGGCCGGTGTCGGTGATGATGCTCACCGTGCCGCTGCCGGCCGGAGCGGTCGACGACGCCGCGGCCACCACCAGCGCGCCTTTGCCCCGGGGAACGTAGACAAGATCGGCCTGGACGCCACCCGGAACCGTCGGGGCGCCGGTCACCGGGCTGCCCTTGGGCACGGTGGGACCGATGCGGATGCTGACCTCGGGAACGTCCTTGTCCTCACCGTCGGAGGTCAGGCAGACCTGCCGCGGGCCGTTGAGGAGCACCGGGACCGCCGGCGGGAAACCGGCCTCGCTCGCGGCGGTGACCAGCTGCGTGGCGGAGTGCGGCAGGGTGCTGTAGAGGTTGAGGTCCATCTCGCGGCGGGGGTAGACCTGGGGCTCGACCTGCATCAACCGCGCCTGCACGTCGGTGATGTCGGCAACACCGTCGCTCAGCACGGCGCCCCACTGGTCGCCGCCCGAGTCGCTGTGGATCTGCAGCAGCTGCCCGACCTCGAAGCCGGGGATCTTCGCTGACGGGTCACCGAGGCCGGGGATGGCCGGCGGCTTGAGGTCCGGGCCGATCGGCACGGAGTTGCTCCAGGCGGTCGCGACCGGCAACGGCTGCTGGGTCCAGCCGAAGTAGACCGAGGTCTGCTGCAGCCGCCCGGCCGGGATCAGGAAGCGTTTGTTGTTGTAGACCAGGTAGGTGCGCTGGGACGGGTCCGAGACCAGCAGCCCGCGCAGCTCGGCAGCCGGAGTGTCGGCGCGGGGGACCGGCAGCACCGTGCCGTCCGTGAGCCGGTCGCCGACCGACACCAGGCTCTGTGGCGTCGTGGCGCCCTGCGTGGCCAGCGAGCACACCGTCCACACCTCGTCGACCAGGCCCTTCTTGGCCGACGGCAGCGAGTCGGGGGCGTCCGGAATGCCGAGCGGGTCACCCAGCGGCACCTTGGCCAGGCTCTCCGAGGAGGCGTTGACCATCGTCGGCTCGGGTGCGCCGGCGATCAGCAGGCCGGAGCTGTAGTTGAGCACCGGGTGCATGCGGTCGTCCGACTTCAGGTAGACGTACCGGGCGCCTGAGCCCTTTTCCATGAACACCACGGCCTCGTTGCGCGGCTGCACGGTGCTGCGGCCCTTGAGCAGGCCGTAGACCGCGGCACCGCCGACCGCGAGACACGCGACGACCAGACTGATCAGCGCCGCGCTACCGGCCCGCCGCAATGGTGAGCGGTGCGGGTCGGGGTCGTGGGTGACCAGTGCGGCGACCACCCGCTGCTGCGAGTACTGGTACGAGTGCAGCTGATCCTGGCGTGACGGCACGCGACTTCCCTCCCCAGGGCGACACCGTCACTGTAAAGGTCGGCGCTCCTCGATGGGGGGCGGGTCAGAGCCAGCCGTTGCGGCGGAACGCGCGGTAGAGCAGCACCGAGATGCCCAGCATCAGCAGGAACACCACGGGATAGCCGTACGGCCAGCGCTGCTCGGGCATGTGCACGAAGTTCATGCCCTCGACGCCGGCGATCGCCGTCCACACCGTTGCGATACCGGCCCACGCGGCGATCTTGCGCATGTCGTTGTTCTGGTCGACGGTCACCTGCGCCAGACGCGCCTGGAGGATCGAGTTCAGCAGGTCGTCGTACGAGGAGACCTGCTCGACCGTCCGCGTGAGGTGGTCCTGGACGTCGCGGAAGTAGCGCCGGATCTCCTTGGGGACCAGCCGGCTCTGCGGCGAGGTGATCGTGGCGAGGGGCCGCTGCAGGGGCACGACGGCCCGCCGGAACTCCACGATCTCGCGCTTCATCTGGTAGATCTGCTGCACCGGAGCACCCGTCCCCCGGGAGAACGCACCCTCCTCGATGATGTCGAGGTCGGCCTCCACCTGGTCGGCAACCTCCACGTACGCGTCCACGACCTTGTCCGTCACGGCGTACGCGACCGCCCACGGACCCTGCTCGAGGAGTACGCCGCGGGACTCGAGGTCCGCGCGTACCGGGGCGAGGCGGGAGGCGTCGCCGTGCCGGACCGTGATCACGAAGCGCTCGCCCACGAAGATCATCATTTGCCCGGTCTCGACGACCTGGGAATTCTCGGTGAGCTCGCGGTGCGGCACGTAGCGGGCGGTCCGCAGGACCAGGAAGTGGACGCTGCCGAACTGCTCCAGCTTGGGCCGCTGCTCGGCCTTGACCGCGTCCTCGACCGCGAGTTCGTGCAGGTCGTAGGTGCGCGCGATCGCCGACATCTCCGCTTGGGTGGGCTCGTGCAGGCCCAGCCAGACGAACGTGTTCTCACGGCTGCAGGCCTCGCGCAGAGCCTCGTCGGGAGTGAACTCACCGGGCTCACGCTTGCCGTTCACGTAGACGCCGCAGTCCACGACCGCGGTGCTGTGAAATTCGCGACCCGGCTCGGCCGGGACCCCGTCCGTGGTGCCGAGGAACCGGTTCATGGCCCGTACGGGGGCAGTCCACGCCCGCGACAGGGACCTGTTCACGCCGGTGGTCCTGTTCCGGCGCACGTCTTCGCTCATGACTGCCTCCCCCAGAGGTGATGTCGGCCCTCGCTGTGAGGCCTGCACGAGGCTACGCCCACAGGGTTGCCCGAACCTGTCGCGCCGCATGCCCGGGGGCAAGGTGGCGCCGGACGGACCGGCCGCATTTCGGGGGGTGAAGGGTGCGATCGGCCCGCCCGGCGCCGGGGGGCGGGGGTGGGTGTCGACGCGCCGGACCGCATGGTCATGCAGTCGGTGCAGCAGCATTGTGAGCCGAACGCCGGTCCCGGGGCTAACCCGGAACCGGCGCTGAGGGCTCTCTGTCGGGAATCCGACAGTAGGGCAGGTATCAGGCGGAGATCTCGGCGATGGCGGCGGCGATCCGGCGCACACCCTCGTCGATCTGGTCGACGGTCACGGCCGAGAACGCCAGCCGCACCGAGGACTTGCCCCCGTCGAGCAGGAAGTCGCTGCCCTTGACGATGGCGACACCCTTCTTCATGGCGGCCGGGAAGAGCTTGTCGACGTCCACCGACTCCGGCAGGTCGACCCAGAGGAAGTAGCCACCGTCGGGCTCGGTGAAGGTCGCACCCGGAATGTGCTCACGCAGCGACGCGGCGAGCACCTGCGCCCGCTCGGCCAGCGCGGTGCTCACGGTCTGCACCGACCGGTCGATGTCCCCCGAGACGCAGAACTGGTGCACGATCGCCTCGGACACCATGCCGGGAGAGATGTAGAGGTTGGTGGCCTTCTTCGCGATCGCGTCGATCAGCGCGGCCGGACCGACCAGGTACCCGACCCGGACACCCGGGCACACGGTCTTGGTGAAGCTGGAGGCGTGGACGACGACGTTCTCCGAGTCCATCGACAGCATCGACGGCAGCGCCTCACCGCGGAAACGGATGTCGACGTACGGGTCGTCCTCGAAGATCGTGAAGCCGTACTCGACGGCCAGGCTCAGCAGCGCCTGACGCTTCTCCAGGGAGAGCGTGACACCGGCCGGGTTCTGGTAGTTCGGGATGATGTGCGCGAGCTTCGGGCGCAGGCCGTTCTCGAGCAGGCCACGCAGCTCGTCGACGTCGATGCCGTCCGGCTCGATCGTCACCTGGTGCACCTTGCCGCCCAGGTTCTGCAGGTTCAGCAGGGTGCGGTCGTAGGTCGGCTTCTCCACGATCACGTCGTCGCCGGCCTGCACCAGGTGGTTGAAGAGGAACGCGTCGGCCTGCAGCGAACCGTTCGTCACGATGACCTGGTCGGGGGAGACCCCGTGCTTGTCGGCGATCCACTTCCGCAGCGGGACGTAACCGACGGAAGTGCCGTAGGCGGTCACACCGGCCGGGTCGGCATCGAAGGCTCGCGCGGCGGCGGCCTTGAGGCCCTCGACGTCGACGATGTCCAGGGACGGAGCCCCTCGGGCGAAGGAGATCAACTGCTCAGCGGTCATACCCGCAAGCTTACGAGCAGGCTCTATACAATTTTCGACGTGTCCCCTCGGCCCTCGGTGCTCTTGCCGTGGACGACAACCGCCGGATTTCTTCCAGCTCCGGACGACCTCACGGAAGCTTTTCCGCCCAGAGACGGCTTCGCGGTCCTGCACACTCTCGGTATGTGAACCCACCGCTATCCTCGTCGGGCACGCCCCTCACTTCGGAAGGAACCATCCCATGATCGGTCTTGTACTCGCTGCCGGCGCCGGACGCAGGCTGCGCCCGTACACCGACACGCTGCCGAAGGCGCTGGTCCCCGTCGACGGGGAGACGACCATCATGGATATCTCCCTGCGTAACCTCGCGGCCGCGGGCCTGACCGACGTGACGATCGTCGTCGGCTACCAGGCGGGCGCGGTCGAGTCACGCAAGGACGCCTTCGAGCAGAAGTACGGCGTCAAGATCACGCTCGTGCACAACGACAAGGCCGAGGAGTGGAACAACGCCTACTCCCTGTGGCTGGCCCGTGACCAGTTCGCGCAGGGCGCGCTGCTCGTCAACGGCGACACCGTCCACCCGGTGAGCGTGGAGCACACCCTCCTCAACAGCCGCGGCCCCGGCATTCTTCTCGCCGTTGACAATGTGAAGAAGCTGGCTGACGAGGAGATGAAGACCATCTTCTCCGCAGATGGCCGGCTCACGAAGATCACGAAACTGATGGACCCGGCCGAGGCGTTCGGCGAGTATATCGGCGCGACGATCATCGAGGCCGAGGCCGCCGCCGACCTCGCCGACGCCCTCAAGACCACCTGGGAGCGCGACCCCAACCTCTACTACGAGGACGGCTACCAGGAGTACGCGAACCGCGGCGGTGAGATCCGCGCCGCGACCATCGGTGACATCCCCTGGGTCGAGGTGGACAACCACGACGACCTCGCCAAGGCGCGGGACATCGCATGCCACTACTAGCCCGTAGCGTCCAGACGCCGCTGCACATCGACGTCCGGCGCGGCGCGGTCGCCGACCTCGGCCGGATACTCGCCGACGGCCGCATCTCCGCCGGCGGCGACGTCGCCGTGGTCGTCGGCCCCGGCCAGGGCGAACGCATCGCCGACATGATCCGGCCGTCGCTGGGCTCCGCCGACGTCTACACGACCACCGGCGGCACCCTCGACGCCGCGCTCGAGCTCGCCGCCAAGCTGCGCTCCCGCTCGTACGACGCGGTCGTCGGCATCGGCGGCGGCAAGACCATCGACGCCGCCAAGTACGCCGCGAACCGCTGGGGCATGCCGATGGTCTCGGTGGCCACCAGCCTCGCGAACGATGGCATCGCCTCCCCCGTCGCCAGCCTGATCAACGACGGCATCAAAGGCTCCTACGGCGTCCACATCCCGTACGCCGTGATCGTCGACCTGGACTTCGTCGAGAACGGCCCGGAACGCGTCAACCGCGCCGGCATCGGCGACGTGATCAGCAACATCAGCGCGCTGGCCGACTGGGACCTGGGCCGCGAGGTCCGCGGCGAACCCGTCGACGGCCTGGCCGCGTCCCTGTCCCGCGTCGGCGCCGAGGCCATCCTCACGATGCCCGGCGACATGCAGGACGACGCGTTCGTCACGGTCCTCGCCGAAACCCTGATCTCCAGCGGCCTCGCCATGGCAGTCTGCGGCAGCAGCCGGCCGTGCAGCGGTGGCTGCCACGAAATCATCCACGCGACGGACACGCTCTTCCCGGGTACGGCCTCCCACGGCGAACTGGCCGGCCTCGGCGCCCTCTTCTGCACCTACCTCCGCGGCGACGAGCGGCGCTTCGCCCAGATGTCCGACTGCCTCGTCCGCCACAACCTGCCCCGTACCCCGGCCGACGTCGGCCTCGACATCAGCCAGTTCGTGGAGGTCGTCGAGTTCGCCCCGAAAACCCGCCCCGACCGGTACACGATCCTGGAACACCTGGCGATGAGCCCGGACGAGATCCGCAGGAAGCTGACCGAATATGCCGACGCCGTCGCCGACCGCTGACCCAACCGTGGAAAAACCCCCCACCCCAGACGACTACTACCGGGTCAACCGGGGCGGAGGCCTGTTCAGCGAAGCCCTGAGCCAGCGCATCGGCGCCCGCATCGCGGTCTTCGCCCACAAACACAAACTGGCGCCCACGGTCCTCACGGTCGCCAACCTCGGCCTCAGCTGCCTGGTGTCGTTCGTGGTCGTCGCCTCCGCCGGCCCGGTCGCCAACGACCGCGTCTGGGCCTGGCCGATCGGCCTCCTCGCCCTGGTCGGCTGGCAACTCGCGTACGCCCTGGACTGCTCGGACGGCCAACTGGCTCGCGTCACCGGCCAGACCAGCACAGCCGGCGGTCGCGTCGACGTCCTCTGCGACGTCGCCGGGCAGATCGCGCTGGTGGCGGCGCTGTCCGCGGTGGCCGAGGCCCAGGTCCCGGAAACACCCGCATGGCTCGTGGCCGCCTTCGCCGGCACCTGGATGGTCAACCTGGTGACGTCGGTGATGCAGGGCGGCGACCAGGCGGCCAGCATGGTCACCAGCCGCTCGCTGCCGGTCCGGGTGGCCAAGCTCGTCCGGGATTATGGCGCGGTGATTGCGGTGGCCGGTGTGGTTTTGACTGTTGCGCCACAGTGGACGGTTTGGCTCGTCAGCGCCTTCACCTTGATCAACGGGGCGTTTCTTGCGGCCAGTATTGCCTTCTCTGGCCGGGCGGCTCTCAAAGGCTGACTCAGGTCCTGCCCTAGCTCCGACGAGGCCCCAGCTGTCCGGCAGCTGGGGCCTCACCGCATCTCGCCTCAAGCCCAACATCACCGAAGTGGGCTCGGCCTGGCTTCCGCAAAGGCCCAACATCCGGGAAGCTGGGCCTAGCCCAGACCGCGAAAGCCCAACATCCGCGAAGTTGGGCTTAAACCGGACCACGAAGGCCCAACATCCGCGAAGCTGGGCCTAACCCAGACCGCGAAAGCCCAACATCCGCGAAGCTGGGCCTAACCCAGACCACGAAAGCCCAACATCCGCGAAGCTGGGCCTAACCCAGACCACGAAAGCCCAACATCCGCGAAGTTGGGCCTAACCCGGACCACGAAGGCCCAACATCGTTGAGGTTGGGCTGATCCGGGTGGGCCACGGCCACGATGTGCTGCTCGGCCTGCTTGTCGAGCCAGGCGCCATGAAGGCCCAACTTCCTTGAAGTCGGGTCCAACCCAGCCCCGCGAAGGGCCAACACCCTTGAAGTCGGGCTTGAACGGGGCCGCGAAGGCCCAACAACCGTGACCGGCGAGGAGCGCGGCTTCGCGGGTCGGTCGAGGCCTGGTTTGGGCGGTCGGGACGTTCTTGGGGGCGTGCCGCCAAGGGATTGCGGCCAGGCCCAGGTGCCCGCGAAGTCAGGCCCCCAGGCCACCACGCCCCAACATCCGTGAAGTCGGCCGCAGTCAGCCTCGGAGGCCCAACATCCGCGAAGTAGGGCCCACACAACCCCATGAAACCCCAAAACCCCGGAAGTCGGGGCTGAGCGGGCTACACAAAGGCCCAACTTCAAAGAAGTTGGGCCTTGTATTCGGGGAAGCACGGACCTGGCAAGCATCTGGTGCCCGGCCCCAGTCTCAGCGGGCGCCGATCAGCGCCATGCACCCAGCCACAACAACGACCAGACAAACACCGCCGGCCCAGAACGGCCCCGATCGAACCGGAACTGGACGCCGTCACCTTCGTTCAAAATCAAACGCGAACCGGAATAGCCGACGACGTACCCAACACCTTGCCAGTGTCATCGAGCGCTTCAGCGACAACGTATTCCGGCGTCCCCGGAAGCGTCAGTGTTGTCTCGAAGCCGGTCCGGTCGGCTTCAGCGGATTGGGTCAGGGCGCCAGGCTGGCCACCCGCACGAGCACGCCATTTGGAGACCTTTGTCGACCCGTTCCAGCTGACGCTGACGATCACATTGCTGCCGTCGACGTGGAGGCCAAGGGCGGGCTGGTCGAGCGGAACGCCTGGCCACTCGGCCTTGTACGCTCGATAAGACTGGTTGTCCAGCGGCAGATGCCCATCAAGGCGAACCGTCCCGTCCGGGGCGTACTCGGTGAAGTAGGGCATCTGGCCCCAGCCGATAAAAGACCCACCATCGGCGAGTTCACGAAAACTGCCCTGTGTCGGCGCCGACAGTTTCGAAGGGTGCAGGAATTCGGAGACGAACGAAACGGTCCGGGCTGTCTCGTCGATCTTGAAAATCAGGCCGCGGGATTCCTCGCGTTCCTTGGTCACGCCCGCGCCGTTGTCGAAGACGCTGTACGACCCGTCGCGCCGCCGGCGGAAGTCATGCTGCCAGCTGAACTTGGACTTTTCGTCGACGGTGAAGTCGGATTTTTTGCCACCGATGCGCCACATCACGTCGCCGGTGCGCTTGTTGATTTTGTAGGTCGTCCAGGTGTGGCGGGCGGAGATGAGGATGTTGCCGTCGGCGTCGAGGCCGACTGAATTGGCGTGGAAGTAGTCGTAAGGCAGGTGCGCGGATTCGCCGCCTGGCAGCGGTGCGTACGACTCGGCCAGGCTGACGTGGTCACGGGCGCGCCACTCGAAGAGGCGCCGGCCCGTTCTGATGTCGATCTCCTGGAGGACGCCGTCGTGGAGGACGCCGTCGGCCGGGCCGCCGGCGGACGTCAGGTCGTACGGGATCGGGTCGTAGATCCAGAAGAGGGCGGTGTCGTTCGGGGTGATGACGAAGTCGTGCTGGTCGGCCTGTTCGGAGCCGGCCGCGCGGACCCGGGTGATCTCGCGGTAGTTCGCGTCGGTGATGACGAACTCGCCCTGACCGACGCCCTGGCCGCCGGTGCCGCCGATGGTTCCTTCCCACCAGGTCAGCACGGGTTTGTTCTGGTACTGCTGCACCTTGAAGTCGATCGCCACCGTCGCCGGGTCGGGGACCTTGCGGAACCAGACCGGTGAGCCTTTGTCGTCGACGATCAGCGGTCCCCACAGTCCGGTGCCGGACGCGGGCGTCAGGTAGATGTATCCGGGCGCGGTCGCGGCGGCCGGCGTCGTGATGGTGACGTCCGGGAGGGTCCGCAGGTCAGGGCGGGAGCGGAACTTGGCGGGGGCGGGTGCGGCGGCCGCAGAAGCCTCTGGCGATTTGCCGTCGGTGTTGGCGATCGCGTAGCCGGCACCGCCGCCGGCCGCTGTGAACACCGCGGCACCACCCACGCCCAGCAGGACATTGCGGCGCGAGATCTTGGTTTCCGTCACCGGCCGAGCATTCCCCATTTCGATGGGGATCTACCTCGGTGCGGGGTGGGAATTCTCTGTGAGAGACGTGTAAACGTCGATGAGACGGCGGGTGACGACATCGGGATGAAACGCTTGTAGGTACCGCGTCCGGGCATTCGGCGCGACCGCTGCGGCGTCGACGCGGGCGATCGGCAGGGCAGCCGCCAGGGTCTCGGCGTCGGGCTTGACCACCCAGCCCGCGACCTGGGCGGACTCGTCGATGCCGAGCAGGTAGGGGATGCCGCCGACGTCCGTGCCGAGGACGGGCCGGCCCGCCGCCATCGCCTCCAGGATCACCGTCGGCAGCACGTCGTTCCAGGTCGGAACGGCCACGACCACCGAGGCCTGGTCGCGGGCGGCCTCCATGCCCGTACGGTCGAGCGCACCCAGGTAGGTCACGTCGTCGCGTTCGGCCGCGGCCTGCTCGGCGAGCGGTCGCAGTTCGCCGTCGCCGGCGATGCGCAACGGGCCGAGTGAGCCGTCCGGATGGCGGCGCCACGCGTCCAGCAGCAGCTCGAGACCCTTCTCGGGCGACAGCCGCGCCGCGTAGAGGAAGCCGTCCCCGAGCGGCGCCGGTTCGCCCGGGTCGGGGAGGCCGTTCGGCTTGATCACGATGCGTTCGTCCGGGATGCCGTAATCCCGCAGGTGTGCGGCGATCCGCCCGGTGAGGGCGATGTAGCGGTCCACGGACTTCCACGTCGGCCGGTGCACGGCCAGCGTCGTCGCCATCAGCGCGCTCTGCGCCGCCGACCCGCGGTAGCACTTGTGCACGACGGCGGGCCAGCCGAACGCCTTGCCGCGGCAGTCGTGGCAGTTGTGCCCGTCCCGGAAGTACAGCCCCGAGGAGCAGACCTGGCGGTAGTTGTGGACCGTCTGCACGACCGGCACGCCGTGCTCGTGGGCTGTACGGACCACCCAGGGCGACAGCAGCGGGTACGGGTTGTGCAGGTGCAGCAGGTCCGGCCGCTCCCGTTGCAGGAGCTCGGAGAGGTCACGCTGGGCAGCCCGGCCGTAGATCGGTGACAGCGGCAGCAACGCCTTCTGGGCGAGCGGCAGGTCCCCGATCGAGTCGGAGGCCCGCTGGAACGGGAGCACCTCGATCCCGGCCGCCGTGAGCTGGGCGATCTCCGTGTCGACGATGACGTTCTCGCCGGACGGGATCGCCTCGCGGTATCTGTTGTGCGCAACGACGACCTTCACGCCGGGAAACGCTACCGTTAGGGCGTGCCCGAGCTTCCCGAGGTCGAGGCGCTCGCCGCTTACCTGCGGGAGCGTGCGGTCGGCCACGCCGTCGAGCGCTTCGAGGTGTCCTCGTTCAGCGCGCTGAAAACGTACGATCCGCCGCCGAGCGCGGTCGCCGGACTGGTGATCACCAGCGCCGGCCGCCACGGGAAGTTCCTCGACCTGACCTTCGGCGACGACCTGCACCTCGTGGTGCACCTGGCCCGGGCGGGTTGGCTGCACTATCGGGACGCGTTCAAGTCGCCCCTGCCGCTCAAGCCGGGCAGCGGGCCCATCGCGATCCGGGTGCGCCTCGATGACGGGTCCGGGTTCGACCTGACCGAGGCCGGGACGCAGAAGTCGCTGGCGGCGTACCTGGTGAGGGACCCGGCGGAGGTCCCCGGCGTCTCCCGGCTGGGGCCGGACGCGCTGGCGGTGAGCCGGGACGAGTTCGCCGAGCGCCTCCGCAGCCGCCGCGGCCAGGTCAAGGGTGTGCTGACCGACCAGGAGGTGCTCGCCGGCATCGGCAACGCCTACTCCGACGAGATCCTGCACGTGGCGAAGATGTCGCCGTTCGCGCTGACGAGCAAGCTCACCGACGAGCAGATCACCACTCTGTTCGACGCGATGCGGCAGGTGGAGACCGACGCCGTCACCCGCTCGGTGGGCCAGAAGGCCGCCGAGCTCAAAGGCGAAAAAAGGGCCGGCATGCGCGTCCACGCCCGGACGGGTCTGCCCTGCCCGGTCTGCGGCGACAACGTCCGTGAGGTGTCCTTCGCCGACAAGAGCCTGCAGTACTGCGCGACCTGCCAGACCGGCGGCAAGCCCCTCGCCGATCGACGCCTCTCGAAGCTGATCCGCTGATCACTCAGAGTGTTCGACCCGTATCCCGGGGGAAAGCAGCCACAACGTCCGCTTCTTCTCTGCCGTTCCATCGGTATAGTGGCCCGGTCCCACGCTTCCGTCCGCGGCGCGCGGGTACCGGCGGCCCCGGCCGGAGCCCCCAGGGTCGTGGCAGTGCGTAATGTTCTCGGTGTGGGCGGTACGTGATGCGGGAGGACGTAGGCGAGGTGACCACGAGCCTCCAACGCCCGGGAACGAGCAAGAGCCGGAGCGGTATGCCGTACGACAGCTTCGAGTGGCAGCAGGATCCGCCCCAGAGCAGCAGCGGGGTGCCCCGGTCGGCCTGGACCCGATCACACAAGCGTCTGTCCCGCTGGCACCGTCCGTACACCCTGATCCTGATCATCTTGGATCTGGTCTCGGCGATGCTGGCCAGCCTCCTGGCCGTGTCCTTCATCCAGAAGGCCAGCTCCGGCTTCCAAGGCCGCGAGGGAGTTTTCTACTTCGTCGCCTTCGTCGGCCTGCCCCTCGGCTGGCTCTTCATCCTCTGGGCCAACGGCAGCTACGACCGCCGCTACCTGGGCCTGGGCAGCGAAGAGTTCAAACGGGTGGTCCGCGCCTTCGTCACGGTCGTGGCCTGCGTCTCCCTGCTCTCCTTCGCCACCAAGACCCAGCTCTCCCGCGTGACGATCGCGTACGTCTCGATCGCGGCGCTGATCTTCATCCTGTTCTGCCGCTACTCGGCCCGCCAGGTCCTCCACGTAGCCCGCAAACGCACCGGCCACGGCGCCCACCGGATGATCCTGATGGGCACACTCCCCGAGGCCCTCGAGGTCTACACGGCGGTCACCCGCAGCCCCGCAGCCGGCCTGATCCCCGTCGCGATCCACCTCACCGACGGCTATTCCGCCGCCCGCGGCATAGAAACCCCGGTCCCGGTCTACGCCAGCCGGGACGTCCTCGCCCTGGTCCGCGAGGTCAGCGCCGACACTATCGCCGTCTGCGGCTCCGCCAGCGCCGAACCGGGTGAGCTCCGCCGCCTGGCCTGGGCCCTCGAAGGCACCGGCGTCGACCTCGTCGTCGCCCCCCAGCTCACCGACATCGCCGGCCCACGCGTCCACATCCGCCCGATCGAAGGCCTCCCGCTCCTCCACGTCGAAGAGCCCACCCTGTCCGGCCCCGGCTGGCTGGCAAAAAACCTCCTCGACCGGGTCGCCGCCTTCTTCGGCCTGCTCTTCCTGACCCCCGTCCTCGGCATCATCGCCCTGGGCATCCGCCTGGCCAGCCCCGGCCCGGTCTTCTTCCGCCAGCCCCGCGTAGGCCACGAAGGCCGCACCTTCCGCGTGTGGAAGTTCCGCACCATGGACGTCGACGCCGAAGAACGCAAAGCCACCCTCGAAGAGCTCAACGAAGCCGACGGCATGCTCTTCAAGCTCAAAGAAGACCCCCGCATCTTCAAATTCGGCAGCAAACTCCGCGCCACGTCCCTCGACGAACTCCCCCAGCTCATCAACGTCCTCAAGGGCGAGATGTCCCTGGTCGGCCCCCGCCCCCTCCCCGCCGACGACGGCGACTACCTGGGCGACGTCCGCCGCCGCCTCCTGGTCCGCCCCGGCATCACCGGCCTCTGGCAGGTCAGCGGCCGCTCCGACCTGTCGTGGGACGAGGCCGTCCGCCTCGACCTCTACTACGTCGACAACTGGTCCCTCACCTACGACCTGAGCATCCTCTGGCGAACAATCTGGGTAGTCCTCAAACGAAAAGGCGCGTATTAATCCGCCGCCCAGGAAATTTGTTCGAGCTCAACCGCCAGGTCAACTTCAAGATCAGATTCAAGGTCAGATTCAAGGTCATGTCGTGCCTGGTTGCATGTCCCTGATCGTCGCTCCCGCCGAGACCGGGCACGGGCAACCACTCGCCCAGCGGCTCGTAACCGGCCCCCCGCACCCTGCCAGCTCCGTGCTCCCCAAGATCAAGCCCCCCTCACCGATGTGCGCCTCAAAGTTGTAGGGACTCGAGCCGGCGGACTCGGGCCAGCGGACTCGGACCGGCAGACTCGGACCGGCAGGGCGCGGGTCGGGCAGGCTCGGGCCGGCGTGCTCGGGCCGGCGTGCTCGGGCCGGACGCATGATCACCACAACATCAGCGAAGTTGGGCCAACATCGGCCACTTGAAGGCCCAACTTCAACGAAGTTGGGCTGGGTCGGGCGATTGCCTGCGCGCTGCAGGGCTGCGGAAACGGGTAGCTGAGCCGGACCCGGCCGATCGCGGGGCGCCAATTCGGACCGGCAGGGCGCGGGCCGGGCAGGCTCGGGCCGGGCGGGCAGCTCGGGCCGGCGCGCTCGGGCCGGACGCATGATCACCACAACATCAGCGAAGTTGGGCCAACATCGGCCACTTGAAGGCCCAACTTCAACGAAGTTGGGCTGGGTCGGGCGATTGCCTGCGCGCTGCAGGGCTGCGGAAACGGCTAGCTGAGCCGGACCCGGCCGATCACGGGGCGCCAATCATCGCTGTGGAGCCGGGTATAAGCCGGGCCGCAGCGCCGGCCGCCGCCTGTTCCAGCGCCGAAGCCCCAACTTCACCGATGTTGGGCGACCCGTTGCGCTCCACCTCAGGAAGCCATCACGCTGGCCGCCGCCTGCTCCCGCGCCAGAGCCCGACTTCATTGAAGTTGGCGACCCGTTGCGCTGCACCCCGGGATGCCATAGCGCCCGACGCCGCCTGTTCCCGGGCGAAAGCCCGACTTCATTGAAGTTGGCAACTCGTCGCGCTCGATCTTGGTGGGCCACGCGGAGGGCCGGCTTGATCAACGGGCTGGAGTCAGGGCGGGGCAGGGGTTGGTGTTTCGTGGGGGTTGGGGTCAGGATGCGTGCGTGGCTGGTGGGGTGGGGAGTGCGCTGGCGGTTCTGGCTGTGCTTGCTGCGCTGGCCGGGGCCGTAATTGCGGTTCTGCGCCTACGTGCCCGCCGCGGAATTGCCACCGCCGGGCAGCGGGCTACCTACGACGTTCTGCATACGGCTTCGCTGGCGGCTGAGCCGCTCAGGACCGGATTGACGGCTGCCTCAGCGGCCAAGGCCGTACGGCATCTGCGGCGCCTGGTCGGGGCGGCCGGGTTGACCGTTGCCGACGCCGAGCGGTGTCTGGCGTTCGACGGGCGGGGGAGTCACCACAGCGCACAGTTCACCGAGGCCGCCGCCCGGGCTCTGCAGACGAGCCGGTCGATCGTGCTGGGGGTGGCCGACCTGCCCTGCGATCGGATGGACTGCGTGGTCCGGGGCGCCGTGGTTGCGCCGCTGACCGGGGCCGGCGGCAAGTCCGTGGCCGCGCTGGTGGCGATCGCGGATGATCAGCCGGCGCCGGGGCTGGTGCAGGCGACCATGGAGACCGCACGGTGGGCCGGTACGCAGCTCGCTCTGGCCGAGCTGGACTCGTCGCGGGAGCGGCTGGCGCGGGCCGAGGTGCGGGCGTTGCGGGCGCAGATCAGTCCGCATTTCATCTACAACGCGCTGACCGCGATCGCGTCGTTCGTGCGTACCGATCCGGAACGGGCCCGGGAGTTGATTCTGGAATTTGCGGAGTTCACCCGGTACTCGTTCCGGGCGCACGGCGATTTCACGACGCTGGCGGAGGAGCTGCGGTCGATCGATCGTTATCTGACCATCGAGCGGGCGCGGTTCGGGGACCGGTTGCAGGTGCGGTTGCAGATCGCGCCGGAGGTGTTGCCGGTCGGGTTGCCGTTCCTGTGTCTGCAACCGCTGGTGGAGAACGCTGTGAGGCACGGGCTTTCCCGGAAGCCGGGCGTCGGTATGGTGAGCATCGAAGCCCGGGACGCGGGCGCCGAATGCCACATAACGGTTGAGGATGACGGCGTCGGCATGGATCCTGCGGTGCTCGCCGCGGGTGTTGCCGAGGCGGTCAACGGCCGGGACGACGATGCGGGGCAGCACGTCGGCCTCTCCAATGTGGATGAGCGCCTGCGGTCGGTCTTCGGTGAAACTTTCGGACTGGTGGTGGAGACCGCGCCGGGCGCGGGGACGAAGGTGAGCATGCGGGTGCCGAAGTTCCATCCGGGAGTACGCGCATGAGCCTGGTCGTGCTGGCCGTGGACGACGAGCCACCGGCGCTGGACGAGCTGGCCTACCTGCTCAACGCCGACGGCCGGGTCGCGTTTGTGCACCGCGCCGGCGATGCTACCGAGGCGCTGCGGGTGCTGCGGGACACCGAGGTCGACGCGGTGTTCCTCGACATCCGCATGCCCGGACTCGACGGCATGGAGCTCGCCCGCATCCTGCACCGCTTCGCCCGGCCACCGGCGATCGTCTTCGTGACCGCGTACGACGACGGGGCGGTGGACGCGTTCGACCTGGGCGTCACCGACTACGTGCGCAAGCCGGTCCGGGCCGAGCGCCTCGGGGAGTCCCTGCGCCGCGTCACCGGTCTGCGGGCCGCGCCACCACCGGCGCCCGCCAAGCGGGAGGAGGAGCCGAGCATCCCGGTCGAGCTGGCCGGCACGACCCGGATGCTGCCGCGGTCGTCGGTGCGCTGGGTCGAGGCGCAGGGTGACTATGCCCGGCTGCACACCTCCGACGCGTCCCACCTGGTCCGCGTCTCCCTGGCCACGCTGGCCGAGCGCTGGGCCGATGCGGGGTTCGTCCGCATCCACCGGTCCTACCTGGTGCAGCTGCGGCTGGTCGCCGAGCTGCGGCTCACCCAGTCGGGGTACGTGGTCGCGATCGACGGTGTGGAGCTCCCGGTCAGCCGGCGGCACACGCGCGAGCTGAAGGACAAGCTGATCCGCGCGGTCAAGCACGACTGGACCCGCTGAGCGCTCAATCCACAGCGTTATCCACACCCGGACCGGGTTATCCCCAGAGTTATCCACAGACTCTCGATCTTCACAAGTTGTCCACAAGCTCACCCCCGGACCCGCACGACTGCTCAATAGGCTCCTCAGCGCAAGGGCAACCGGATGGGGGTGGGTGACGTGACAGCACGCAAGGTTCTCGTGGTCGAGGACGAGCGCACCATCGCGGAGGCGGTGGCCGCCCGGCTGCGCGCGGAGGGCTTCGAGGTCGAGATCGCCGGTGACGGCCCCTCGGCGGTCGACGCGGCCCGCCGGACGCTGCCCGACGCGATCGTGCTGGACGTCATGCTCCCCGGCTTCGACGGCCTGGAGGTCTGCCGGCGCATCCAGGCCGAGCGCCCGGTGCCCGTCCTCATGCTCACCGCCCGCGACGACGAGACCGACCTGCTGGTAGGCCTGGCCGTGGGCGCGGACGACTACCTGACCAAGCCGTTCTCGATGCGCGAGCTGAGTGCCCGCGTGCACGCCCTGCTGCGCCGGGCCGTCCGCAACGCCGCCCCGGACGCGACCGCGGTGGCGAGCCCGACGATGCACCTCGGCGACCTGGAGATCAATCTGGCTGAGCGGCGGGTGCTGCGGGCCGGGGTCGAGGCCAAGCTGACCCCGACCGAGTTCGACCTGCTCGTTCACCTGGCCGGCCGCCCGCGGACGGTGCTTCCCCGGGAACGCCTGCTCGCCGACGTGTGGGGCTGGGCGGACGCCTCCGGCACCCGCACGGTCGACAGCCACATCAAGGGCCTGCGGCGCAAGCTCGGTGCGGACCTGATCCGCACGGTTCACGGCGTCGGGTACGCCCTGGAGGTGCAACGGTGAGACTGCTGCACCGCATCCTCGGCTGGTTGCCGCGCCCGCTCGACCCGGTGCGCTCGATCAAGGCCAAACTGTCGCTGGCGCTCGGCCTGGCCGGCGGTGTCGGCCTGCTGATCTTCTGGTGGAGCCTCGGCTTCATGCGTGTGGAGCTGTCCTGGTTTGCCATCGCTGTGGCACTGGGCCTCGTCACGCTGCAGGTGATGGCTCACGGTGCGACCGTGCCGCTGCGCGAGATGACGGTCGCGGCCAAGGCGATGGCCCGCGGCGACTACACGCGCCGCGTCCGGGCCACCTCCCGGGACGAGGTGGGCGAGCTGGCCACCGCGTTCAACCAGATGGCGAGCGACCTGGCCGCCGCCGACCGGCAGCGCCGCGAGCTCATCGCCAACGTCTCGCACGAGCTGCGTACCCCGATCACCGCGCTTCAGGGCCTGCTGGAGAACATCGTCGACGGCGTCTCCACGGCCGAGCCCGAGACGATGCGGACGGCCCTGACCCAGACCGAACGCCTCGGCCGGCTGGTCACGGAGCTGCTCGACCTGTCCCGCCTGGACGCGGGTGTGGTCCCGCTGTCCCGGGCCCCGATCGACGTCCGCTCGTTCCTCGGTGACGTGGTCCGCGAGGCCACCGTCAACGCGGACGGCGCCGGCCACGACGTGCGCTTTGTGGTCTCCGCACCGGAGATCCGGATCGACGGCGACCGGGAACGCCTCCACCAGGTCTTCGCCAACCTCCTGGACAACGCGGCCCGCCACAGCCCGCCGGGCGGCACGGTCACGGTCCGCGCGGAACGCCGCGACGAACACGTCCTGCTGGCGGTCTCCGATGAGGGAGAGGGCATTCCCGCCGCCGAGCGTGCCCGCGTCTTCGAACGCTTCACGCGCGGCGAACGCGCCACCGACGGCGGCACCGGCCTGGGCCTGGCCATCGCCCGCTGGGTCGTCCAGCTCCACGACGGCACGATCGCAGTCGTCGACCCGGCGAGTGCGCCGGCCCGCGACCGCCCGGGCTGCCACATCCACGTGACGCTGCCGCTGCAGCCACCCCGCGTCTCCCTCTCCTGAACCGGAGCCCTCCATGCCCACGATTCCGCAACACCCCTCTGCCAAAAACTCTCAAAACGAGCCTAATCATCCGGCTTCGACAGACTCATCGACCCACCCCGCGCAACAACCGAGCCCGCCGCCACCAGGGGGAGCCACGCCACCGAGGAGCGGTGCCGGCGTGCCGCAAGGGGCCACCGCGCTGGCGACTCGGCCGCAGCCGGCCCAGACCGGCCCGGGCATGCCGGTGGCGCCGCTGCACGGCCCGTGGGCCAACCCGTCGATCTTCGGCCACCGCTGGCCCGGACCGGCGCTCCCGCCGGCGCCCGCAGCCATCTCCGCACTGCTGATCGCCGGAGTGATGGCCGCCCTGAGCATCCCCCTCGACCGCGCAGGCATCGGCTGGCTGATCACAGCAATCGCCGGTGTGGCCGCTCTGACCGCCGCTCGCATGGCACCGCACCGCATCTCGCCGACAGCACCGAAACCGCTGGTGACCCGCACGAGGAACACCCTCACCAGGGCCCGTTTCGGCTGGTCGGCGGCGACCGTCGCACTGCTGGGCGTCGGCACGTTCCGATCCGCGGGCTGGCTGTTTGTGCTCTGCCTGCTGACCGCGATCCTGACCGGCGCACTGGCCGTCGCCGGCGGGCGCTCTCTGCGGTCGATGAGCGTGGCCACGATCATGACGCCGCTGGCCGGCTTCCGTGCCCTGAACTGGATCCGCCGCGGCCTGGCGACAGCGGGCCGCGCCGGCGGCAGCGGCCTGCGGATCACCGCCACGGTCGCGGTGTCGCTCGTCCTGCTCCTGGTGTTCGGCTCACTGTTCGCCTCCGCGGACGCGGCCTTCGCCGACCTGATCGAAGCCGCGGTCCCCGACATCAGCGCGATCACCATCGTCCGCTGGATCTTCGTCTTCCTGCTGACAACCTTCATCCTGGGCGGTGCCGCCTTCCTGCGAGCAGCGCCGCCCAACCTCGACGGCCTGGACAGCCCGGGAAAGCGCCGGGTCGCCCGCCTCGAGTGGGCCGTCCCCCTGACCCTGCTCGTGCTGCTCTTCGCGATGTTCGTGGCAGTCCAGCTGACGGTCCTCTTCGGCGACTCGAAACACGTCCTCGACACCGACGGCCTGACCTACGCCGAGTACGCCCGCAGCGGCTTCTGGCAACTCCTCGTCGTCACCGGCCTCACCCTGGTGGTCCTGGCCGGCGCCGCCCGCTGGGCTCCCCGCGGGACAAGCACGGACCGGCTGCTCATCCGCGGCATCCTGGGCCTCCTGGCCGCCCTGACGCTGGTCATCGTCGCCTCGGCGATCCACCGCATGGACCTCTACGCGGACACCTACGGCCTGACCCGCCTCCGCGTCCTCGTGGCCGTCTGCGAGCTCTGGCTCGGCCTGACCTTCGTCCTGATCCTGATCGCCGGCATCCGCCTCAAAGCCGCCTGGCTCCCCCGAGCAGTGGTGGCCCTCGGCGTCCTGTCCCTGCTCAGCCTGGCCGTGGCCAACCCCGACCACCTGATCGCCGACCGCAACATCACCCGCTTCGAGCAAACGGGCCGCATCGACAGGTCCTACCTCTCCGACCTCTCACCGGACGCCGTCCCAGCCCTGACCCGCCTCAAGGGCGACGACCGCACCTGCACCCTCATCCCGATCGCCCGCGACCTCGCCGACAACACCGACGACTGGCGAGCCTGGAACCTCGGCCGCCACCAGGCCAGAGAAGCCCTGAAAGCCAACCCCCCGTACCCGACAAGACCCTGCCTCGACCTCTACAGATAAGGCAGCTACGGATAAGGCAACCAGGACCACAACGGGCTGGGGGGGCGGGGATGACCCACGGAAGGATCAAGCCTGACCGCCTGGAGTGGGTCATCCCCGCCCCCCAGCCCCACCCTGCAACCAGCCGAAAGCTTGACAACAGCCCGAGGAAAGCCAGACTCCCGGACATGGATGGCGAAGCGAAGCCCCCGAGGACAAGAGTGGTCCTGGGCGAAGCAGCCGCCCGCCGCCCACCCGAAGCGGATCTGGCGGAACAGACCCCGATCGGCGAAGCCCTGGTCAAGGGCCTGGTCAGGGCCCAACTCGCCCTGGCGCTGAGACTGTCGCTGGTGGTCGTGGCCGGTCTCGGAGCCCTGCCGCTGCTCTTCGCCGTGGCTCCGGGCGTGGGGCGGATCAAGGTCGCCGGGATGAATCTGCCGTGGGTCCTGCTGGGGCTGCTGTCGTTCCCGTTCCTGGTCGGCGTCGGCTGGGCGTACGTCCGCTGGGCGGAACGCAACGAGCAGGACTTCACCGCGGTGATCACCAGGCCGGAAGCGTGAATCCGTACGTTGTTCCCGGCCTGATCCTGGTCGTGGCGGTCACCGTGGCGATCGGCGCGTACGGCCTGCGCTTTGCCCGTACGACCTCGGATTTTCTGGTGGCGTCGCGGTCGGTCAGCCCGACCTGGAACGCCGCTGCGATCAGTGGTGAATACCTGTCGGCGGCGTCGTTCCTCGGTGTGGCCGGTCTGATCCTGCGGTACGGCGTCGACGTCCTCTGGTATCCCGTGGGTTTTGCCGCCGGCTACCTGGCTCTGCTGCTCTTCGTCGCCGCGCCGCTGCGCCGGTCGGGTGCCTTCACGCTGCCGGACTTCTGTCAGGTCCGGCTGCGGTCGCCCCTGTTGCGCCGCCTCGCCACCATTTTTGTGGTCTTCATCGGCTGCCTCTATCTCGTCCCGCAGTTGCAGGGTGCCGGGCTGACGTTCACCACGGTCACCGGCGGCCGTTACGAGTGGGGCGCGTTGCTGGTCGGGCTGGTCGTCACCGCCAACGTGGCTCTCGGCGGGATGCGCGCGATCACCTTCGTGCAGGCGTTCCAATATTGGCTGAAGCTCACCGCTCTGGCCGTACCGGTGATTTTCCTGATCCTGCAGTGGCAGGCGGACGGGCGCCCGGCGGTGACACCACCGGCCGGGCCGGCTTTTTCGGCGACGACCACCGTGCGTTTCGAGGAGGCCGCGACCCTCACGTTGCCGGATGGTTCGGAGAGCCGGGTGGCGGCCGGTGAGGAGCGGACGTTCGCCGCGGGCACGCCGGTGCCCGATGTGGACAAGGTGGACGATCGCCGGGGTGTCGAGTGGCTCATGCCCGGCGGCGACGCGACGCTCTTCGCCACCTATTCGCTGATTCTGGCGACGTTCCTGGGGACGATGGGGTTACCGCACGTGCTCGTGCGCTTCTACACGAACCCCGACGGCGCTTCCGCCCGGCGCACCACCCTCGTGGTGCTCGCGCTGGTCGGTCTCTTTTATCTCCTTCCGACCCTGTACGGCGTCCTCGGCCGCATCTACACACCGCAGCTCCTGATGACGGGTGACACCGACGCGGTGGTGCTGCTCCTGCCCGAGGCGGCACTGGGCAGCGGACATCTCGGGCAGTTCCTGGGTGCGCTGGTGACCGCGGGTGCGCTTGCAGCGTTCCTTTCGACGTCGTCGGGTCTGCTCACCAGCGTCGCCGGGGTGGTTTTCACCGACATCCTGCACGCCGATCGTGGCGGGTCGGTCCGGGATTTCCGGGTCGCGACGGTGCTCGCGGCGATCGTCCCGATGGCTCTGTCGTTCTACGTGGCGAACATGGACGTGTCGCGTGTTGTCGGGCTCGCGTTTGCCGTCGCCGCCTCGAGTTTCTGCCCGCTGCTCGTGCTCGGCATCTGGTGGCGGGGCCTGACCGACGTCGGGGCGATCGCCGGGGTGCTGGCCGGCGGCGGCGCCGCGATGGGTGCGGTGTTACTGACGGTGCTGGGCCCGCCGTTGACGGGCTGGCCCGCCCAGCTCATCGGGCAGCCGGCGGCCTGGACCGTACCGCTCGCTTTCCTGGTCATGGTCGTCGGATCGTTGCTGACCAAGCGGCGTGTGCCCACGGACATCGGGGCGACGATGCTGCGTCTTCACGCTCCGGAGTCACTACGTCTCTAAACTTTTAGGAAAGTTATCTGAACCCTTCGTGACCCCCGTTCCGTAGACATCGGTGCTGCAACGGGGCAGCTCGACGAACGCGAAGGAGCGGTGCATGTACCGGAGAAGCAGGCTCACTGGCCGGGCTCGGAAGCTGCTGATCGGCGGTGCCGCGGCGGCTCTGGCGGCGGGTGCGTTCGCCGTCAGCACGGGCATGAGCAGCGCGGGCGAGAACTGCGCCGGCCTCGACACCGCTTTGCAGAACAACCTGAGCTTCATCGCCGACCAGAAGGCGAACCCGGACGCACTCTCCGACGCGCGGATCGCGAACCGCCAGGCCGTGGTGGATCTGATCAACCAGCGCCGCGCGACGGCCGGTTGCACCGGAAACGTGCAGGCCAAGCCCCCGGCAGCCGCGCCGACCAAAGCGCCGACCAAGGCGCCCGCCAGGCCGCCCACGAAGCCGCCGACGAAGGCGCCCGCGGCTCCGCCCGCCGGCGGTGCCGGTGAGGTCGTCTGCAAGGGCTCGACCGTGACCCTGTCCGGCGAGGCCGGCGTGCCCGCCGCGTCGAGCGGCACGTTCCCGATCGGGACGACCCTCAAGGTGACGAACCTCGACAACAACAAGAGCATCACCGTGAAGGTGGCGACGCCCTCCGGCAGCTGCGTGCTGCTCAACAACGCGGCCTTCGAGGAGGTCCGCGAGGCGGGCAAGTTCCTCATCCGGCGCGCCGTGATCGAACGGGTGGGGTGAACGGGGGTCCACCCGTTCCTGGTGTGACGAGCGGCCCGGACCGCCCTTCAGGGGTGGCCCGGGCCGCTTACTTAGCGTTAAGTTCTTCCCATGACGGTTCCCCAGCAGCGCTCAGGCCCGGAACCGGCGCTCGCGCTGCGTGGTCTCGTCAAGCAATTCGCCACAAAAGTGGCAGTTGCCGGCATCGATCTCGACGTTCCTGTCGGCTCGTTCTTCGGACTGCTCGGTCCGAACGGCGCCGGCAAGACCACGACCCTGTCCATGGCCGTCGGCCTGCTGCGGCCCGACGCGGGTCAGGCGCGGGTCCTCGGGTACGACGTCTGGGCCGACCCGGTCGCCGCGAAGTCCCGCATCGGCGTGCTGCCCGACGGCGTCCGCCTCTTCGACCGGCTGACCGGCACCGAGCTGCTGGCGTACCACGGTCTGTTGCGCGGAATGGATCCTGAGGTCGTCGATCAGCGCGCCACCGAGTTGCTGGACGTGCTGGCTCTCGGCGCCGACAACCGCACCCTGGTCGTCGACTACTCCGCCGGCATGAAAAAGAAGATCGGGCTGGCCTGCGCGATGTTGCACGCGCCCCGGCTGCTGGTGCTGGACGAGCCGTTCGAGGCCGTCGACCCGGTGTCGGCCGCCCTGATCCGCGACATTCTCCAGCGGTACGTCTCCGGTGGCGGCACGGTGGTCTTCTCCAGCCACGTCATGGCTGTGGTCGAGCGGCTGTGCACCCACGTCGCGATCCTGTCCGAGGGCACGATCAAGCTGCGCGGTTCGCTGTCCGAGGTGCGCGGCGAGCGTTCGCTCGAGGACGTCTTCGTCGAGGTTGTCGGCGGCCGCACCGCCACCGGTTCGGAACTCGCGTGGCTGTAGGCGTCCGGCACTTCGTCAGGCTGAAGCTCCGCATCACCGCGAACGGTCTGCGCGGTCAGACCTGGCGTGTGGCGCTGTTTGTCCTGGGTGCGGTGCTCGCGACCTGCGCCGCCTTCAGTGGCTACGTCTTTCTGGCCCTGCCCGGCCTGCTGGGCGAGGAGCGGGCCGCCGAGGTCGCCCTGCCCTTGGCCGGTGCCGCTCTGACTCTCGGCTGGCTGTTCCTCCCGCTGGTCTTCTTCGGTGTCGACGAGTCGCTCGACCCGGCCCGCTTCGCGCTGCTGCCGCTCAGCCGGCGCGCGCTGATCGGCGGTCTGTTCGTCGCGTCCCTGGCCGGCATCCCGGCGGTCGCCACGCTGCTCGGCACACTCGGCATGGTCCACACGGCGGCCCGGCTCGGCGGTCCCTTCGCCGCGGTGGTCCAGCTGGTCGGTGTCGTCTGCGGGTTGCTGCTCTGCGCGGCGATCAGCCGCTCGCTGACCAGCGCCTTTGCCACCGCACTGCGGTCGCGGCGGGCCCGCGACCTGGCCACCATGCTGCTTGCCGTGGTGGCGGCGCTGCTCGGGCCGCTCCAGCTGGCTGCCCTCGCCGGTGCCCAGAACGCCGACTGGGGCAGCGTCGGGCGGGTCGCCGACGTGGTCGCGTGGACGCCGTTCGGTGCGGCGTACAGCATGGGTCCGGACGTGGTGGCCGGCCGGATCTGGGCCGTGCCGATCAAGCTGGTGCTGGTCCTGGCCACGATCCTGCTGTTGCTGTGGTGGTGGTCGACGACGCTCGAGCGGGCGATGCTCGGCTCGGTCGGCCGGTCCGGACCCCGCGAGCGCAAGGCGTCGGCACGCGAGCCGGTCGCCCAGCTCGTGCCGCGCTGGCTGCCGCGCACCCGGTTCGGTGCCCTGACCGCCCGCGAGGTGCGGTACTGGTGGCGGGAGACACGACGGCGGGCCAGCCTGATCACCTTCGGCGTGGTCGGCGTCTTCCTGCCGGTCTTCATCGCCGTGAGCAGCGAATCCGCCGGTCCGCCGACCACCATCCTGGTGTTCGTCGGCGCGCTCGCCGCGGTGAGCCTGGCCAACCAGTTCGGTTTTGAGGGCAGTGCCTACGCCGCCAACGTCGTGGCCGGTGTCCCCGGCCGCGTCGAGCTGGCCGCGCGGGCCACCGGCTTCTCCGTGTACGTGCTCCCGGCCTTTCTGATCATCGCCGCCGTCGTGGGGATCGTGGTCAGCGAACCGGCCGCCGTGCCGTCGCTGATCGGCATGCTCCTCGCGGCCTACGGGGTCGGACTGGCGATCGTGCTACCGATCTCGGTCCGGGTCGCCTACGCGCTGCCGGACACTGCCAACCCGTTTGCGCTCTCGTCCGGTGGCGGCATGGCCAAGGGCCTCCTGACCTTCGGCGCCCTCTTCGGCGCCGTGATCATCACCGTGCCACTGCAGCTCGTCGCGTTCCTGGCCGACGGCTTCTGGCTCTGGGCCGGGCTCCCGCTGGGACTGCTCTACGGCGGCGGCGCGGTCCTGCTGGGTCTCCGCCTGGCCGGCTCGATGCTGGACAGGCGGATGCCCGAACTCCTGGCGACGGTCAGCGCCCGTCAGTAACAGGTGCCCATCGCCTCCCGCACCTCCTGCAGGGTCTGGTCGGCGATGGCGTTGGCCCGCACGTTCCCCGCCCGCAACACCTCCCGGACCAGGCCAGGGTCCTTCTCGTACGCCGCCCGGCGCTCCCGCAACGGCGCCAGGAAGCCGTTCACGGCCTCGGTGACCGTACGTTTGAGCGCTGCGGCACCCGCGTCACCGATCTCGGCGGCAACCTCGTGCGGATCCCGGTCCAGACACAGCGCCGCCAGCTGCACCAGCCCCGACACCCCGGGCCGCCCCACCGGGTCGTACGTGATGTGCCGGTCGGCGTCCGTTGTCGCGCCCTTGATCAGGCGAGCGGTCTCGTCGGCCGTCGCGGACAGCGCGATGGCGTTGCCGCGGCTCTTGCTCATCTTGCCGCCGTCGGTGCCGAGCAGCAGCGGCGCGGCGCCGAGCAGCGCCTCCGGCACGGGGAAGACCGGCCCGTACCGCTCGTTGAAGCGCCGGGCGACGGTCCGCGTGACCTCGACGTGCGGCAACTGGTCCTGCCCGACGGGCACCAGGTTCCCCTTGCAGAAGAGGATGTCGGCGGCCTGATGCACGGGGTAGGTGAACATCAGCCCACTGACCGAGCTCTGCCGCGAGTGCACGATCTCGTCCTTCACCGTGGGGTTGCGCTGCAGCTCGGGCACGCTGACCAGGCTCAGGAACGGCAGCACGAGCTGGTTGAGCGCGGGCACGGCACTGTGCGTGAAGATCGTCGCCCGCTCCGGATCGAGCCCGGCCGCGAGGTAGTCCAGGATCAGTCCGTCGACGGTCTCGCGCAGCCGTTCGGCGACGTCGCGGTCGGTCAGGACCTGATAGTCGGCGACGATCACAAACAGGTCGACGCCGCTCTGCTGCAGGCGTACCCGGTTGCGCAGGGTCCCGAAGTAGTGGCCGAGGTGGAGCGGCCCGGTGGGCCGGTCGCCGGTCAGCACGCGGAAGTCGCCGGGCCGCGCGCTGATGCGGTCTTCGAGGGTGAGCGTCCGGGTGGTCATCTCTGTCTCCTTCAAGGTCGACGGACGACCCGGGAAACAAAAAAGGGCCGTCCGGGAGGACGGCCCGCGCGCGGGGAAAGGAGCCGTCTCTAGGACGGCCACCAGCCCTGCAGTCGCGCTTCGATCACGGGACGAAGCTTACCGCGGCCCAGGCAGAATGTTTCACGTGAATCCAGCCGAGCCCGGTGCCCGCATCCATGCCAGCGATCCCTTCGCCACTCCGGACCGGGACAAGTCCGCGGTGCGGCGGCTGCGCGGCCGGCTCGCCGCGCCGGTCACGCTCTGGACCGCACCCGGGCCGTCCGGGCTCACCGTCTCCTCGATGCTCGTCGCCGACGGCGAGCCGGGGCGGGTGCTTGGGCTGGTCGACGAGGAGAGCGACTTCTGGGACGCCGTGTCGGTCGCCCGTCGCTTCGCCGTCACCCCGCTCGGAACCGGGGATCAGCAGCTTGCCGACCGGTTCGCGGGCCTGATGCCGGCACCCGGCGGACTCTTCGCCCTCGGCGACTGGATCGAGACGGAGTTCGGGCCCGTACCCGCCGGTGCCGGCACGTGGGCGGGGTGCCGGCTGGACGGCGAGCGGCCGTACGGGTGGGCCCTGCTCGTCGAGGCCACGATCCAGTCGATCAACGTCGACGAATCTCCCGGTGCCCCCTTGCTGCATTTTCGGGGCAAGTACCGGAACCTCGACCGGTAAGCGCAACAGGGGTGCCGCTCGGCGCACCCGCCGACCGGCGACCAGTGACGACCACCACTGCTTCGTACGGTGCGGGAAATGACCCGCCCCCACGAAGGTGGTGAGCCACGTTGACAACCGAAACGACCCCGACCGAGAAGTACCTCGAGGTCCAGCAGTCGGAAGAGTTCACCCGACTGCGTCGTACCCTGCGCAATTTTGTCTTCCCCATGACCGTCGCGTTCTTCCTCTGGTACGCGCTCTACGTCCTGCTCTCCGCGTACGCCCGGGGCTTCATGTCCGTGAAGCTCGTCGGGAACATCAACGTCGCGCTGCTGTTCGGACTCCTGCAGTTCGTCACGACGTTCCTGATCGCCTGGTTCTACTCGCGCTTCGCGGCGCGGCAGGTCGACCCGATCGCCGACAAGATCCGTGAGGAACTGACGGCCGGCGCCGCGGCGCGGACCTCAGCGACCACGACGACCACCACGGCGACTGCGGACGCCACCCCGACCGAGGACAAGCCCGAGCCGGAGGAGGCGAAGTAATGGAACCGCATTCGCTTCTGGCGGCCGAGGCCAGCACCTCGACCAGCCGCACCCTGACCATCACGCTGTTCCTGGTCTTCGTCGCGATCACCCTGGCGATCACGATCTGGGCCAGCCGGCAGACCAAGACGGCGACCGACTTCTACGCCGGTGGCCGGTCGTTCTCCGGTTTCCAGAACGGTATGGCGATCGGCGGTGACTACATGTCGGCGGCGTCGTTCCTCGGCATCGCCGGCCTCATCGCCCTGTACGGCTACGACGGCTTCCTCTACTCGATCGGCTTCCTGGTAGCGTGGCTCGTCGCGTTGCTGCTGGTGGCCGAGTTCCTCCGCAACTCCGGCCGCTACACGATGGCCGACGTGCTCGCGTTCCGGATGCGGCAGCGCCCGGTGCGTACGGCGGCGTCCGTCTCCACCATCGTCGTGTCGATCTTCTACCTGATCGCGCAGATGGTCGGCGCGGGCGCACTGGTCAGCCTGCTGCTCGGCATCAAGCCCGGCACCACGTTCCTGGGCATGGACGCCGACACGGCGAAGATCGCGACCATCATCCTGGTCGGCGCGCTGATGATCGTCTACGTGGTCGTCGGTGGCATGAAGGGCACCACGTACGTGCAGATCGTCAAGGCGTTCCTGCTGATGACGGGCGCCCTGGTCATGACGCTGCTGGTGCTGGCGCACTACAAGTTCAACCTGTCGTCCCTGCTCGGTGACGCCGCCCAGCAGTCCGGCAAGGGGACGGCGTTCCTCGAACCAGGTCTGCGGTACGGCGTCGAGACCGCGGGCGACGCGGCGAAGACGTTCTACAGCAAGATGGACCTGCTCTCGCTCGGCATCGCCCTGGTGCTCGGCACGGCCGGTCTGCCGCACATCCTGACCCGCTTCTACACGGTGCCGACCAGCAAGATCGCTCGCAAGAGTGTGCTCTGGGCGATCGGCATCATCGGCACCTTCTACCTGTTCACCCTGGCCCTGGGCTTCGGCGCGGCGGCTCTGGTGGGCGGTGCGGCGATCACGGCGCAGGACAAGGCGGGCAACACGGCCGCCCCGCAGCTGGCGCAGGCGCTCGGCATCGACTACCTGGGCGGTGAGACGGGGGGCGCGGTGCTGCTGGCGATCATCGCAGCGGTCGCGTTCGCCACGATCCTCGCCGTGGTGGCCGGCCTGACCCTGGCGTCGTCGTCGAGCGTGGCGCACGACTTCTACGCCAGCGTCATGAAGCGTGGCCAGGCCTCGGAACGCGACGAGGTCCGGGTCGCCCGGATCTCGGCGTTTGTCATCGGCGCGATCGCGATCGTCCTGTCGATCTTCGCGCAGAGCCTGAACGTGGCGTTCCTCGTGGCGCTCGCGTTCGCGGTGGCCGCCTCGGGCAATCTGCCCGCGATCCTCTACAGCCTGTTCTGGAAGAAGTTCAACACTTCCGGCGCACTGTGGGCGATCTACGGCGGTCTGATCTCCGCTGTCCTGCTGGTGTTCTTCTCGCCGGTCGTCTCCGGCTCGCCCACCGCGATGTTCCCGGACAGCGACTGGCACTTCTTCCCGCTCTCCAACCCGGGCATCATCTCGATCCCGATCGGCTTCCTGTGCGGCTGGATCGGCACGGTGATCTCGAAGGAGTCCGACGAGGACAAGTTCGCCGAGCTCGAGGTCCGCGCGATGACGGGCTACGGAGCGCACTGAGAACGGTTACTGAACGTGGAGGGGCCGACGGGCAAATTGCGCGTCGGCCCCTCTCCCTTAGAGTTGCCCCCATGTCAGTGCAGCAGCGGTACGGCGCCGGTCATCGGATTCTCATCAGCGGTGGCGCCGGTTTTGTGCCGTCCCACGTCGTCGATGCCTTGATCACACGCGGTTGCAGCGTCGTCGCCATCGACAACTTCATCACCGGTGCCCGGGAGAACGTCGCCCACCTCGCCGACGAGCCCCTCTTCACGCTGATCGAGGCTGACGTCACCGAGGGCCTGCCCGCGCACCCGGCCCTGGCCGAGCGGTTCGACGCGATCCTGCACATGGCGTCGCCGGCCAGCCCCACCGACTTCGCGAAGCTGCCGATCGAGATCCTCAAGGTCGGCTCGCAGGGCACGATGGCCCTGCTCGACCGGGCGGTCGCGGACGCGGCCCGCTTCCTGATGGCGTCGACCTCGGAGGCGTACGGCGACCCGATGGTCCACCCGCAGCCGGAGAGCTACTGGGGCAACGTCAACCCGATCGGCATCCGGTCGGTCTACGACGAGTCCAAGCGGTTCTCCGAGGCCGCAACGATGGCGTACCACCGTTTCCACGGGCTCTCGACCGGCATCGTGCGGATCTTCAACACGTACGGGCCCCGGATGCGCCCCGACGACGGCCGGGCCATCCCCACGTTCATCAGTCAGGCGCTGAGCGGTGCTCCGATCACCGTGCACGGCACCGGTGAGCAGACGCGGTCGATCACCTACGTCGACGACCTGGTCCGCGGGATCCTGCTGCTGCTCGACTCGGACGAGACCGGCCCGATCAACTGCGGCACCGAGCACGAGCTGACCATGGTTGAGCTGGCCGAGCTGATCGTGCGCCTCTGCGACAGCGACTCGACGATCGACCTGGTGCCGCGGACGGCCGACGACCCCGAGAAGCGCCGCCCGGACCTCACGCTCGCCCGCAAGCTCCTGGGCTACGAGCCGCAGGTCGGCCCCGAGGAGGGCCTGAAGCGGACGATCGAGTTCTTCAAAGCGTGAGCAATTCGCCACGGTAGTGAACGTTTTACGAACAGTAATTGCCTCCTACCTTCGTGCCGTCCCGGTGCCGACACGAGCTTTGCCATGCATGAGGTACGTAATCTGAATGCATGTCAGCGACCACGTCCCCTTGGGGTAGCTCTGCCGGCCGGGCTTCGGTGCCGGGTTCGATGAGCCTGCCGGGCTCCATGAGCCGGGCCTCCGTGCCCGGTCCGGGCCGCGTCGGCGGCGGCCGGCCCTCGTCGGGGCGCGCGGGCGTGCCCGGCGGTTACAACGACCGTCCCGCCGGCCGCGACGACTGGCCCCCGCGGGGCTCCGGCGGCGGACCGGCCGGCCCGCCTCGGGGACCCAGTGGCACCCGCCCCGGTGGCCGCCCCTACAAGGGCAAGCGCAAGCCGAAGTGGGGCCGTATCGCCCTGGTGGTCGCGGCGGTGCTCGCTCTGGGCGGCGTGATCGCCGGCATCTCCCTCTACGGGTACGCCAACGGTCTCAACGACGACCTCAAGCGCACCGATGCGTTCTCCGACATCACCAACGGCCGCCCGGCCAAGACGGTGGACGGCGCGCTCAACATCCTGCTGGTCGGCAGCGACTCGCGGGACCCGGACGCCACCAAGGAAGACACCAACCAGTGGCGCGCGGACACGCTGATCGTCATGCACATCCCGGCCGACCACAAGTCCGCCCAGCTGATCTCGATCCCGCGTGACCTGTGGGTGCAGATCCCGTCGGGCAACTCCGCCGACTGCAGCAGCGGCAGCCGCGCCAAGATCAATGCGGCGTTCGCCTTCGGTGGCCTGCCCCGCGCGGTCCGGACGGTCGAGTGCATGACCGACGTGCACCTGGACCACGTGCTGGCGATCGACTTCGGTGGCTTCAAGGAGGTCACCGACGCGCTCGGCGGTGTGGACCTCAAGGTCGAGCAGAACATCACCTCGATCCACAAGCCGTTCCGCAAGTTCAAGAAGGGCACCATGCACATGAACGGTGCCCAGGCGCTCGACTGGATCCGCCAGCGCAAGCAGTTCGCCCGGGGTGACTTCGCCCGCATGCAGCACCAGCAGGAGTTCCTGAAGGCGCTCATGGACAAGGCGGCCAGCTCCGGCACGCTGAGCAACCCGGCCAAGCTCAACAGCTTCCTCAAGGCGACGACAAACGCCATCACCGCCGACAACGACTTCTCGCTGACCGACATGGCGGTGCAGTTCCGCAGCCTGCGCGGCGAGAACCTCACCTTCCTCACCAGCCCCAACCTGGGCAGCGACACCATCGCCGGGCAGAGCGTCGTGGTCTCCGATCGGGAGAACGCTCTTGCTATGTACAAGGCGGTTGCTGCCGACAAGATGGATGAGTGGATGGCGCAGAACAAGACGGCGCCGTCGAGCCAGGCCGGCGGCTGATCTTCAGAAATCGGGCAAACGGCGCGGGTCGACGGTAATCGTCGGCCCGCGCCGTTGGTTAACACAGCGTGTCATTGACCTGAAACAGACAAGGCGTAGCAAGAGATCGAAAGTGAACGTACAGTGATGTCCGCTCAGCCCCCGAGACGCTTGGAGACCGCATGACCGTCCAGACCCCCCGGCGTGCTTCGTCGATGGATCGGGACGCCGTCACGGCCCCCAAGCGCGCCGTCACAGCGACCCCTCCGAAGGTCAAGAAGAAGCGCGACCCGCTCTGGGCGAAGCTGACCGTGGTCCTGGGCGCGCTCCTGATGATGGGCAGCGGCGCCGGGATCGTCGGCACGAAATATCTGGTCAACAGCGCGACCAGCGCGGTGACCCAGGACGACCTGCTGGGCAACACCAAGAAGACGGCGGCCGAGGGCGGCAACAGCCTCAAGGGCCCGATCGACCTGCTGCTGATGGGCGTCGACGCCCGCAAGCGCTGGGCCGTCGACGACCTGCACGCCGACACGATCATCATCCTGCACATCCCGGCTAGCCACGACCAGGCGTACCTCGTCTCGGTCCCGCGCGACACCGAGGTCGAGGTGCCGCCGTTCGCGAAGAGCAAGTGGGCGGGCGGCACCGCCAAGGCCACCGAGGCGTTCTTCCACGGCGCCCAGAACGGTGGCGGATGGGCCGGCGGCGCGCAGCTCATGGCGCAGACGCTGAAGAACGCGACGGGCATCAGCTTCGACGGCGCGGCGATCATCGACTTCAACGGCTTCAAGGGCGTCATCGACAGCCTCGACGGCGTCAAGATGTGCGTCGACCAGCGGGTCAAGTCGCACCACATGGTCACGGTCGGCGGCAAGCCGATGTACCTGGCCGAGGCCCGCAAGACCGGCAAGTCGCAGACCCCGATCTACCACGAGAAGGGCTGCCGGCAGATGGAGGGCTGGGAGGCCCTCGACTACGCCCGTCAGCGGTACGGCCTGACCAACGGCGACTACGACCGTCAGCGCCACCAGCAGCAGCTGATCAAGGCGATGGCCAAGAAGGCCAGCACGAGTGGTGTCCTGACCAACCCGGTGAAGATCAACGGGCTGATCAAGTCGGCCGGCAAGGCGTTTGTGCTCGACACCGGTGGCGTGCCGGTCGCCGACTTCATCTTCACGCTCAAGGGTGTCGCCGCGAACGACCTCGTGCTGCTCCGGAGCAACAACGGCACCTTCGCCGGCAACGGCAGCGGCCGGGAGCAGATCACGGAGAAGAGCCGCGAGATGTACAAGGCCGTCAAGCAGGACAAGCTCGCCGACTTCATCCTGAGCAACCCGGACGTCGTGGCCAAGGAGAAGTAGCTCTACGCTGGTTCCGTGTTCGGACCTCAGGTACCCAGCGTGACGCCGTCGCAGGTCGAGGCTTCGGCCTACCTGCTCGATGTGCGGGAGCCCGACGAGTGGACGGCGGGGCACGCCCCCGGCGCCCACCACATGCCGATGATGGAGGTCCCGGCGCGTATCGCCGAGATCCCGAACGACAGCGAAGTGGTCGTGGTGTGCCGCTCGGGCGGGCGCTCCGGCCAGGTCGTCTCCTACTTGATGGGTAACGGCTGGGACAACGTGCGCAACCTCGACGGCGGCATGCAGGCGTGGGCCGGCGACGGTCGCGATGTTGTCAGCGAGAACGGTCAGCCGCCCCGCGTCCTGTGAGACCCCTGGTCTTCGCCCATCGTGGCGGGGCCGACGCCCTGCCCGAGCACACCCTCGCCGCGTACCTGCGGGCGCTCGACGAGGGTGCCGACGGCGTGGAGTGCGACGTGCGGCTCACGCGGGACGGGCATCTCGTCTGCGTGCACGACCGGCGGCTCAACCGCACGAGCAACGGCACCGGGCTGGTCAGCGCCAAGACGCTCGCCCAGCTCGAGGCGCTCGACTTCGCGTCGTGGCATCCTGCCGCCGCCACCGAGGACCTCCAGGTCGAGCACACCCGCCTGCTGACCCTCGACCGCCTCCTGGAAGCCCTGCGGGAGCGCGGCCGCCCGGTCCGGTTGCTCATCGAGACCAAACACCCCTCCCGGTACGGCGCGGACGTCGAGCGCCGGCTCGTCGAGATGCTGCGCCGGTACGGCCTCGCGGAGCCGGTGGCGGGTGATCCGGTCACCGTGACGGTGATGTCCTTCGCGGCGCTGGCCCTGCGCCGGATCCGTACGCTCGCACCCGCCCTGCCCACGGTCTACCTCCTGGAGATCCTGCCCCCGGGCGTGGGTCGCGGGCGGCTGCCGTTCGGGGCGCGGATCGCCGGTCCGGGGATCGGCCTGGTCCGCGCCCGCCCCAACCTGATCGGCAACCTGCGCTCAGCCGGTCTCGGCGCCTACTGCTGGACCGTCAACGCGGAGGAGGACGTCGACCTCGTGCTGAAACACGGCGTCGACGGCATCATCACCGACCGTCCGCGTCTGGTGCTCGAGCACCTCGAGAAGGTACCCCCTGTGTGACTCCGACCACTCCTGGCCCGGTTGGGGGCAAGATCCACACCAACCGCCCTGCCCAAACGGCCGTAAGCGAGGCAGACTCGCAGACATGCCGGATCGACCCGACTACGCCGCGCTGACGCGAGGACAGATCGCGCTGCTCGACCGGATCAACGCCGGCGAGGCGGGTCTGGCCGTCCTCAATCAGCTCGTCCAGCTCGCGCAGGACGTCCTCGGCGGCAAGGGTGCCGGCTTCGCCGAATACAGCCCCGGGCACGGCCGCATCATCGCCGGCAGCGGGGTCTGCGAGCGGGCCGTGGGCCGCCGCGTCGACCGCGAGGACACCCGCCTCACCGAGGGCAACCGCACCCTGGTCATCTCCCTCGACTCGCTCAACGACGAGTTCGCCAGCCAGATCGAGGGCGGCGACCTGCACCGGATGCTCGGCGCGCGGTGCGAGATCGGCGGCCTGATCGTCGGCTCCCTGCACGTCTACTACGGCGAGGACGCCGGCGAGCCGACCGCCGAGCACCACGCGGTGCTCGAGCTCCTCGCCGCCAACGTCGGCCACATGTACGGCGACCAGGCGGGTCTGCCCGTGCACGGTGACGGTCCGGTCGTGGCTGCACTCTCCGACGGGCTGGCGATCGTCGACCGTGAAGGCATCGTCCAGCTGTGGAACCCCGCCGCCGAGCAACTGACCGGGAGCAGCGCCGCCGAGGTGCTGCACCGGGCGCTGCAGTTCCCCGTGCCGCCCCCGGGCCAGGTGCTGGTGCACCGCCTTCCGTCGGGCCGCTGGCTCAAGGTCACCTCGGGGGACCTGCCGCACACCCCGGCGATGCGCGTCGTGACGTTCCGGGACTCGACCGATCAGGACCGCCGGCACGAGGACCGTGACCTCTTCGTCGCGGTGACCAGCCACGAGCTCCGCACCCCCGTCACGGTGATCAAGGGTTACGCGGACACCCTGACCAACCACTGGGAGTCCCTCGGTGAGGACGGGCGTCGTGAGGCCGTACGCGTGATCGGCGCCCGGGCCGGCGAGCTCGCCCGGCTGGTGGACCGCCTGCTCTCCGCGACCAGCGACGACGGTGAGGTCGGTGGCTCGCCACCCGGACCGTTCGACCTGGTCGACGGTCTGCGGGCCGCGGCCGGTGAGCTGCCCGCCGACCTGCGCCGCCGGCTCGTGCTCGACCAGCTGCCGGGTGAGCTGCCCAAGGCGTTCGGCGACCGCGACTCGCTGGCCACGATCGTCACCGAGCTGGCCACCAACGCCGACAAGTATTCGGCGCCGGAGACCCCGGTCGAGGTGACCGCGGCCGCCGACGAGGCCACCGTGACGTTCCGGGTCGCCGACCGCGGCATCGGTGTCAAACCCGAGCACGTCGAACGCGCCTTCGAACGGTACTGGCAGGGCGACTCGACCGACCGCGGCCGGAACCCCGGTGCCGGACTCGGCCTCTACCTGGTGCGACGCATCGTCGAACGGCAGCACGGGTGGGTGTCGCTGCGCCCCCGCGAAGGCGGCGGAACGGTCGCGGAGGTCCGGCTCCCCCGGGCCTGACCCCGATGATCGGAATCGACACGGACGGACCGGAGTGCCCGGATCGACCGGGGACCGCCTAGGCTGGTTCGCCGTGAGCAAGCGTCGAAACTCCCGGTCCGCCGCGAACGCGGCCCCCAAGCGCCAGAAGGTGCGTGACATCTTCGTCGCCCGGCCGTTCGAGGGCCTGGCCGACGAACCCGAGTGGATCGCGCTGCGCGAGCTGGTCCCGGCCGCCTCCGCGCCGCTGACCCTCAAGCCCGAGATCATCGAGGAGTACGGGGACCGCCCCGTCACGCTCTCGACCGTTCTTCCCATGGCGTGGCCCGCGATGACCCGCCAGGACGGCCGGATCTTCGTCGGGCTGCAGCGGCACGTCCAGTCGGGCGACGTCTCCCGCGACATCGCCGTGGCCATCCTCTGCGCGCTCAAGACGGACCCGGGTGACACCGTGGCCGTCCCCGCGCTCCCCGGTGAGGGGCCGCGCCTCCAGGACATCCTCGTGGACGCCCCGCTGGACATCTCGATGCACGACGGCTTCGAATACTGGCTCGACGCCGAGCAGGCCGAGGACGCCAACGTGAAGGCGTCCCTCGAGCGCGCCAACGCGTCGATCTACCCGACGGCACGCCTCGGCATCCCGGCGGCGTACTGGTGCCGTGTGGCGCCGGACAAGTCGCACGTCCGCTGGGTGCTGCCGCAGGAGGAGGACCCGGCGCTGGACGCCCTGGCCCGCCTCTCGGCGAGCGGCGACCTGCTGCTAGGTGAAAACACGAAGTTCGCCGGCATGTTCCGCGCCCACGGCCTGCTCGTGCCGGTCTGGGACATCCCGGGTGAGCCGGAAGCGGTCGACTTCGAGGCGCCGCTGGCCGACTTCGCCAAGCGTTACACCGACATCCTGGCCGAGACCGGCCCGCTCGACGCCGCAGCCCGCCGCGCCAAGCAGGGCCTCGTAGGACGCCAGCTCACGTTGCGGTAATGGAGGACCTTTTCGGCGGCGACGCGCTCGACCTTGATGTGTGGGTGCCTCACTACCTTCCGCATTGGAGTTCGCGCGCGTCGTCGGCGGCGACGTACGAGGTCTCCGGGGGCGAGCTGCGGCTGAGCATCCCGCCGGAGCAGGGGCTGTGGTGCGAGGACCGGCACGACGGGCCGCTGCGGGTGTCGGGCGTCCAGAGCGCGAGTTTCTCGGGTCCGGTGGGCAGCCCTGTGGGTGGCCAGCCGTTCAAGGACGGGTTGCTGGTCACGAGCGAGGAGCCCGAATTCTGGGGCTACACACCGCTCTACGGCCACGTCGAGGTCCGCGCCCGTGGGGTGATCAGCCCGCGGTCGATGGTGGCGTTCTGGCTGTCGGGGATCGAGGACAAGCCGCAGCACTCCGGTGAGATCTGCGTGATGGAGGTCTTCGGCGACGCGGTCCGGCCGGACTCCACCGACGTCGGCATCGGACTGCACAAGTTCCGCGACCCGGGCCTCACGGAGGACTGGTCCGCGCAGCCGCTGGACCTCGACGTCAGCGACTTCCACACGTACGCCGTGGACTGGGCTCCCGGCTCCCTGGTGTTCACCGTGGACGGTGAGCGGGTCAAGCGAATCGGCCAGTCACCGAACTATCCGGTCCAGCTGATGCTCGCCGTCTTCGACTTCCCCGACAAAGCCACCCCGGACGACAACGACGTCCCGGAGCTGATCGTGTCCCATGTGCTCGGTCGGCCTTTGAAGTGAAGGGTGACCGCTCACGCACCTGGCAGGGTGCGGGTGGCCGTTCATGAGCCGCCAGGCGATTGGCCGCCCGCGCCCGGTCTCGGCGGGAGCGACGATCAGGGCCAGGCAACCAGGCACGACATGATGGTCTTCTAGAGGGGTGCGCGTTCGATCGGGCAGCTCATGCATCTCGGGCCGCCGCGGCCGGAGCCGAGTTCCGAGCCGCTGATCGCGATGACCTCGATGCCGGCGCGTTCGAGCTGGGCGTTGGTCTCGACGTTGCGTTCGTAGGCCACGCAGAGCCGGGGAGCGATCGCCAGGGTGTTGTTGCCGTCGTCCCACTGCTCGCGTTCGGCGGTGACCGGGTCGAGGCCGGTGTCGATGATCCGGAGCCGGTCGATGCCCATCGCCTCCGCCGCGGCGTCCAGGAACGGCCGGGAGGGGGCCACCACGGGTTCGCCGTCGAAGCCGGCGGTCACCGGGTAGGCCCGCAGGGTGTCCGCGATGTTGGGGTACATGACCACCGCGTCGACGTCCACCATGGTGCAGACCGTGTCGAGGTGCATCGTCGCGCGTTCCTGCGCGATCGGCACGGCCAGGATCGTGTGGGCCAGGCCGGCGGCGAAGACGCGGCGGGCCAGGCGCTCGGCACCGGCCGGGGTGGTGCGTTCGCCGACGCCGATCGCCAGGACGTTCGGGGCGAGCAGCAGGACGTCGCCGCCCTCGACGTGCTCGAGACCGGGCTCGTAGAGCAGCGGCGTGCCCGCGAAGCGCGGGTGGTGGGTGTAGATGGCCCGGGTCAGCGTGGTCTCGCGGTTGCGGGCCGGCATCGCCAGGCTGGTCACGGCCACGTGGTTGCGCACCCAGACCGACGAGTCGCGGGTGAAGAGCAGGTTGGGCAGCGGGTCGATGACGAAGTCGTGCGGGTCCATGAGCTGGTAGACCAGGCCGCCCGGACGGCCCGGACCCGGTTTGACCTCTTCGTGGGCCAGCCCGGCCATGAGGACGTGGGCCAGCTCGCGCGGGCCGAGGTCGGTCAGGTGGGCTGCGACGCGGTCCCGCAGGGTCTCGCCGAGCCGCACGTCGACCAGGACGCTGTCGGTCAGCGTGGCTCGCGCCTCCGGGACGGCGAGCGTCTCCTCGAGGAGTTCACCCAGGTAGAGAACCTCGACACCGCGGTCGCGCAGGGCTGCCGCGAAGCGGTCGTGCTCCTCCTGGGCGCGACCCACCCAGGGGATGCCGTCGAACAGGAGGGAGTCGTTGTTGCGCGGGGTCAGCCTTGCAAGCTCGGCGCCAGGCCGGTGCAACATGACCGTGGCTAGCCGGCTCACTTCGCTGTCGACGTAGTGGGCCACGGGACGAGCCTAGGGTGATCGCCCGTCGGCCGCACGGGCCGTGACCTTGTGCACACAGTTTTGAGACACTGCTGCGCGAGCAAGGTAGGTGAGGCTAACTTGGCGGGGACGTTTCGGATTTCTGGGGAGCCCTAGGTCGCGTGATGCACCATACGGAAAAAGAACTTGTGCGTGAATGCGGCATTCATCCCCACTCATTCCGCTTTCTTTCCGGTCCGATGACTTGCCTGAGTACCGGGTCCAACACTTACCGTAGTGGAAAGAGAGCCCGATGGACCTTTTGCCGGAGGTCGCAGTGACTGTCTTCCCCGCACGTCCCGCCCTGCCCGTTCCGTCCCGCAACTATCCCCCCGCCATCGACACTCGACGCACCGCACCGCCCGCGGCGCTCGAGCCTCGTCAAAATCCCGTCGAGTGGGCCCGTCGTCGTCGCGCCGAGCGTGACGCGCGGAGGCTCGAGGCAGCAGGCGCCCGTGCGCTGACCCGCCTCGACCGTCTCGGACCCGCCTGGCACATCGTCGACTGGCCCCGCACCGACTCGCAGGGCTACGAACACGACCCCAGCGACGACCGCGCCGGGTTCCTCGCCATCGGCCCGGGTGGCGTCTACGCCGTCACGGTCGCCGACCACGGCCGGGCCCGCGTGCTCATCGCCGGAGACGTCGTGCAGATCAACGGGAAGCGCCCGGCGTACGTCGCCGAGGCCCGCCGCGACGCCAAGCGCGCCGGCAAGGCCATGAGCTCTGCCGTCGGTCTGGGCGTGCCGGTCACCCCCGTGCTGGCCTTTGTCGGCTCCGGCGTGATCAGCGTGCACGGCCTGCCGAAGGACTGTCTCGTGGCCACCCACAAGGAGCTCGACCGACTGCTGATCGCCGGTGGTGCGCGGATTTCACCCGCGACCGCCAGCAAACTGTCAGCAGTGGCACAACGGCCCGCTACCTGGGCAAACGCGCCCTATCGGCCCGCCGGCGACTACCGGTGGTACGCCGGCGGCCAAACGGCCGCTGACAAGCGGCCGACCCGCCGGTAACGTTCCTTCCAGAGCACCGCTTGCCGTCGCGACTTGACGTGAGCGACGCCGGCCGGACACTCGAGGCACCGAGGCTAAGCTTCGGACCCCGGGCAGGTCCGGCCGGAGTCAGGTCAGGTCGGGTCGACGGCACGGATGATGAGGGAGGTGCGGGTGGCGCACGTCGAGCTCTCACTCTCGGGAGCGTTTGTGCCGCAGGCGCGTACGCCGGACGAGTCCGAGTTCGTCTCGAGCGTCGACCGCTGGGCGGCGACGGTGTGGCAGGCCGTGGAGCCCTGCCTGGTCATCGATACGGCCTTCAGGATCGTGGCCGTGTCGCCCTCGGCGAGCGATCTGCTCGGCCTGGGCAAGGGCCTCGAGGCTGTCGGACAGCCACTGCTGGGTGGCGAGGGCGCACTGCGCCTGATCGACTTCACCGCCGGCGGTGGTGATCTCACCGAGCAGGAGATCGAGAAGATCCCGCCCCTGCTCGCGCTGACCAGTGAACGCCTGGCCCGGGGTCTGATGCGGGTCCAGCCGACAGGCGAGGAGAGCCACCTGACGGTGGACGCGATCGCCACGCCCCTGTCCGAGGCCGGCCGGGTGGCCGCGTCACTGACGTTCTTCTCGGCGATCCGGTACTAGTCACCCGTTCGTGTGGCGATCAACGCACCCGCTACCCATTGGGATCGTGGGGGTCCGGACCGTAGTGTTCCCCTCATGCTCGATCTAGATCTGCTACCAGAGGAGTACGCGGTGTGCCGGCTGCCGGCCGGTTCCGCCCTGCCCACTTCCCTGAGCAGCGGTCCGGACGACAAGAGCGTCATCTCGGTGACGTGGGCGCCCGACGAGCTCTCGATCATCTGCCCGGCCGACCGTGTGCCGGAGGATGCGACCGTCGAGGCGTCCTGGCGTTGCCTGCGGGTGGTCGGCCCGCTGGACCTGGCGCTGACCGGCGTCCTGGCGTCCCTGGTCGTCCCGCTGGCCGACGCCCGGGTCAACATCGTGGCGTTCTCGACCTACGACACCGACTATCTCCTGATCCCGGCCGTGCGCCTCAGCGAAGCCGTCAACACCCTCACCGCAGCCGGGCACCGCGTCGCCGCCTGAGGACAGGTTGCCTCGAGTCGTGAACGCCATACCATGTTCGCGTGCTTCGCTTCGTCCCCCGCTCCTCGACCAGGATGTCCGCGCTGGCGGTCGTCCTGACCGGCGTGGCCCTGCTCGCCGCCTGCGGTAAGCCGCCGCAACCGGCCCTCACGGCACCACCCGAGGCGCCCGGGAGCGGCTCGGCCTCGGCGCTTCCCCCGTCGGGCCTGGTGCCGGGTCTGCCGACCGCCGGCCTTCCCACCGGCGGTGTGCCCGCCACGGGCCTGCCGACCGTGGGCGTCCCGACCTACCCGACCGCGGTTGTGCCGACCTACCCCCTCACGACCACGACGCCGCCGGTCACACCGACCACCACCCGGCCGGCCGGGCCGTCGCCGGCACCCAGGTGCAAGAACGGCCCGACCGCGCAGCAGGTGCTCACCGTGGTCAAGGGGCGCCCCGGTGTGCCCCAGGAGGAGCTGAAGGTCGTCGAGGGGCCCTACTGCTCCGGCACCTGGCAGTTCTCGATCGTTCAGATCGCGGGGGCCGATGACGACGACGAAGCGCTGCTCGTCGTGACTAACGGCCCACCCGCGACGATCAAAGTCGTCGAGGCCGGTACGGACGTGTGCAGCGTCAAGGTGCAGAACGAGTCGCCGCCGGGGATCCGCGTACGGGCCTGCGGGGCGTGACGGGGAGCGGGCTCTAGGGTGGGTGGCATGCCGGGAACCCCGCCCACCCGTTTTGTCTACCTCGGCCCCGAAGGCACCTTCACCGAGCAGGCACTGCGGACGATTTCCGCTGCCGAGCACGGCATCCGGACGCCGGCCCGCAGTGTGCCCGAGGCGCTCGAGGCCGTACGCACCGGTGAAGCCGACGCCGCGCTGGTGCCGCTGGAGAATTCCGTGGGTGGCGCCGTCCCGGTCACCCTGGACGAGCTCGGCACCGGCAGCCCCTTGGTGATCACCCGCGAGGTGGTCCTGCCGGTGGAGTTCGTGCTGGCCGCCCCGGCGCTGGTACCGCTGGCCGGAATCCGGTCGGTGGCGGCGCATCCCCAGGCGTCGGCGCAGTGCCGCAACTGGCTCCTGGCCAACCTGCCCGACGCGGTGGTGGTCGACGTCCTGTCCAACGCCGCGGCGGCGATCAGTGCGGCCTCGGGGGAGCACGACGCCGCGATCTGCGCGCCGATCGGCGTGCCCCGCAACAACCTGACCGTGCTGGCCGACAAGATCGCGGACCACGCGGACGCGGTGACCCGTTTTGCGCTGCTCTCCCGCCCGGCCGCGCCCGCACCGCCGACCGGCGACGACATCACCTCGCTCGCGGTGATGATCGACCACGATCGTGTCGGCGCCCTGCTGTCGGTGCTGACCGAGCTGGCGGTCCGCGGCATCAACCTGTCCCGCATCGAGTCGCGGCCGACCGGTGAGCAGCTCGGGGTCTACGTCTTTTTCCTCGACTGCGGTGGCCACGTCGCCGAGCCGCGGCTGGGCGAGGCCCTGCAGGGGCTCCGGCGGATCTGCGCCGAGGTGCGTTTCCTGGGGTCCTATCCCCGCCACCGCTGGTCGAAAGCCGCGGCCGCGGAGCCGGCGCCGTCCCAGCCGGGTCTCACCAACGCGGACTTCGCGGACAGCGCCGCCTGGCTGACCCGGCTGCGCTCGGGCGAACCGAGCTGACCACTCCAGGTGCGGGCGCGGGCCCGCACCTGAAAGCTGTCGGTCCGAATGCCGGTCAGTTGCCCATCAGGTTGCCGAGGATGCCGCCGCTCTGCTGCTGGCCCTGGGCCGCACCCGCGAGGCCGCCCGGGGGCTCCTCCGACGGCTGCACGACCACGAAGCCCTGGCCGGCGAAGCTCATCGTGAAACGCTCGCCGGTGCTGCGGCCGAGGAGTGTGCCCAGGCCCATCTGCTCGGCGCGGTGGTAACCGGTCTGGAGGTTGGCGGACCAGCAGATCGCCGCCTGCGGGTCCACGTAGGTGGGCTGGTCGACACTGAGGACCACCGGGGTGCCCTTGGTGGTCACGGCGATCCGGCCGTACCCGGAGAAGACGCAGTTGAAGAGGCCCGCGTTGGACATCATGCCGACGCCCTGGACCATCTTGATGTCGTAGTTGAGGGTCGAGTCGAAGGCCAGGACGTTCGCGCCGTTGATGGAGAGGGCGTCGCCGGGCTCGAGGTCGATCATGTGGATGTCGGCGGCGTTCTCGGCGAGGAAAACATCACCGCGGCCGGTGACCTTCATGAGGGGCACGCCCTCACCGGTGAGCTTCTGCTTGAGGAACTTGCCGAGGCCACCGGAGCCGAGCGCCTCGAACTGCACCTGACCCTGGTAGGCGACCATCGAGCCGACGCGAGCCATGAACTCGCCGTTCAGCTCGGCCTTGAGAAGCTTGGAATTCTGCAGCCGAAGCCCGGGCTGGTTCGACTCCTTCTCGAGGTTGTCCGCCGAGAACAGTTCGCTGCGCATGAAGGTCCTCCTGTTTGCGTGGAGTATCAGGGTAGGCGCAGGCAGCAACGGCGCGATTCGGCCATTCAGCCCCATCCCAGCTCGTGCAACCGCTGGTCATCGATGCCGAAGTGATGGGCGATCTCGTGGACGACGGTGATCGCCACCTCGTCGATGACGTCCGTCTCCGTGTCGCAGACCTGCAGCGTCGGCAGCCGGTAGATCGTGATGCGGTCCGGCAGCACACCGGCGTAGTCCCAGCCGCGATCGGTCAGCGCCGTGCCCTCGTAGAGGCCGAGCAGACCCATGCCGCCGTCCCGGGGCAGATCCTCCACGAGGATCACCACGTTGTTCATGACCTTGAGGAGTTCGGGGGGCACCTCGTCCAGCGCCTCGCCGACCAGTTCTTCGAAGCGTTCACGGCTCATCTCGACCGGCACGCAACCCATTGTGCTCCACCCGTGAACGTTCACGGGTGGAGCACGTCGTGCGTCAGGCGAGCTTGGCGCTCAGGGTGATCTCGGCGCCGGGCGACAGCAGGCGGGAGATCGGGCAGTTCTCCTTGGCGCCTTCCGCGATCTTCTGGAAGGTGCCCTCGTCGATGCCGGGGACGTCGCCCACGGTCTCGAGGTCGATGCGGGTGACACCGAAGCCGGCGTCGCCCTTGTCCAGGTGGACCTTGGCGGTGGTCTCGACGGAGGTCGGCGTGAAGCCGGCGTCGGCGAGGCCCTTGGAGAACGCCATCGAGAAGCAGCCGGCGTGCGCGGCGCCGATGAGCTCCTCGGGGTTCGTCCCCTCGCCCTCCTCGAAGCGGGACTTGAAGGAGTAGTTCCCCTCGTACCCGCCCTTCCCGGTCTTGATGGTTCCGGAGCCTTCGGTGAGGTTGCCCGACCAGCGGGCAGATGCGGTGCGAATAGGCATAGGTCTGACGCTAGTCCATGTCCGTGAGCGCTGGTCGGCGGACGGGAGGCAGGCAATGATGGATCGCATGCCGGAGACACCGATGGAGGCCGTGGTCGAGTTCGGCCCCGATGACGACGCGGCCCGTGAGCCGCGCCGGTTCAATCCCGGTGGCTTCCTGACCGGGCTGGCGGCCGACCGCCGGCTCGTGCCGATCGCCGCCGTGCTCGGCGCCGTCGCGCTGTTCGGCTCGTTCGTCTCCGAGTGGCAGATCACCGAGGTCGACCGGTCGGTCTTCGGCGACGGCGAGGTCGGCACCCGGCCGCTGGAGACCAGCCTCGCCGACCTGGGCAGCTGGGGCGGCGGTTACCTCGCCGCGCTCTTCCTGCTCGTCCCCTTGGTCGTCCTGACGCTGTTCGGACCCTTCGCCGGCCGCCGGTACACCCGGCTCGGCGCCCTCAGCGTCGGTGGTGTCCTCCTGGCGATGCTCGCAGCGACCGGTTCCGAGCTGGGCGACGTCAGCCGCATCATCGGCCAGCCCGGCCTGAGCGGCCTCGATGCGGACCAGGTCACCATCTCGTACGGCCGGGGCCTGTGGTGCGCGGTCGCCGGCACGGTGCTGGTGGTGCTGGCGATGTACCTGGCCGGGCGCGACACCGACGTGCCGCCGCCGCTCTCCGACGACGACGAGCCGGCCCCGGAGCCCCCGCCGATCTGGTCCTGGCGCCGCCCCGAGGCAGCCGAGGAAGGCCCGCCCGACGCGCCGTTCGACCTCACCGTCACGTCGACCAAACCGTTCACGGCGTCCCAGGACAACCGCGACAAGCCCAGCGAAGGCATATCGGGGTGAAAGCAGGACATCGTCGCCGGTAGGCTCGACGGCGTGATTGACCTGCGTCTCCTCCGCGAGAACCCCGACCTCTTCCGTGCCAGCCAAGAGCTGCGCGGCGAGTCCGCCTCGAAGGTGGACGACCTGCTGCGCGCCGACGAGGAACGCCGGGCCACCACCCAGCGGTTCGAGTCCGTCCGAGCTGAGCAGAGGTCGCTGGGTTCCTTGGTGGCGAAGGCGAAGGGTGACGAGCGGACGGCGCTGCTCGCGCGTACCAAGGAGCTCTCGGCCGCGGTCAAGGAAGCGCAGGCGGCCACGACGGAGGCCGACCAGGCACTGCGTCAGGCGCACCTGGCCGTGCCCAACCTCGTCCAGGACGGTGTCCCGCCGGGCGGCGAGGACGACTTCGTCGTGCTGCGCGAGGTCGGCGACCGGCCCGAGATCGACAACCCGAAGGACCACCTCGAGATCGGCGAGGCGCTCCGGGCCATCGACACCGAGCGCGGTGCGAAGGTTTCGGGCTCGCGTTTCTACTTCCTGACGGGTGTCGGCGCGCTGCTGCAGCTCGGCATGCTGCAGATGGCGATCGCCCAGGCGGTCGAGCACGGCTTCATCCCGTCGATCACCCCCGCGCTGGTCAAGCCGGAGGCGATGGAGGGCACCGGCTTCCTCGGCGCGCACGCCAGCGAGATCTACCGCCTCGAGGCCGACGACCTCTACCTGGTCGGCACGTCGGAGGTGGCGCTGGCGGCGTACCACTCCAACGAGATCCTCGACCTGGCCAACGGCCCCGAACGCTTCGCGGGCTGGTCGTCGTGCTTCCGCCGCGAGGCCGGCTCCCACGGGCGCGACGTTCGCGGCATCCTGCGCGTCCACCAGTTCGACAAGGTCGAGATGTTCTCCTTCTGCCGCCCCGAGGAGGCCGCGGACGAGCACCTGCGCCTGCTCGCCATGGAGGAGGAGATGCTCGCCAAGGTCGAGGTCCCCTACCGCGTGATCGACGTGGCCGCCGGCGACCTCGGCTCGAGCGCCACCCGCAAGTTCGACTGCGAGGCCTGGGTGCCGTCGCAGGGCCGATACCGCGAGGTCACCTCGACGTCGAACTGCACCACCTTCCAGGCCCGCCGCCTCAACATCCGCTACCGCGACGAGGACGGCAAGGCCCAGACGGCGGCGACGCTCAACGGCACGCTGGCCACCACCCGCTGGCTGATCCCGATCCTGGAGAACCACCAGCAGCCCGACGGTTCGGTCCGCGTCCCGAAGGCCCTCCAGCCGTACCTCGGCGGCCGCGACGTCCTCGAACCCTCCCGCTAACGGTTAATACACCGGCCCGCTACCTGAAGTCATAGCCGCTGGTAGCTGGGCCGGTGTAACGTTTTCCTTCCGCCCTCCGCGGGGGTTGTCACACCCTCGGAGGTTCTGATGACCAAGCCTGGTCTCCCGAAGCTCATCGCGACCGATCTCGACGGCACCCTGGTGCGCAGTGATGACACCGTGTCCGCGTACACCCATGAGGTGCTGGACCGGGTGCGGGCCGCGGGCATCCGGATCGTTGGTGCCACCGGGCGGGGGCCGCGGCTGACCGAGCTGACCCGCAACGACATCCGCGCCGCTGATTTTCTGGTGCTGGCGCAGGGTGGGTGGGTCATCGACCAGGGCGAAAATCAGGTCCTGCGCAGTGCACGGCTGCCCGGGCGGGATCTCAGCGTCGTGCTGGAAAACCTCGAGGCCGAGGTCGGACCGCTCTCGGTCATGGTTGAGGCGCTGGAGCACAACGACGCGCCGCTCTGGGGCGACTACGACCCGACCTGGCGTTACCCGGTTGTTCTGGAGCGGCGGTCGCGGGCCGAGTGCCTCACCGGCGATGTGATCAAGGCGTTCGCGCGGTCGTTCGACCACCACGTGGACGATCTGCTCGCCGCGGCTCAGCGCATCGTGCCGGCGGACGTGGCTTCGGTCACGCAGGCGGGGCTGGACTACGTCGAGATCTGCCCGCCGGGTGTCGACAAGGGCACCGGGCTGGCCGTGGTCGCGCAGGCTGTCGGTGTTGATCCGGCGGACGTGCTGGTCTTCGGTGACATGCCCAACGACCTGCCGATGTTCGCCTGGGCGGGGTGGAGCCGGGTGGCCGTGCAGAACGCCCATCCGACGCTGCTGGCGGTCGCCGACGAGGTCACTCTGTCCAACGACGAGGACGGCGTGGCCGTCTATCTGGACCAGCTACTGTCGAGGTGATGCCACCTTTTCGCCTCGTCGCCTCCGACATCGACGGCACCCTGATCCGGACCGACGGAACGCTCAGCCCCCGCACGATCGGCGTTCTCGACCAGCTGCACTCGCGCGGGGTGCCGACGGTCCTGGTGACCGGGCGTCCGGTGCGCTGGCTGCGCCAGCTCTACGACCAGATGGCCGAGCCGCTGCCGGCGGTCTGTGCCAACGGCGCCGTGGTCTACGACCCCGCCGCTGACAAGATCCTCCGGGCCGCGCCGCTCTCCGTCGAGCTGCTGCTCGATGTCACCCAGCAGCTGCGCGAGGCCGTTCCGGACGTCGCGCTCGCCGTCGAGGTCGAGGACGGCAGGAGCTTCTGGTACGAGGAGAAGTGGCCGTTGCACTGGGACGGCGAGCACAAGCAGGTGCGGGTGTTGTCGTCCCCGGAGGAGCTGACGTCGGTGCCCGCGGTGAAGCTGCTGGCGCGCTCGGCGAGTTACGAACCGGACGAGTTCGCCGCCCTGATCAGCAGCACCCTGGGCGAGGTCGCGGTGGCGACACACTCGTCCAAGTCCGCGCTGGTGGAGATCTCGGCGGCCGGTGTCACCAAGGCTGCCGGGCTGGCTTGGTTCTGCGAGCGGGACGGCTTCACCGCCGAGGACGTCGTGGCCTTCGGTGACATGCCGAACGACCTGCCGCTGCTCGCCTGGGCCGGCCGGTCCGTGGCGATGGGCAACGCCCACCCCGCCGTCCGCGAGGTCGCCGACGAGGTGACACTCACGAACGACGAGGACGGCGTGGCCGTTTACCTCGAAAAGCTCTTCGACCTCTAGAGATACTGACCCGTACGCCCGGAGCCGTCGCCGCCGCCCTGACCGGGCATGCCGGGGATGACGCCGTTCGGGCCCATCGGGAGTGCGGGACGCCCGGCGTTGCCACCGCGCATCTGCTCGAGCTGGAGCCGGGCCGCCATCTGCTGCGCGACCAGGGCCGCCTGGATGCCGTGGAAGAGGCCTTCGAGCCAGCCCACGAGCTGGGCCTGGGCGATCCGGAGCTCGGATTCGCTCGGCGGGGTCTCACCCTCGAACGGCAGGGAGAGCCGCTCGAGCTCCTCCTGCAGCTCCGGCGCGAGGCCGTCCTCGAGCTCCTTGATCGAGCGCTGGTGGATCTCCCGCAGCCGGGTCCGGCTGGCCTCGTCGAGCGGCGCCGCGCGGACCTCCTCGAGCAGCTGCTTGATCATGCTGCCGATGCGCATGACCTTGGCGGGCTGCTCGATCAGGTTGCCGGGCTCCTCGGGGCTGAGGGTGCCGTCGGACTCCACCGTGCCCAGCGGGCGGCCGTCGGGGCCCACCACGATGACGGAGCCGTCTTCCTGCTGGTCGGGGGTACGGGTGTCGTCGGTCATGGGATCCATCTTCCCGCACGCTGACCAGTCAACCGTCAGGGGCGTAGCTCGGCCACCGCGCACTTCACCGAGCCGCCACCCCGCTTGAGCTCGCTCAATTCCACGTGGACCGGGGTGTATCCGGCGGCGCGGACCTTGTCCGCCATCGCTGTCGCCTCGGTGTTGAGGATGACGTGGTGTCCGTCACTCACCAGGTTGAGGCCGAACGCCTCGGCGTCCGACCGGTCGGCGATGACGGCGTCCGGGAAGAGCTGGCGCAGGACCCGCTGCGACATCGCCGAGAACGCCTCGGGGTAGTACGTGATGTGCCGGTCGTCGAGCGCGGCGAGCGCGGTGTCGAGGTGGTAGAACGCCGGGTCGACCAGCTTGAGGGAGATCACCGGGCGGCCCAGAACCTCCTGCGCCTCCACGTGGGCCGCCGGCTCGGTCCGGAAACCGTGCCCGGCCAGGATCAGACCGCCGTACGCCCCGGGCAGGTACGCGAAGTCGCCCTCACCCTCGTTGACGTGCACCGGGTCGGCAAAGGTCCACGGTCCACCGGCGTAGAACAGCTGGTGGGCCGCCGCCTCGGCGGAGCGCTGCGGGTGCTTGAAACGGGCGCCGTAGACGGTGCCGTCGACGGAGAAGGCGCCGTTGGCCGCGTACACCATGTCGGGGAGGCCGGGACGGGCGTCCAGGACGTGGACCGCGTGGCCGAGGTCCGTCAGGGTGTCGTGGAGCAGTTGCCACTGCTTGACCGCGAGCGCCGCGTCAACCGGGACGGTCGTGTCCATCCACGGGTTGATCACATAGTCGACCGTGAAGTGCTCGGGCGGACACATGAGATATGTCCGGTTACGCGGCAAGCGCTCCGTGTGGCTCATGACGTAAAGGGTAGGTAGGCTGGCACGACCGAAACAGCTCGAAGTCTTGCTCGTCGGAGGCGAATCGTTGCAGATGGACGCCGTTGACCAGCGAATCATTGCGTTGCTCGTTGCGGACGCCCGCGCGTCGTACGCGGAGATCGGCGCGAAGGTCTCCCTGAGCGCGCCGGCGGTGAAGCGACGGGTCGATCGGCTCCGCTCCAGCGGGGTCATCAAGGGATTCACGACCGTGATCGAGCCGGCCGCCGTGGGCTGGACGACCGAGGCTTTTGTCGAGCTCTTCTGCACCGGCCGGACCACCCCTGCGCAGATCACCGTGGCCACCCGGCGGCACCCGGAAGTGGTCGGGGCCTACACGGTGTCGGGTCAGGCGGACGCGCTCGTGCACCTGCGCGCGGCCGACATCGGGCACCTCGAGCAGGCCCTCGAACGCCTGCGTGCGGAGCCTTTTGTGACCTCCACGCGCAGCATGGTGGTGCTCTCCCGGCTGGTGGAGATGCCGACGCCGGTGCCCGCGCCGAATTAGCGCGGAACCGGAAGCGGTCACGCAGCGTCCCACCCCCCATGTCGCGCCGTCTGCTGTTCTGCGCCGTCCTGGCCCTTACGATCCCGCTCGCTGGCTGCACCTCCGCGCCGGAGCCCGAGCCTGTCGCACCCCCGCCGGCCACGCCGATCGCGGGTGCGGCCACCGCGATGCGGCTCGTCGCGTTCGACTCGTGCGAGCAGCTCATCACCGATCTGCGCCGGGCGGCAAAAGCCAACGTGGGGCCGTGGGGCTTCGGCGGAGACGCAATGCCCGAGGTGCTCAGGGGCGGCGCGCGGACGATGGCGGACTCCGCCGCGGCCGGCGCGGAGAAGTCGGTGGCACCGCCAGCGTTCTCCGGCACCAACGTGCACGAGCAGGGCGCGGACGAGCCCGACGTGGTCAAGACCGACGGGCGGCGCATCGTCACGATCAGTGCGGGGTACCTGCGGGTGGTCGACGCCGCGACCCGCAAGGAGACCGGCAAGCTCGACCTCGACGTGCAGGGAGCCCAGCTCCAGCTGCTGCTCTCCGGCGACAGCGCGCTGGTCCTGGTGCCCTCGGGCCTGGTCCACCGGTACTTCTCCGACAAGCGCCAGGCCGCCGCACAGGCGGCAGAAGGTCCGCAGGTCCTCCTGGTTGATCTCACCGGCGCACCGAAGATCGTCAGCCGGTACCGCGGTGAGGGCAACCTCGTCGACGCCCGGATGACCGGCACCACGGCACGGGTCGTGCTGCGGACGACACCGCGGATCAAGTTCCCCGACGACCCCGACGCGAGCGAGCAGAAGCGCCTCTCGGCCAACCGCGGCGCGATCGACAGCGCTCCCGGTTCGGCCTGGCTGCCCGGCTGGGAGGTCACCGACGGTACGCAGACCACCAAGGGCCAGGTCGACTGCGGCCGGGTCAGCCGGCCGACGGAATACTCGGGCGGCGCGCTGGTCAGCGTCCTCACCTTCGACCTGACCAAGCCCACCCTCGGCAGCGGCGAGCCCGTCACGATCGTCGCGGACGGTGACACCGTCTACGGCACGGCCGACAGCCTCTACCTGGCCAGCGACCAGCGCTGGAAGCTCGACCGCTTCCTGGGGCGCGCGGACGTGCCCGTGCGCCAGGAGACGGACCTCTACAAGTTCACGATCCAGAGCAACCAGCCACCCGTGTACCGCGCTGCCGGCACCGTCCCTGGCTTCCTGATCAACCAGTACGCGCTGTCCGATTGGGACGACCATCTGCGGGTGGCCACGACCGACGCGAAGACGGACCGTTCCGCCGTACGGGTGCTGACCGAGCAGGGTGACAAACTCGTCCAGACCGGGATCGTCGACGGGCTCGGCAAGGGTGAGCGGATCTACTCGGTCCGGTTCATCGGCGCCCGCGGATACGTCGTCACGTTCAAGCAGACCGACCCGCTCTACAGCCTGGACCTGAGCAACCCGGCCCAGCCGAAGGTCACCGGCGAGCTGAAGATCACCGGTTACTCCGCCCACCTGCAACCGGTCGGCGAGGACCGGTTGATCGGCATCGGCCAGGAGGCCGACACGAACGGCCGCACCCAGGGCCTGCAGGTGTCACTCTTCGACGTCTCGAACCCGGCCCAGCCGAAGCGGCTGTCGCAGTACCACCTGCCGCAGGGTTACTCCGACGCCGAGTACGACCCGCACTCGCTGCTCTGGTGGCCGGCCTCGAACCTGCTGGTCGTGCCGGTGAACACCTACACCGTCCGTGGCGGGCAGAGCGAGGCCCTGGCACTGACCGTGACCGGCAGCACCATCAAGCTCGCCGACCGGGTCACGCAGCCCACGGCCGCCGGATACCAGCCCATGATCCAGCGATCGCTGGTCATCGGGAACGTCCTGTGGACACTCTCGGACTCCGGCCTGCAGGCCTCCGACATGTCCACCATGGACCGGCTGAGCTGGCTGCCGCTCTCCTAGAGGTACATGCCGGTGCGGTGGTCGTCGCCGTCCTTGTCGTCTTTCTTCGGTGCGGGCTTGTCACCCTCGCCGAAGAAGCGTTTGCCGCCGAACTCGCCGTGCAGCCGGTCGTCCAGCTCGTCGGCGAGGCCGGTCATGACCTGCACGGCGAGCATGAGGTGGGTCGCCTGGAAGTTGCGGCCGAAGACGGGGATCGACGCCCAGACGGTGTCCTGCGCGCAGTAGAGCCGGCCGATCGGCATCCTGTTCGTGAGCTCGGAAAGCTTCACGTACAGCTGCTCGGTCGGCTCGACCTCGGTCAGGATCGGCGAGAAGACGTCGACCAGCGGCGGGTTGTCGCGGACACGCACGAAGACCATCGCCGAACCGGCCCGGATGCCGACGTCACCGTCGGTGTCGACCTGCAGCTGGTCGATGGTGGTCTTCGACATCGTCGCGACCACGGTGCGTACGCGCTCCTCGAGGGGGATCACCTCGTCGGCGGCGTTCGCCAGCGCCTCGGAGAGCACACCGTCCTCGGCCAGGTCGTCGAGGCTCAGCTCCTCGTCGATGCTGGGCTCGTGTCGGGCCGTACCGATGGGGGCGGTCGCGATCGGCTCGTCGGAGTCGTCGTGGACGAGGTAGACGAGGAAGGCCGGGTGCGGCGCGCCGTAGACGTCACGCAGAGTGCGGGAGACGATCGCCGCGAGCTGCTTGGCCTGGGCCGCGCTGGACCGCAGGCCGAACGAGTCACCCGAGTCGGGCAGCACGCCGGGCGGCGACCAGCCCAGGGCCACCAGGTCGGCGACCGAGGCCCTGTTCATCCGGAAGCCCTCGGGCAGGCTCGCGTTGCCGACCGCGAGCGCCTCGATCACGCCGTCGGCCACCACACGCATGCTCACCGAGTAGACGGCTGTGCCCGTGCCGGACGCCGTCGGGTCGAGCGTGATGTCGACATAAGCGCCCTCGGACAGCGTCGGCAGAAGCGCAGCCAGCGCCCCCGCGAACTCCCGCCAGGCCTCCGTCACCTTCGCCCGCAGGTCAGCCGTGGTCGGTTCGTCGAGCAGGACGCCCTCAGGCTGGTCCGCAGTGCTCTCCGCAGTCATGATCGTCACCTCCGCTCCGCCACCCTATCGAGCGAACGGCCGGCTCATCGGCCGCGTCTCATTCCCGACCGTCGGAGGGCCACCCCAGGGCCAGCGCCGCGAGCCGCTCGGCCACGTCGGCCGGATCGGCGCCGCGACCCACAGCCACACCCATCAGGTACGCCGTGACGGGCGCGCCGGGCCGCACGACGTTGTGCGCAACATCGCGGGCGACGTCCAGCACCGCCTTCGTGTCGACGTCGGCGGGAGTGAGGTTCAGCTCGGCACAGGCCGCCTCGACCCACGCGTCGAGAACGTTCACCGCGCCCATTCCTCAGCGGTCCGCAGGTCGTCGTCGGTGTCGCAGTCGAACCAGGGCGGCGGGCCGGGCCGGCGCCACGAGACCTCGATGAACCGCAGATGCTCCAGCAGTGTCTGCATCGAGGCGCCGTGCAGACTGCCGCGTTCCTCGGCCACCTTGCCCAGGGCCTGGCGCAGCGCACTCGTCCGCCAGACCCCGCAGAGCATCTGCCGGCGCCCCTCGGAATCCCGGTAGATCGCACCCTGCATCGGGGCCGACTCGACGGTCAGCCGCAGCACGTCGATGGCCTCACCGGTCAGCAGCGGAAGATCAGCCGCGAGCAGCGCCGTGAAACTGACGTTGTCGGGAACCAGCTCGAGACCGGCCGCGGTCGCCGCGACAGGGCCACCGCCGGGCGGCTGCTCACTGGTCGACGCGACGGGCACGGGCAGGTCCGGAGGGACACGCCCGACAACCACCTGCGGGTCGGCGTCGTGCACCGCGGCCAGGACACGCGTCAGCATCGACTGTCCGGCAACCGGGATGGTGGGCTTGTCCGCACCACCCATCCGACGTGCCGCACCGCCGGCCAACACCACCGCCGCGAATCCCCCCACGTGAGTACCGTATCCCGTTGCGGGCGCGAGCGTGACCGGGCGGACGGCTTTGCGCCCGGTCCAGGCCTGCGAGCGGGGCGTTCTGCCGGGGTGCGGCATACGCTCTGCTCCATGGCGCGCACGATGAACCGGCGACCCGTGGTGAAGATCAACCTCGATTCCACCGCCGACCCGAGGCGGCGGCCCGACGACCTCGCCGCCGAGGAACCGCTGGAGATCCGCCTCCGCAAGGCCCCACTGGCCGTGACCATGCGCACCCCCGGCCACGACATCGACCTCGCCATGGGCTTCCTCCTGACCGAGGGCATCATCCGCACGCAGGAGGACGTCGTCACGGCCCAGCTGTGCGCGGGCACGGACACGCCGAACACGTACAACGTGGTCGACGTGGTGCTCGGTGCCGACGTGCCGGCGCCGGTGACGGACCCGAGCCGGAACTTCTACACGACCAGTTCGTGCGGCGTGTGCGGCAAGGCCAGCATCGACGCGGTGCGGACCCGTTCGCAGTTCGACGTCGCCGCCGACACGTTCACCGTGCCGGCCCGGGTGCTCGCGGACCTTCCCGACCGGCTCCGGGCCGCGCAACGCACGTTCGACCGTACGGGTGGGTTGCACGCGGCCGGCCTGTTCACCGCCGCCGGGGAACTGCTCGTGCTGCGTGAGGACGTCGGCCGCCACAACGCCGTCGACAAGGTCATCGGCTGGGCGTTGCGCGAGGGCAGGCTGCCGCTCACCGGTCACGTGCTGCTCGTCTCCGGCCGGGCGAGCTTCGAGCTGACCCAGAAGGCGTGGATGGCCGGGATCCCGCTGCTCGCGGCCGTGTCGGCCCCCAGCACCCTGGCCGCCGAACTCGCCGACGAAGCCGGTATGACACTCGTCGGCTTCCTCCGCGGCCCGTCGATGAACGTCTACGCCGGGGCCGAACGCGTAACCGTCTAGTTCGCCCGGTCTTCGGCGGCACTTCACCCCGGTCACGCGGCCGGGACATTCACGGTCATGAGGCTTTCAGCGTCCGTACCCCCGGAAGCGCTGGGAGCCTCACATGGCTGTCTCACGACGTACCCTCCTGCTCAGCGGTGCCGCCGCCGGTGCCGCAACCGCGGTGACCACGTGGCCGCTGGCTGCCTCGGCCGCGCCGTACCGTGGGCCGCTGCGCAGCGACCCGTTCACCCTCGGCGTCGCGTCGGGCGACCCCGACCACGACGGTTTTGTGCTGTGGACCCGGCTCGCCCCGACGCCGCTCGCGGAGGACGGCCTCGGCGGCATGCCGTCCCGCGACGTGCCCGTGCAGTGGGAGCTGGCGGCCGACGAGGGCTTCCGGCGGATCGTGCGCCGTGGTGTCGTGGCGGCCCGCGCGGCGGCCGGGCACACCGTCCACGTCGAACTGAACGGTCTGCTCCCGGCCCGCGAGTACTTCTACCGCTTCAAGGCCGAGCGGTACGTGTCGCCGGCGGGTCGCACGCGTACGGCACCGCCGCCGTGGGCGACCGGCGGCACGCTGGCGATGTCGTTCGTGTCGTGTTCGCAGTACGAGCACGGCTACTTCACGGCGTACCGGCGGCTGGCCGAGGACGAGCCGGAGCTGATCCTGCACCTGGGCGACTACCAGTACGAGTACGCGCCCGACACCTACAACATCCCCGGTGGCAACCCGCGCGACCACGAGGGCCCGGAGACGGTGACGCTGGCGAACTACCGGCAGCGCCACGCGCAGTACAAGAGCGACCCGGACCTGCAGGCGGCCCACGCCGTGGCGCCCTGGGCGGTGGTCTTCGACGACCACGAGATCGAGAACAACTGGGCGGACGAGGTGCCGGAGCAGCCCGACCCGTCGTTCCTGGCCCGCCGCGCCGCCGCGTTCCAGGCGTACTACGAGAACATGCCTCTCCGGCGTACCTCCATCCCGCGCGGCATCGACATGCAGCTGTACCGCCGCCTCCACTGGGGTCGCCTGGCGACGTTCCACATGCTCGACACCCGCCAGTTCCGCGACGACCAGGGCTGCGGCGACGGCTACAAGGACTGCCCGGCCGCCCTCGACCCGGCCCGCTCGATCACCGGCGCCGAGCAGGAGGCGTGGCTCCTCGACGGCTTCAACCGCTCGACGGCCCGCTGGGACATCCTCGGCCAGCAGGTCTTCTTCGGCCAGCGCGACAACAACTCGGGCCCGGCCACCGTGGTCAGCATGGACTCCTGGGACGGGTACGCGGCCTCCCGCGACCGCATCACCCGCGGCTGGGTCGACGCGGGCGTCCGCAACCCGGTGGTCCTGACCGGCGACGTCCACGCCCACTGGGCCGACGAGCTGAAACTCGACTACGCCGACCCGACCTCCCGCACAGTCGGCACCGAACTCGTCTGCTCTTCGATCACCTCCACGGGCGACGGCGCGGACGTACCCACCGGCACCCACCCCTGGACCCCCTGGAACCCCCACCTCCGCTTCTACAACAACCAGCGCGGCTACGTCCGCACGAAGATCACGAAGGACGCACTGACAGCCGACTTCCAGGTCCTCCCGTACGTGACCCGCCCCGGCGCACCAGTCCATACCCGCGCGACGTTCGTGATCGAGGACCGGGTGCCCGGGCTCCACCAGACCGCGGACAACCCGACCCCGGGTGGCAACCCGGCCCTGCGAACCGGCGACCTGGGCTCGGAAACGGTCCGTCAGGAAACCGAGCGGCCGTAGTTTCACCCCGGATCAGATGCGACGGCGGGCGGCTCGGCGCGAGGCAGTCCTCGGCCGGGTCGCCTGCCCGTGCACCACATCACCCTGCCCGGTAAGCGTCCGGCCCATGGGCCGGATGCAGGACGCCGCGGCCTGCTGATCCGGTGCCATGGGCACGCTGGGCTGCTTGCTCTGGTCACCCAGCTCGGAGGAAGGCCCAGGCTCGGTCTCGGACGGTTCCAAGCCGGATTCCGGAACTTCGTCGATCGGCTTGGGTCGAGTTCCTACTTCACTGCTGACCGGGTCAGGTGGGCCCTCTGGTTCTTGGGCAAGCGGATCGGGGCCAGCTTCTGGTTCGCCGGCGGCCGAGTCAGCGTGAACTCCCGGGTCGGTGGTGGCCGGGTCGGTTGGGCTTTCGGGCTCGGGGTCTTCTGGCTCGGGGTCTTCGGGCTCGGGGTCTTCGGCGAAGGTGGCCAGGTCGGGGCCGCCGGCGAGGGCGGGCCAGCCGTCCAGGATTGCCGGGTGGACGCCGTCGGTCAGGACCCGGTCGACCAGTCTGGCCAGGGCGTAGTCCTCCTGCTCGTCCAGCGCTCGTTCGACCGCGACGCTCGCCAGCACGCCGTTTCCTGAGCGCCACGCCACGAAGGCCAGCAAAGAAGCCGGGGCCGGGGCGTAGATCGGTTCCACGCGACGCATCAGGTCGGACCAGAGGGACAGCTCCCACTCCTTGGTGCCTGTTCTCATCCAGGCGTAGTCGCGGACCGGCACGTGCATGAGCAGCAGGCCCAGCCAGGCAACGTCGTCATCAGTGAGGCGTCCACCCACCCGGTAGCAGCGTTCGGCCGCTCGGACCGCCTCCCGACCGGCCCTGCGCACCTGGTGAAGAAAGGGAGACTCAGCCGGCGCCAGCACTGAGAGACGCTTCATTGCTCGGGTCGTCGCCGCGGTCATGGCCTCCCGGTCGTCGCCGGTCACCGGTGCGACCCGGGCCAGGAACACCTCCCTGCTCGGCAGGGCCACCGCACCCGCGAAGGTCGCCTCCGCCGCCATCACGCTGTCGCGGGGCAGGCACGGCACGCCATCCTCGGGGCAGCAGGACGGGTCGGCGCAGAGGAACGACCAGAAGCGGCCGTCCTCGACCCGGAGCTCGTCGATCACCACGAGGCCGGCCAGGGTGAAGATGTCCGAGATCCGCAGGACGGCCGGTGCGACGCGCTTCTCTTCGCCGTACCCGATGATCACGACGGCTTGGACCTGCTGCCTGACCACGACGTCCGCGAGATGGAGGATCGCCGCCCGGGCCTCCTCGACGGGGGTGTCGAGCTCGGGAAGGTCCGCTCGCACCGAAAAGGCCACCACGGGGCCGCGCATCGCCACGACGGTCAGGCTGTCCTCGGGGTGGAACCCGATCAGGAACGGCACGGCGGAGATGAGCTCGGCGGGCGAGGAGACCTTCAGCTTCGTCATGCGGTGCAGAGTGGCGAAACCGGCCCGGCCGTCGAGTGCCAAAAGTCGAACCTGTGGATAACCCGGTTATCCACAGGGGGTCGAGCGCAGAAGCCCGTCAGGACCGAAACTGCAACTCATGCAACTCCAGCCCGTCCTGCTGCCACTCGTGGGCATGCCTGTCCAAGTCCATGGTCAGCTCGATCGACGACACCACGTCGTAACCCGCGGCGTGCAGGCTGCGGATGGCGTCGACGTTGCGCGACGACGGCGAGATCGTCAGCGACACCATGCTGCGCTTCTTCGCCTCGGCAGCGACGTGCCGGAGCAGCTTGCGGCCGACGCCCTTGTGCCTGTGCGAGCTGGTGACGACCACCGGCTCCACCTCGCCGCCGCGGCCGCGCATGATCAGGCCGACGAGCCCGATCACCCCGTCGTCCGCGTGGTCGGCGACCCAGAGGCCGCTCAGGTCGAGCCGAGTGAGGTATTCCTCGAAGCCGGCCCCGCCGTCGTCCGCGGCATCGCCGTACATCTGGTTGTGCTGATTGGTCAGCTCCGACCACAGGCGGCGACCAGCGCTGTGGTCGCTCGGCCGGTACGAACGCACCGCGACAGGTGTCATGCCGACATTTTGACTCCGATTCGGGCACCTCGTAACCCGAAGTGGAAGATAAGGCGGTGGATCTGGCGTACCTGCGCGCGCACCCCCAGCATCTCCCGACATTTCTCACGCACCAGCGGATCCGGGAGACCCCGGTCGGAGGCGGTGACGTGTGCACCGCATCGCGTCTGACCTTGGACGATGGCGCCTCGCTGTTCGCGAAGACCTGGCCGTCCGGAAGCGCTCCCGAGCACTTTTTCGCCACCGAGGCAGCCGGCCTGGAATGGCTTCGCGAGGCGGGTGCGGTGCCCGTCCCGGAGGTTCTGGTCGCGCTTCCGGAGATGCTCGCCCTCGAATGGATCGATTCCGGCCCAGCGACACCCGGGGCGGCCGAGCGGTTCGGGCGGGAGCTGGCCGCGATGCACCGCAGCGGGGCGGATTCGTTCGGCGCGTCCTGGCCCGGCTTTCTCGGTCCGCTGCCGCAGGACAACACGCCGTCCGAAGGGCCGTGGGGCGCTTGGTTCGCGGAACGGCGACTGCGTCCGTACCTGAAGATCTCGGCCGACAGCAACGCCCTGTCGGCGGCGGATATCGCGGTTGTCGAGCAGGTCATCCACAAGATCGAGGGGTACGCCGGGGAGGAGCCACCCGCGCGCATCCACGGCGACCTGTGGCCGGGCAACGTGCTGTGGGCGGCCGACGGACGGGCGTGGCTGATCGACCCGGCCGCGCACGGCGGGCACCGCGAGACGGACCTGGCGCAGCTCGCACTCTTCGGCGGGGCGCCGCACCTGGACAGGATCATTTCCGCGTACGAGGAGGAGTGGCCCCTGGCCGACGGCTGGCGGTCCCGGGTCGCGTGGCATCAGTTGCACCTGTTGTTGCTGCATACGGCCGCTTTTGGTGGCAGTTACCGGGGCGCCGTGCGTGCCGCAGCCGACTCAGCACTCGTCGATTGATCCGTGGGCTGCGTCCCACCCGATCTCGGGCAGGGGCAATTGTCATACTCAAGCGCTAGGTTCGATCAGTGAGCAACCACACCGGGCATGACGCGCGGCTCCCAGCTCTGCGGCGGGGTCAGGAGTCGACGTGAGTGTGCTCGCTGATCGGTTCGGGCGCGTGGCGACCGACCTCCGGGTCTCGTTGACCGACCGCTGCAACCTGCGCTGCACCTACTGCATGCCCGAGGAAGGGCTCGCGTGGATGCCGAAGGAGCAGCAGCTCAGCGATGACGAGGTCGGCCGGCTGATCCGCATCGCCGTGGAGCAGTTGGGCGTGACCGAGGTCCGGTTCACGGGTGGTGAGCCGCTGATCCGGCGTGGCCTGGTCGGCATCATCGCGGCTGCGGCGGCGTTGAATCCCCGGCCGCGACTGTCCGTGACGACCAATGGCATCGGCCTCGAGCGCATGGCCGGGCCGTTGCTCGAGGCCGGACTCGACCGGGTGAACGTCTCCCTGGACACCCTCCTGCCGGAGCGGTTCCTCGCGCTGACCCACCGGGACAGGCACGCCGACGTGCTCAAAGGGCTCGCCGGCGCGGCCCGGGCCGGGCTGACACCCGTGAAGATCAACACGGTGCTGATGCGCGGGGTCAACGACGACGAGGCACCGGCACTGCTGCAGTTTGCGCTTGACCATGGTTACGAGCTGCGGTTCATCGAGCAGATGCCTCTTGATGCCCAGCACCAGTGGGACAGGCACGAGATGGTCACCGCGGAGGCGATCCTGGCGTCGCTGGAGCCGTTCGGGTTGATGCCCGATCCGGTTTCACGTGGAACAGCGCCGGCCGAGACCTGGCTGGTCCCGGGCTACCGTGACGCGGCGGGCAACCCCGCCCGCGTCGGCGTGATCGGCAGCGTGACCAGGCCTTTCTGCGGTGACTGCGACCGCACGCGACTCACGGCCGACGGCCAGATCCGCAACTGCCTCTTCGCCACGGACGAGTCCGACCTGCGCGGGCTGCTGCGCGCCGACGCGGCCGATGCGGACATCGCCGCCGCCTGGCAGACCGCCATGATGGGCAAGCGCGCGGGCCACGGCATCGACGATCCGCTGTTCCTGCAACCCACCCGTCCGATGTCGGCCATCGGCGGCTGAAGATGCACCCGCGCCACATCGCGGCGGCCAGGCGTCAACGTTCGAGAGCTGGAGGGGTGCGATGAGCGGGCTGCTGGAAGTTCGGTACTTCGCCGGAGCTCGTGCTGCCGCCGGCCTCTCGACCGAGCGCATCGCCGCCGACTCGCTCGACGACCTCACCAGCCTGCTGGCGGACCGGCACGGGGAGCGGCTCGCCCTGGTGCTGAAAGCCGCCAGTTTCCTGGTCGACGGGCTTGCCTGTCATGATCGACAGGCGGCGTTGCCCGCCGGGGCGACGGTGGACGTCCTGCCGCCGTTCGCTGGGGGTTGACCTTGTTGGCATTCGTCGGGCTGATCTTCGTGGTCATCGCCTTGATCCACTTTTATCTGTGGAAGCGGCTGGTGCGCGACACGATCCGTCCCGGCCGACTGCGAAAAGCCGGTGCTTGGATCACCGTCGGCCTGGCGATCCTGGTGCCGGTCACGCTGATCGGGGTCCGGGCCGGCTATCTGATGTGGCTGGCCTGGCCGGGCTACCTCTGGGTCGCGCTGATGTTCTACCTGCTCGTCGTCCTGGTGGTGCTCGAGATCCCGCGCCTGGTGATCAGCCTGGGAATCCGCGTCACCTCGAAGCGCTCAGCAGCGGCGCCCGCAACCGTGGCCGCCGGCGCAAAGTCCGGTTCGGTCTCCGCGACGGACGCAGGGTCGTCCACGGACGCAGGGTTGTCCGCGCCCGCCGAGGCACCGGCGATGCCGGTTGCGCCGGACCTCGAGACTGGCCGCACGGCTTCTCCGGACCTCGCAACTGGCCGCACGGCAGCCCCGGACCTCGCAACTGGCCGCACGGCAGCGCCGGACCTCGCGACTGGCCGCACAGCAGCGCCGGACCTCACAACTGGCCCCACGGCTGCACCGGACCTCGCGACTGGCCGCACAGCAGCGCCGGACCTCACAACTGGCCCCACGGCTGCACCGGACCTCGCGACTGGCCGCACAGCAGCGCCGGACCTCACAACTGGCCCCACGGCTGCACCGGACCTCGCGACTGGCCGCACAGCAGCGCCGGACCTCACAACTGGCCCCACGGCTGCACCGGACCTCGCGACTGGCCGCACAGCAGCGCCGGACCTCACAACTGGCCCCACGGCTGCACCGGACCTCGCGACTGGCCGCACGGCAGCGCCGCACCCGGATGACAGCCGTCCGTCAGCGTCGGATCGAGGCGAAGAACAACCGACGGCGGCCGCTCAGCAAGGTGAGCCCGACAACGACCAGCCTGGGATCGACCGTCGCCTCCTGCTCGCCCGGGGCGCTGCGATCTTCGCCGGCCTCACCGCCGCGGGGATCACCGGCTACGGCGTGAAGACCGCCCTCGGCCCGCCTCAGCTCGATCGGGTGCAACTCCCGCTGGCCAAACTGCCGCGCGCCATGGACGGCACCCGGCTGGCCGTTGTCTCCGACATTCACCTCGGGCCATTGACCGGGCCGAACCACGCCGCCCGGATCGTCCAGCTCATCAACTCCGTGAACGCCGATGTCGTCTGCATCGTCGGTGACCTCGTCGACGGAAGAGTTGCCGAGCTGGGCAAATACGCCGCACCGCTGGCCGATATCCAGTCGCGGCGGGGCGCCTACTTCGTCACCGGCAACCACGAGTACTACTCCGGCTTCCAGGAGTGGGTCGACGAGGTCGCCCGGCTGAACGTGCGGCCGCTGCGCAACGAGCGGCTCGAGCTCGACGGCATGGACCTGGCCGGGGTCAACGACCTGGGTGGCACCGAGTTCGACGACGGGCCCGATCTGCAGCGTGCGCTGGGCGACCGGGACACCACACGACCGGTCGTGCTCATGGCGCACCAGCCGATCATCGCCCAGGACGCCGCGCCGTTCGGGGTGGATCTGCAGGTGTCGGGGCATACGCACGGTGGGCAGATGGCGCCGTTCAACCTGCTGGTCAAGCTCGAGCAGCCCGTCGTCAGCGGGCTCGGCAAGGTGGACGGCGTGCCCGTGTACGTCACCAACGGCGCCGGCTTCTGGGGGCCACCGGTTCGGGTCGGGGCGCCGCCGCAGGTCAGTGTCATCGAGTTGCGTACCCCTTAGAAGTGAATCTTGGGGGTTCTGCTGAGCCACGGACCGGATCTCCGCAGGATTCAATCGTGGATCGGTTATGTCACTTCGCGCGTGGCGGCTCGTGGCGCGCACCGCGCTCGTGACAGGATGCAGCGTGCCCTCGGACAGCGCAGGGTCCTCGGTCACCGCGGACACATACGTCGCGGATCTGCACATCCACTCCAAGTATTCGCGTGCCTGCAGCCGCGACCTGACCTTGCCGAACCTGGCCTGGTGGGCGCGCCGCAAAGGCATCGCGGTCCTCGGCACCGGTGACTTCACGCACCCGGCCTGGTTCGACCACCTCCGCGAAAACCTGCACCCCGCCGACGAGCCCGGCCTCTACCGGCTCAGTGGCGACGCGGAGCAGGAGGTCAGCCGCAAACTGCCGCCGATCCTGCAGGGCACCGACAACGCGCGGTTCATGCTCAGTGTCGAAATCTCCACGATCTACAAGCGCGACGACCGCACGCGCAAGGTCCACCACCTGATCTACATGCCGGACCTCGACGCCGCCGCCCGGTTCAACACCGCGCTGGGCCGCATCGGCAACCTCACCGCCGACGGCCGGCCCATCCTCGGCCTGGACTCCCGCGACCTGCTGGAGATCGTGCTCGAGGCCAGCCCGGACGGCTACCTGGTGCCGGCGCACATCTGGACGCCATGGTTCTCGGCGCTGGGCTCCAAGTCCGGCTTCGACGCGATCGCCGACTGTTATGCCGACCTCGCCGACCACATCACGGCCGTCGAGACCGGTCTCTCCTCCGACCCGGAGATGAACTGGCGGGTCTCGAGCCTGGACCGCTACCGCCTGGTGTCCAATTCGGACGCGCATTCGCCCGCCGCGCTGGCCCGCGAGGCGACACTCTTCACCGGTACGCCGGACTACTTCGCGATCAAGGACGGGCACACACTCGCCGGCACGCTGGAGTTCTTCCCCGAGGAAGGCAAGTACCACGCGGACGGGCACCGGGTCTGCGGCATCAACTGGGCGCCGCAGAAAACCCGCGACCACGGCGGCCGCTGCCCGGAGTGCGGCAAGCCGCTGACCGTCGGGGTGCTCAGCCGCGTCGAGGATCTGGCCGACCGGACCACCGGCGGCGAACGCCCGCAGGACGTCGTCCACCTGATCCAGCTCGCCGAGATCCTCGGTGAGATCAACGGTGTCGGCCCCAAGTCGAAAACCGTGGACGGCCAGCTCAACCACCTCGTCGCGGGTCTCGGCGCCGAGCTCGACATCCTGCGCAGAGTCCCGCTCGACGACATCGGCCAGACCGGCGGTGAGCAGCTCCGCGAGGCGATCGACCGGCTGCGGCGCGGTGACGTGCGCCGGATCTCCGGGTACGACGGCGAGTACGGCGTCATCACGCTCTTCGAACCCGGCGAGCTGCGTAACAAGCAGAGTGCCCCGCAAGCCGAGACACTGTTCGACATGTTGCCCGTGCCGGTCCCGCAGCAGCGCAAGGCCGAACCCGCGATCGGCCGCGCGACCGTGCCCAAAGCGGTCAAGGAGCCGAAGAAGAAGGCGCCGCCGCTGCCACCTCCGGCGAGCCCGCACGAGCCGTTCGAGCCGATGCTCGCCGGCATGGAAGAGGTCGGCACCGGCCTGCTGGACCGCCTCGACGCCATGCAGCGTGTCGCGGCCTCGGCGCCGGGCGGGCCACTGCTGATCGTCGCCGGCCCGGGCACCGGCAAGACCCGTACGCTCACGCACCGGATCGCGTACCTCTGCGCTGAGCTGGGCGTTTTCCCCGAACGCTGCCTGGCGATCACCTTCACGCGTCGTGCCGCGGAGGAGATGCGGCACCGCCTCGACGCGCTGATGGGTGACGTCGCCGAGGACATCACGGTCGGCACGTTCCACTCGGTCGGGCTGACCATCCTCAAGGAGAACGCCAAGGCCGCCGGCCTCGGCGCCCACTGGCGCATCGCCGACGACGCCGAACGCACCGCGGCCCGTGAGCAGGCCGGCGACGACGACCACGCGTACGCCAAACTGCTCCGCCAGCAGGACCTGGTCGACCTGGACGACCTGCTCACGATGCCGGTAGCGCTGCTCCGCGACGAGCCCGACCTGGTCGAGCGCTACCGCAAACGCTGGCAGTGGATCTTCGTCGACGAGTACCAGGACGTCGACGACGTGCAGTACGAGTTGCTGCGCCTGCTCTCGCCCGCCACCGGCAACCTGTGCGCGATCGGCGACCCCGACCAGGCGATCTACTCGTTCCGTGGCGCCGACGTCGGCTACTTCCTGCGCTTCTCCCGCGACTTCACCGACGCCCGCCTGGTCCGCCTGACCCGCAACTACCGCTCCTCGGCGCCGATCCTCGCCGCGGCCGTGCAGGCGATCGCCCCGACCACCCTCGTCGCCGGCCGCCGCCTCGACCCGGCCCGGGTCAACCCCGAGTCCCCGCTGGTCGGCCGCTATTTCGCCGGCAGTGTGGCCGACGAGGCCGACTTTGTCGTCCGCACGATCGACGAACTCGTCGGCGGACTCTCCCACCGATCCCTCGACTCCGGCCGCATCGACTCCCGCGCGGTCACCCCCGGCACGCTGTCCTTCGCGGACATCGCCGTCCTCTACCGCACCGACGCGCAGGCACAAGCTGTGGTGGACGCGTTGTCGCGTGCCGGCGTACCCGTGCAGAAGCGGTCACACAACCGCCTGCGCGACCGGCCCGGGGTCCAGATCATCGCCCACGAGCTGCAACACGCCGACGGCCTCGGCGGCTCCCTGGCCGCGCGCGTCAAGCTGACAGCTCAGGTCCTGGCGCAGCGTTACGCCGCGCCGACCCTCGACGCCGAACAACTCGCGCCCGAGGACATCTGGACGGCCGCTGACCTGCTCATGCCCCTCGCCCACCGCATCGGCGAGGACATGACGCGCTTCCTCCAGGAGATCGCCACCGGCGCCGAAGTCGACGCCCTCGACCCCCGCGCCGAAGCCGTCAACCTCCTCACCCTCCACGCCGCCAAAGGCCTCGAATTCCCCGTGGTCTTCCTGGTCGGCTGCGAGGATGGCCTCCTCCCGCTGCGCTGGCCCGGCACCAAACCCACCGACGACGAAACAGCCGAAGAACGCCGCCTCTTCTTCGTCGGCCTGACGCGTGCCCAGGACCGCCTCTACGTCAGCCACGCGGCCCGCCGCTTCCGCCACGGCAAGGAACGCGAACAGGTCCCGAGCCCGTTCCTCGACGCGATCGACACCGGCCTCTTCGAAAAAATGGGCGACCGCGTGCCGTCCCGTCCCAAGGACCGGCAGCTGCGGCTCCTCTGACCGCGCAAGATCAAATTCTGGAACATGTCGTGCCTGGTTGCAGGGTTCTGACCGTCGCTCACGCCGAGACCGGGCCCGGGCGGCCACTCGCCCAGGGCTCGTAAACAGCCGCCCGCACCCTGCCGGCTTCGTGCTCCCCGAACCCCGACGACTCAGGCAGGTCGGATGGTGAGCAGGTCGGGTGACGGAAGCTCGGTGAGGCCTGGCGTTTCGATGCCTGTCCACTCGATGCCGCCGAGGACGTCTCCGCGTTGGGGGTCCCCGATCGTGTAGAGAAACAGCCCGTCGTAGGAGTCTCGAACACCGGCGTTGACCTCGATCGTCATGCCTTCGCCACGGCCGCGCTCGAAGTCGATCGAGGGGCATCCGCATCCGCAGGTGCCGACGACGAGTACGTCGGCGGCTTGGCGGCGCAGCGCTTCGACGTTCGGGAAATCAATGCTCAGGAGCGCCTCGAGGACCGCTTGTTCTCGCTGCGTCAGTGGCCGTGCATCCATGCCGGTGATCGTTGCATCAGCGGTCGGCCGGCGGGTAGGCCGGTCAGCGCAGGCGGTCGCAGGTCTGCAACGACTCTCGATCCGGTGAATTTGACGGCGGTCAAGTGGTCACGAGGGCGACGAGAGCACCGATCAGGAGAGCTGGGCCGAGAGGCAGGGCGGTTCGGCGTTTTGCTCTGCGGGTGAGTAAGAGGGTCAGGGCGATCGGGCCGTTGATCAGGTGCGGGGTCAGGAGGCCGATGGCTACCGCGGGCCAGCCGGCGAAGCCCAAGGTGAAGCAGAGGACCGCCGCCAGCTTCACGTCGCCGAGGCCCAGCCCGGCACCGGGCAGGAGGGCAACCAGCAGGTAGACCAGCCCGGTCAGCAGCGCGGCCAGCCCGGCGCGGGCCAGGCGGTCCGGTTCGCCGATGAGGAGAGCGCTCAGGCCGAGAGGGACGACGGTGACCGCAGCCAGCACCGCCACCAGGGGATTGGGGAGGCGCAGGCACCGCAGGTCGACAGCAGCCAGAAGGATGCCCAGCACCGCCGCCGGAAGCAGAACGGCCAGGAGCGGCGTCGGGCCGACGGTCGCACCCAGCAGACCCGTGACCAGGGCACCCGTGGCAATTGTCCACACCGGGGGCGGGGCGCATCGGCACGGTGCTCCGACGCTTACCCAGGTTGAGAAAGAGGTCTGGCAGGTCGCGCAGACCGCGCGGGGCGGGGAACCGCGGGGGACCGACAGGCGGTGGGTGACGCGGGGGAGGAAGGCTGCCGCCGCGCCGCCGAAGAGGGCGGAGAGGACCGCGACCGGAAGCGACACGGGGCTGAACGGTAGTGGTCCGGCCGGCGGTCCGCGGGTCGCGTTGCCGACAGTGGCGGCGATTAGCACCGTTGTCGCCGAGTTGAGCCCGGGACGGCGCGATTCCGGGAGGGATCGTGCCGGAGGTCCACGCTACGGTGGCCTACAGCGAACCCGCGCCTGGAGGAACCCCGATGTCGCAGAACGGCCCCTACCCCGGCCAAGGCTGGTCGGCCGGCGGATCGTCGGGTTCCGACGAGCCGTACACGGAGCCGGCCGACCCCTGGGGTGACGCCGCCACGCACTCGTCCCCGGCGCCCGACGTCGCCTGGGGTGGTCAGCCGATGTCGGTGCCGCCGGCCAATGAGAGTTCGACCGGCTATCACCCCTATTCGGCGGCCGTGCCCAACGGTGCTCCGCCGATGTGGCAGCCGCCGCCCGCCGCGCCACTGCCGCCCAAGCGGCGGAACACCCCGATCATCGCCCTGGTGATCGTGCTCGGCCTGCTGATCTGTGGAGGTCTGGGCACCGCGGCCTGGCTGGTCCAGCGCGGCGACAACGACCCGACCGCGGGCCGCACCGGCTCTCCGACGGCTTCTGCGACCACCAACGGGACCGTGCCCGAGCCGCAGAGCAGCGAGGACGCCCGTTTTGTGGCCAAGGGGCAGTGCGTCCGCAACGAGGGCAACGCCGACGACAGCCCCGATCTCAAGATCGTGTCCTGTGCGAGCGGCACCTACGAGGTTCTCAAGCGGGTCGACGGGCGCACCACCGGTGAGGCCGACGCCGAGTCGAAGTGCGGCAAGGTGGCGAAGTACACCAAGTGGTACTTCTACGACAGCGAGCTGGACAGCCTCGACTTTGTGCTCTGCCTCAAGGAGTATGGCGTCGACTAGCAAGATCTAGCATTTTTGCTAGATAGTCGTAGAAGACGTTCGAATCCCGTCTCTAGCTTTTTGGCTAGAGAGCCCGATACGGTGCTATCCGTGGATCCGGTCCGGAACCCGTACGCGCCCGGCGCCGGCCAACGGCCGCCCGAGCTGGCTGGACGTGGCCGTGAGCTGGACGCCTTCGACGTTGTCCTCGAGCGTGTCGCCCGCGGCCGGCCCGAGCGCAGCCTCGTCCTGACCGGCCTGCGCGGTGTCGGCAAGACCGTCCTGCTCAACACCCTGCGGTCGGCGGCGATCGGCCGGCTCTGGGGCACCGGCAAGATCGAGGCCCGTCCCGATCAGTCGCTGCGCCGCCCCGTTTCGTCCGCACTCCACATGGCCATCCGCGAGCTGAGCCCGCACCACCGCAACCCCGACCGTGTCGACGAGGTCCTGGCCGTGCTCAAGGCGTTCGCGCTGCGGGCCAACGACTCGTCCGCGAAGCTGCGTGACCGGTGGACACCCGGCATCGACGTGCCCGCGGCCCGCGGTCGCGCCGACTCGGGCGACATCGAGATCGACCTGGTCGAGCTGTTCACGGACGCGGCGTCGCTGGCCACGGACGTCGGCACGGGCATCGCCCTCTTCATCGACGAGATGCAGGACCTGGGCCCGGCGGACGTGTCCGCCCTGTGCGCGGCCTGCCACGAGCTCTCCCAGCTGGGGGCACCGCTGATCGTGGTGGGCGCCGGTCTGCCGCACCTGCCGGCGGTGCTGTCCGCGGCGAAGTCCTACTCGGAGCGCCTCTTCCGCTATCAGCGCATCGACCGTCTCGACCGCATCGCCGCCGATCTGGCGCTGTGCGCGCCGGCCGCCCGCGAGGACGTCGAATACGAGGCGAAGGCGCTGGACCTGCTCTACGAGAAGTCCGGCGGGTATCCGTACTTCGTTCAGGCGTACGGCAAGGCGACCTGGGACCACGCGCCGACGTCGCCGGTGACCGCCGAGGACGTGCTGGTGGCGGCACCCGAGGCGGAGGCCGAGCTGGCCGTCGGGTTCTTCGGGTCGCGGTTCGAACGCGCAACACCGGCGGAACGCGAGTACATGCGCGCTATGGCGTCCCTCTCCGGCGAGACGGACAACGACATGGACGCGGCTGTGCCCACGTCGGACATCGCGGCGGCGCTGTCCCGCCGCCCGGCCAGCCTGTCCCCGGCCCGCGACGCCCTGATCAAGAAGGGCCTGATCTACTCCGGCGAACGCGGCACGGTGGCGTTCACCGTGCCGCACTTCGGGCGCTACCTGCGCACTCAGCCCTAGAGGTTGCGCCAAGGGCTGGGGTAGCGCGCCTTGACCTTGTTCAGGGCGAGCACCTGCCAGGCATCACCGGCCGACGACCAGTCGCTGATGATCCCGAACGGTGCTGCGGGCACAAAACCGAACCGCTTGTAGTAGGCCGGATCGCCGAGGACGAGCACCAGCCGCTCGCCGGCCTCGGTGGCCCGGCGCAGCGCATCCTTGATGACCTCCGCGCCGAGACCCTGCTTCTGCCGGTCGGGAAGGACGGCCACCGGGCCGAGCGCCAGACCTGTCTCACCGCCGATCATGATGCGGCTGAGCAGCGCGAACGCCACCACCTCGCCGTTTTCCTCCGCGACCACGGAAAACTCGGGCATCCAGGCGTGTGTGGATCGCAGGGCGTCCACCAGCCGCGCTTCGGCGTCGGACTCGAAGGCGGCCGTCAGCATCTGCCGCACGGCCTCGATGTCGTCGTCCCGTTCTTCTCGAACGTCACTCATACCCTCCAACCCTACGGGCCGGCCACGCACGGACCTGGCAGGGTGCGGGCGGCCGTTCACGAGCCCCTGGGCGAGTGGCCGCCCGCGCCCGGTCTCGGCGGGAGCGACGGCCGGAGCCAGGCAACCAGGCACGACAGGCTTCTGATTTTGAGGTCGGGGAGTTCCAGGATTTACCCCCGGACGGGCGCTTGAGGCTCTGAGCGCGGGTATAAACGGGCTATGAAGCCTGTGCGTACTGCAGCCCGCGCCATGCTCGGTGCGATCTTCGTCGTGAGCGGAGTTCGGATCGTCCTCGACCCCGATGCGAAGGTCGACGCGGCCAAGCGTGTCACCGACAAGGTCGGGCCGATGCTCCAGCGGGTTGATCCGCGGCTGCCCAGCGACGCTCGCACGCTGGTGCAGGCCAAGGCTGCCTCCGACGTCGTGGCCGGGTTGATGCTGGCCAGTGGGCGGATGACACGTCCGGCCGCGCTGGTGCTGGCGGCCAATCTGGTGCCGACGACGTTTGCCGGGCATCCGTTCTGGACGATGCCGAAGCCGGAGCGGACGCAGCACGAGACGCACTTCCTGAAGAACCTTGCGCTGCTCGGCGGGCTGCTGCTCGCGGCGGCCGACACCGAGGGACGGCCCGGGCTGAGCTACCGGACGAGCCACGCCGTGGAACGCTCGCAGCGCTCGGTGCGCCGGGCCGTGCGGACCGCCAAGCGGGAGGCCCGGATCGCCCGGCGGTCGGCGGTCGCCGCACGCAAGATCCCCGGGTAAATCACCTAACCGGCTCGCCCGCCGTTAAGTGGTCGAAGCGCTCTCGACCGGCGCCGGGACCGAGTAACGGGGAGGTCGCGCCATGCCCGCGATGCGGACGGCTGCGCGTCCTGTCACGACCAGGTCCGTCGTGGTCGTTCTCTCCTGCATCGGTGTCCTGGCCGCGATAACCACGATCGCCCAACGGTACGGGTTCAGCAGCCTCGCGATCGACCGTGCGGCGGTGCAGAGCTGGCTCGCGGGCGACGGGTTGTACGCGTACCGGTCGACGCGTACCCAGCTGGGCACCGCGCTGCCGCCACCGGCGCTGTTCTTCGTCTCGCCGGCGGTGCTGTTGCCGCTCGGGCTCGCCGGCTGGCTGACCGCGCTGGCCGGTGTCGCCGCGCTCGGCCTGTCACTGGTGGCGCTGGTCGGACCGGTCGCCCGGCGGTACGGCCGCCGCCGCTGGCCCGTCGTCCTCGCAGCAAGCGCACTGGCGCTGACCGCCGAGCCGGTACGCGCCGCACTCGGCATCGGCGCCCTCGACCTGCTGGTCTTCGGGCTGATCACGGCCGACATCGTCGCCCTGCGCCGCGGCGCCTGGGCCCGCAGCCGGGCCGCCTGGTGGCCGGGCCGATCCGCCTCCGCCCCACCAGGACGAACGGCCGGTGACCTGACCCGGCGCGCCTGGGCAACCGGCGCCTGGGCCGGCCTCGGCACCGGAATCGCCACGGCGCTGGCGGTCACCCCGGCATTTTTCATCGCCTACCTGGTCGTCACCCGACAGTGGCGAGCCGCAGGCCTGGCTGTCGGCACGGCGCTGAGCGCCGCCCTGGCCGCTCTGGTGATCACGCCCCGGGAGACCACGGCCTGGTTCAGCGAGGTGCTGTGGCGGATCGACCGGTCGGGGCCGGTCGACGCGATCGGCAACCAGTCGCTGGCCGGTGTGCTGGCGCGCATCTACGACTCGGCGACGACACCGGTGCTGCTCTGGCTGTCGTTCTCCCTGCTGCTGATCGCGGTCGGTTTCATCCGGGCGCGAGCGGCCCACGCGGACGGCGACGAGATCGCGGCGTTCACCCTGATCGGCCTGACCGCGGCGATCGTCGGGCCGGTGACCGACACACACGAACTCATCTGGGTGCTTCCGGCAACCCTGATCCTGATCGACTCCGCCGCTCGGCTGCGAGTGACAGCCGGGCGTCCGATGCCGGGCCGGAACCGGTGGCCCGGCCTGGGCTCGGCGATCTTTGCCGGGCTCACATATCTGCTCTTCGTGCTCGCTCCGATGTGGAGCCTGCACGACGCGTTCTCCGGGAACGCTTACGCGCTGGCGTTGATTCTGCTGGTCAACGCGTTGCCTTGGCGGCCTGGGGTGGCGCCGGCTTTCCCGATCAACCGGTGGCTGGGGCGCCCGGTTCTGCGCGAGGCCAGAGTTGGGCGTGCCCCGGGCACTGGTCGAGGTTCAGGCGCGGATCGTGCAGCCGGCACTTTGCCGGGCGGTGATCGCGGGGCCGACAGGCATCGGCCGGCGGCCGGGGACCCGCCGGGCCGCTCACATGTTCCGGGCGGACCGCTGCCAGCTGCATCCATCCCACCGCCCCGCGACCCAGGCCGCTGACGCCCGGCACCGCAATGCCGCAGCGGCGGCCCGACCAGCGTGGATCGGCCTTGTGTGGTGCGTGGGGTCAGGGGCAGTTGACCCATTCTTCGGTGCCGTCGGCGAAGACCTGGCGTTTCCAGATCGGGAGGCGGGCCTTGGCCTCGTCGACCAGACGGGCGCACGCCGCGAACGCCGCCGCCCGGTGGGCCGTGCTGACCGAGGCCACCAACGCCACGTCGCCGATCTGCAGCACGCCGACGCGGTGGGAGACCGCGACCGCGTAGACGTCCGGATCTGCGGCGATCTCGTCCGCGACTTCGCGGAGGATGGCGGCTGCGGTCGGGTGGCCTTCGTATTCGAGGAGGGTCACGCCGCGGCCGCCGTCGTGGTCGCGGACGACACCCTGGAACGACACGACCGCGCCGGCGCGGGGGTCGGACACGGCTTCCTCGTGGGCGGCCAGGGAAAGGGTCGCGTCGCGGATGTCGGCGATGCGTACCGATTCGATCGTGGTCATGGGCGTTCTCCGGCGTAGAGCGGCAGGGGCAGGAACGGGACGAGTTCGCCCGCGGCCGCCTGGGTGTCCGGGCGGACGACCACAAAACCGTGCGAGCCCGCGAGGCCGCGCAGCATCGCCGAGCCGACGTGGCCGACCGGTGTCGCCTTGCGGCCGTCCTGGTCGAGGGCGGCCAGCGCCAGGTGGGTGAAGCCGCCGCGGCCGGGGACCGGGGCGGTCAGCTCGACGCGGGGCAGCACCGGCAGGTCGCGGCCGTGGAGGCCGGCCAGCAGCGGCCCGACCAGCGAGATCAGGGCGATCACGGCGGACTGCGGGTTGCCGGGCAGCCCGGCGAGGAACCGCGGCCGGCCGGCCGGTCCGGGGACGCGGGCCAGCAGCATCGGGAAGCCGGGGCGCACCGCCACGGTGTTCATGACGTATTCCGCGCCGAGCTCGGCGAGGGCCGGGTGGAGGTGGTCGACGGGCCCGTTCATCGTGCCGCCGGTTGTGCAGACCACGTCCGCGACCTCGAGCGCCGAGCGGATCGCTGCGACGTGCGCTTCGAGAGTGTCCTGCACGGGACCGCGGACGGCGGACGGGTCGACCGTCGCGCCGTAGCGGCGCAGCCAGGCCGGGACCAGCGGGCTGAGCGAGTCGCGGACCCGGCCTGCACCCGGTGGACCACTGGTGAGGAGCTCGTCGCCGAAGACCAGCAGCGCCGCGCGGGGCAGTGGCCGCACCACGATCGTGTCGTATCCGCAGGTCGCCGCCATGCCGAGCACGGCCGGGTCGACGGGTGTGCCGGCCGGCAGCAGCTCTTCGCCCTGGTGGGCCTCGTCGCCGGGCAGTCGCCACTCGGGCAGGGGCCGGGGTGTGCCGTTCACGCGACCGTCGCTGTCGCGTGTGGACTCCTCGACGCGGATCAGGGCTTCGGTGCCGGCCGGGACCATCGCGCCGGTGGCGATCTCGACGCAGGTGCCGTCGCCGGTCAGGGGCTCGGCGGTGCCGCCGGCCAGCACCCGGCCGGTCGGACGCCACGGCGCCGGGCCGCGGACGGCCCAGCCGTCGATGCTCGACGTCGGGAACGCCGGCAGGTCGGTGAGGGTGACGAGCGGTTCGGCGAGCGTACGGCCGTCGGCGCCGGCCAGGGGCACGGTTTCGGCCGGACCCGCGGCGGCTCGCCCGGCCTCGTACGCCAGGGTGCGGGCTTTGTCCCAGTCGACCGGGAGATGCTGTGCGCTCACGAGGAAAGCCTATGGTCGCCGCCGCGGATCTGGTCGACGGTGTGGACAAGTATCGGGCCGAGCACCGCCAGTCCGTCCTTGGCTCCACCGCTTGACCCGGGCAGATTCACGATCAGGGTGTGACCGGCGACACCGGCCAAGCCGCGGGAGAGTGCGGCCGCCGGTACCTTGTCGCGGCTGTACGCCCGGATCGCCTCCGCGATGCCCGGCACCTCGAAGTCGAGCAGCGGCCGTGTCGCCTCGGGAGTCCGGTCCGTGGGAGTGACGCCCGTTCCGCCGCTGGTGACGATCACTGCTATCCCTTCCGCGAGGGCTGTCCGCAGCGCCTCGGCGACGGGTTCGCCGTCGGGGACGACAACCGGCTCCGGATCCACCTCGCAGCCGATCTCACGCAGACCGGCGACGAGCAACGGGCCACTGGTGTCGGCGTAGACGCCCGCAGCGGCGCGGTTCGAGGCGACGATCACTCGGGCGCGGATCACGGACGGTTCTCCGGGCGTACCCAATCTCCGGTCTTGCCGCCCTCTTTGTGCAGGACGCGGACGGCTTCGATGCTCGCGGCGGGGTCCACGGCCTTGACCATGTCGATCAGGGTGAGGCCGGCGGTGGCCACCGCGGTCAGCGCTTCCATCTCGACGCCGGTACGGTCGGCTGTCCTGGTCGTCGCGGTGATGTCGACGCCGGTGTCGGTGATCCGCAGATCGACGGTGACACCGTGCAGCCCGATCGGGTGACAGAGCGGCACGAGATCCGGCGTGCGTTTGGCGCCCATGATCCCGGCTATGCGGGCCACGGCGAGGGCGTCACCCTTCGGCAGGCCGTCACCACGGAGCAGGGCGACCACCTCGGCGGTGGTGACCAGCCGGCCGGCCGCGACCGCGCGGCGGACGGTGATCTCCTTGGCCGACACGTCGACCATGCGGGCGGCACCCTCGGCGTCGACATGAGTCATTTTCGCTGCGTTCGTCACATGCGACAGCGTATCCACGCCGCAGATGGTCTTGGCATTCCGACGCGCGTTCGCGGCGCATCGTCAGCGATCTCCCACTTTCCGTAGCCATTTCAGATGGCAATCCGTTCTACGCAGTGAATTGAGCCATCGGCCGCTTTATACCGGGAGCACGGCAATGCGATTGGACGTACATTGCAGTTCGACCCGGACAGCGGCCCGCAGCAGGGCATTTGCGGTCGTTTGGGGTCCGGCGGCACGGGGAAAGCCCGATCGCCGAATGGTTGCGGAGTGTTGCTAATCCGTCACGCATTCGGTACAAACCGCCCTATCCTCGCAATTCCTGAAACGAGCGACAAATCCTTCTTCCCGTCAGCTCGTTCTTTTCCTAACCTGTTGTCAGCAAGCAGGTACGAGGCCGGCGGGGATTTATCCCAGAAGTCGCCTTCGATTTTTGCAATCGCCATTTTGAGCGAGGGGAGGCGTGACATGCGCGAGACCGACTGGACCTGAGACCCCGCACGTCCCCGACTACAGAAGGCCAACGAAGCATTGACAGCCCGTACGGGCAGCGGGTCACCATGGACGCATGGGAAGTCCGCAGTGAACGACGCGAAGACCGACAAGCAGCTCCGGCTGTATGTCGGTCTAGTCGCGTCTGGGGGTGCGGTCTGCCTGCTCTGGGCCGCTGCCACCGCACCCGCGGTCGCGCCGGGAAAGCTTTTTTACCTGGCTGCTCTGACCGTCATCATCGCCGCCGCCAGCGGACCGCTGATCGAGCTGCGCGTGCGTTCGGACCACCGTTCCTTCTCCTCGACCTCGGGCTCGATCCTGATCGCGGTGGCTACCGTGCCGCTGCCCTGGGTCATCATCTGCACCGCCATCGGTGTGCTCGCCTCGAAGATGTTCGTGCGCGACCCGATGAAGATCGTGTTCAACGTCGCCAAGGACACTGCCGCGGCGACCGCTGCGGTTGCGACCGCGTACGCGATCGGCGTGCGTCCCACCGCGGCGTTGACACTCGAGGTTGATGATCTACCCCTGCTGGCGCTGGGTCTGACGCTGGCCGCTGTTGCCTACGCCGTGGTCGACGACCTGCTGGGCCACACCGTCGTGGCGATGGCCACCCGCACGTCCTGGCGGCAGTCCTTCAGCCGTAACTGGGACGTGGTGGCGACCGTCCGGCTGGCCAACGTCGGCCTCGCCCTCCTCGTCGCCCTGGTGATCGACCTCGAGCAGCTGCTGATCGTCGCGATGATCCCGGCCGTGCTCGCCCTGCAGTTCGCGACGAAGAACAGGATCCGCCAGCGCGCCGATCAGGAGGCCTGGCAGCGTCTCGCGTCCAGCACCGACCGGTTGAACGTCACCGAGCTGACCTCGGTGCTGACCGCCGCCGTGACCCGCGCGCCGGAGCTCTTCTCCGCCGACGAGGCCGAGATCGAGCTGTCCGACACCGATCCGCCCCGGCTGATCCGCGGCTCCGCCGGCGGTCTCGTCTACGAGGGCCGGCTCGCCACGGCACCCCTGCGGGACAGCCCGGCCATCGAGGCGCAGCTGGCCGGGCCGGACACCGAGGCGGTCGGCACGCTGCGGCTGCGCTTCCGCAAGCCGGTCAAGCTCAGCGACTCCGAACGCTACAAGCTGCAGACCTTCGCCTCGTCGCTCTACACGGCCATCCGCAATGCCCGGGCGTACGCCGAGCTCAAGCGGATCAACGCCGAGAACGCGTACGCGGCGGCCCACGATCCTCTGACCGGACTGGCCAACCGCCGTGAGCTGCTCGAACAGGCCGCCGAGGTGTTCAAGGCGCGCGCCGCCGACGGCCTGTGCGCGATGCTGCTGATCGACCTCAACCACTTCAAAGAGGTCAACGACACCCTGGGCCACGGCGCCGGCGATCAGGTGTTGCGGGAGGTCGCCAAGCGTCTCGAGGACTCCGCGCAGCCCGGTGATCTGGTCGCCCGGCTCGGCGGTGACGAGTTCGCGGTGCTCTTCACCGGCCTGCCCACCCCCGCGGTCGCCGCTCATCGGGCCGAGACCATGCTCGCCGACCTGGAACGCAACATCGAGGTCGACGGTATGCAGCTCACCGTCGAGGCTGCCGGTGGCATCGCCATGGCGCCCGCCAGCGGTGGTGTGCAGGAGCTGATGCGCCGCGCCGACGTCGCGATGTACCAGGCCAAACGCTCCGGGCAGCGCACCGCGACCTATCTGCACGCGCGCGACACCGCGGACATCGGCCGGCTCATGCTGGGTGGCCAGTTGTCGCGGGCCGTCGCCGAGCACGAGTTCGTGGTCGACTTCCAGCCGATCGTCGACCTGGGCAGCGGCGAGGTGGTGTCTGCGGAGGCGCTCGCCCGGTGGCATCACCCGGAGCACGGCAGCCTCAGCCCGATGCAGTTCCTCGAGACGGTCGAGCGGTCGGGGCAGCTCCCCGCGTTTGCCGATGCGGTGCTGGAGCAGTCGCTCACCGCGTACGGGATGTGGCGCGAAGCGGGTTTTGATCTGCCCGTGGCCGTGAACGTGTCGCCGCGCAGCCTGCTGGACGCGACGTTCCCCAATGCCGTGCTGGCGCGGCTGGCGGCTCACGGCGTCAAGGCCGACCGGCTGGTGCTGGAGCTGGCCGAAACGCTCACGCTGAGTCAGCTCGAGGTGGTCGACCGCGCGCTCAGTGAGCTGCGGGACGCCGGTGTGCGTCTGGCTCTGGACGACTTCGGCACCGGAGTGTCGTCACTGTCGGTGCTGTCGCGCCTTCCGGTGCACCAGTTGAAGATCGACCGTGAGTTCGTCACGGCGGTGGAGACCTCGTCCGAGGCCGCCGCCGTGATCCGTTCGACCGTGGACCTCGCGCGCAGCCTGCACCTCACGGTGATCGCCGAGGGTGTCGAGAGCGAGCCGCAGCGGCACGCGCTGTGGGAGCTCGGCTGTGTTGCCGGCCAGGGGCACCTGTTCTCGCGGCCGATGCGCTCCGGACGGATGCTCGCCGCCCTGCAACGCGGCTCGGGCGGGCGCCCGGGTGCCCTCGCGAGTGCCCTGCACACGGCCGGTTCGGTGGTTCGGATGCCGCACCGCAGGTCTCCGGGGCACGGCAGATCTTCTCTGCCACACTTGCCCGCGTGACCCTGCTTGCGCGTCTCGACCGGGCCCGCGATGGCCTCGCCGCCGACGCCGCGCTGTACGCCCTCGCGGCGATCTTCGCCCTCGTCACCGCCCTGACCTCGACGTTGCTGCCGCACCGGGCGTGGGGCGCCTGGGCCGCGTGGGCGTACCTCGGTGCGTTCCTGATCGTCGTCGTGCAGCTGGTGCTGCGCCGGCCGCGGTGGCGGATGGCGCTGACCTGGGTGACCTGGGGTGGCACCACGATCCTGCCGCTGATCGTCCAGTCGGTGCAGCGTGCGGGCGGCCGCACCGATCGGGCGCAGGAGGAGGTGCTGGTCGTCGAGCACATGGGCGAACGGCTGGCGAGCACCGGCACCCCGTACCTGGGACCGGATGCGATCGCCGCCCTGCCGCCCGGTGAGCAGTTGCTGGGTTACGCGCCGTACCAGCCCGGCATGGCCGTTTTTGGTCTGCCGCGGGCGGCCTTCGGTGACGTGTGGTGGACGGACTCCCGTGTCTGGTTCGCGGTGGTCACGGCCGCGGCCCTGATCGTGGCCGCGCGCATGCTGACCCAGCCGGTGCGCGCGGTGCAGTTCGCCACCGTGCTGCCCATCTGCGCGCTGACCCTGGCGACCGGCGGCGACGACCTGCCGGTGCTCGCGCTGGCCCTGCTGGCTCTGGCCTGCTGCGCCACTGATCGTTTCGGTGCCGCCGGCCTCGCCGTCGGGGCAGCGGCCGCGCTCAAGCTTTTTGCGTTCCCGATCGTCGCCGTGCTCGCGGTCCTGGCGATCGTCACCGGCAACGCCCGCCGTTTCCTGCCGGGCGCGCTCGGCCTGCCCGTGCTGGCCCTGCTCCCGGCGTTCATGGTCGACGGTGACGCGTTCGTCGAGAACGTGATCCGCTTCCCGCTCGGTCACGGTCTGGTGACCAGTCCGGCCCAGTCACCCTTCCCCGGTTACCTGATCTCCCAGTGGATTCCGGGCGGCCGGATCGTCGCGGCTGCGTTGCTGGTCGCGGTCGCCCTCGCGATCGCCGTCCTGCTCACCCGTCGTCCGCCCCGCACGGCCGCGAGCGCGGCCCTCTTCTGCGGGTACGGCCTGCTCGCCGCGATCCTCCTGATGCCCACGACGCGCTTCGGGTACCTCCTCTACCCGCTGGCGTTGCTCGTCTGGGCACCCGCTCTGAGCCAAGCACTCAGCAGACCCACAGGAACAACGGCACCACGGAGTGACGCGGCCTTGTACCGTTTGTGAGATGCAGATGACCTGTCCGAAGTGTCATGGCGAGATGCGGGTTTACGAGCGCAGCGGCGTCACGGTCGATCAGTGCACCGAGTGCCGCGGCATCTTCCTCGACCGCGGTGAGCTGGAAAGGCTCTTCGAGGCCGAGGCCAACTTCAACAGCCGCCAGGCGTCCTCGGCGCCCCGCCCGGCCCAGGCGCCCCAGCCCGGTGGCTACGCCGCGCCGCCTCCTCCGCCGCCTCACGGTGGTGGCTATGCGTCACCGCCGCCGCCCGGGTACGGCCAGCCGGCGTACCCCGCCGCGCCCTACGGTGCACCCCAGCCGCAGTACGGTGCCGGACATCACGGCCACTACCGCCAGGGTCACCACGGTCACTACCGCGGCCGCAAGAAGAAGAGCTTCCTGAACGAGCTCTTCGACTGATCCTGCCGCCTCCCGAGGGCCGTGGCAGGGTGTCTCCTCGTGAGACTTCCCGACGTTGCCACGGCTCTCGAGGCGGCCTACACGGGCCTGACCGACGTGGTCGCCGACCTCGACGACCTCGAGTTGCTGCTGCCGTCCGGCTGCCGCGGCTGGACGATCTGCGACCTGCTGCTGCACGTCAGCCTGGACGCGCAGCGCGCACTGGTCGCCTTTGCCGTTCCTGTCGACGGGCCGGCGGACGTCGACTTCGTCTCCTACTGGAGATCCTTCGCGGGCGTCGGTGACGCCTCCGCCGCCAGCGCGCACGCGCAGTGGGTGCGCCGCACGGCCGCCGCCTTCAACCAGCCGTCCGGAGTCGTCCAGCGCTGGACCGAAACCTCGGCCGCTGCCGTTTCGGTCGCCCACCGCGCCGACCCCGGCTCCTTCATCGGTACGCAGGAGCACGTGCTCGCCGTCCCGGACTTCACGGCGACGCTGGTCACCGAGGCCGTGATCCACCACCTGGACCTGATCGTGTCACTGCCCGACGCCCCCGAACCGCCACCGGAGGCGATCGAGATCGCCCTGTCCACCCTGGACGGGCTGGCGGCGCCGGTCGGTCTGCCGGCGCACTGGTCGGAGCACGAGACCTTGCTCAAGGGAACGGGCCGCGAAGAGCTGACCGCGGCTGACCGGAGCGCCGTCGAAGGCCTCACCTTTCCCCTGCTCGGCTGAACTCGCGCCTACCAGGTGCCGTCGTCCCGGAGACGCTCGGCGGGACCGTCGCCCGTGAGCAGGCTGAGCAGGCCCTCGTCGAGAGTGTTGCCGAGGAACCACTCGCCGCCCTGGTCCAGCGCGAAGATCCGCCCGCGTTCGTCGATCGCCACGATCGTGTCACCCTTGGCCTCGACCCCGATCGGGAACAGCGGCGCCCCGATCACCGCGGCCAGTTCACCCAGCGCATCCGCACTGTGCGCCGCCGCGGCCGGCTCCAGATTGAGCCAGCGAACCCACCGCCGCACACCGGGCCCGCGCAGACCGCAGAAGATCCCCGGGAACGCCATGACGGCTTCCCGCGCCGCCGGGAACACCCGGTGCTGGAATCGTTTACCCGGGACGTTCACCACGTCCTCGATCATGCCGTCGGCCAGCACCTCGGCGACCACCTGCTGCATCGGCCGCCAGCCCGCATCGGCCAGCGCACCGGCCACATGATCGGGGAAGCGCCCCGGCTGAGCGATGTTGTCCGAATAGGGCACGAACGGCTCGGTGAACGCCAACTGTGACCATGGCAACACCGCGAAGTCGACCAGCGTGAGGATGCACGACTCGCACGGGCGTGCGGACGTACCGCCCAGCGGGTCGCCCTGGTCCCGCACAAAAAACGACTCGAAATCCGCCGTACGCAGCCAGGCGCGTGCCTCGTCCAGCGTGATCGCCACGTCGCGCTGCCTGTCCGCCTCGTGCAGGACGTCGGAGAGCACGATCAGCTCGGCGTGACGGTCGGTTCCGCGTACCGTGCGGGCCGGCTCCAGGCTGGACAGATAGGCCGCGACCAGCGGATGGTGGTTGATCTCCTGATCGCCCTTGGCACCGCGCGCGATGAAGAGGTGCCCGTCGACGGTCAGATGCGCGGCAGTGGTCGGCGACGCCCGGCGCTTCGCGTTGCGCCGCAGCTCGACCTGCGGGTCGACCGTCCGCCGGCGAGCGGCCACGGAAGGCTGATGGGTGCGGTACATCTCGGCGATGACCTCGGCCGGAACACCCGGATAGGTCGACAGCGCACCGGTCTCCCGATCGATGACCGTGCGGGCGCCGTCCCCCGGGATCGGCAGCACCGCCGGCGGCTGCTTGGTCCACACCACAAAACCGAGGTCGAACTCCGAGATCATCGGCTGGCACTCGTATCCACGAACCTCGGACTCGCCCCGCGCCCAGCTCGCAGCGATCTCCTCGGCGTCCTCCCGCGTGATCATCAGACCCCCTGTCGCCGCGATCCTTGTGCGGGGTGAAACTACCGGACCACGTCGTGTGGCGCCGCCCGGTAGGGTCACCCCCGATCGATGGGTCGGGTGCTGGGGAGGACGACCGTGGCGGACATGGCGGACCGCGATGCCAACCACGCGCTACGGGCGCGCTTCGACGATGTCTACGGGCAGTACAACCGGCTCCGGTCCGGAATGGACGACGTCCAGCGCCGCCTCGCCGAGCTCCGCGCCAGCGCCGACTCCGACGACGGCCTGATCCGCGCGACGGTCGGCCCCCGCGGCCAGCTCCTGGACCTGCGCCTCGACCGCCGCATCTACCGCGACATGGACGCCGCCGAGCTCAGCCGCAAAATCGTCACAACGGTCGAACAAGCGACCGCCAAGGCCACGCAGCAGGTCGAGCAGCTGATGGCTGACTATCTGCCGGCGGACTCCGGCCCGATGCAGTTCCTCAAGGACAACAACTTCGGCTCACTGCTGCGCCGCCAGGACAAGATCATGCGTGAGGCCGGCGGCGATGCCTGAACCCGAGCTCTGGCTGGACCTCGACCGCGTGGCGGGCGGCGGGCGCGACCTCGCCGCAGCCGGCAAACACCTCACCCGGCAGCGCACCGGCCCCGGCGCGGAGGTCGCTGCCCTCAGCGCGGCACCCCCGTGGGGCACCGACGACATCGGCCAGACCTTCGAGAACAACTACCGCCCCATCGAACAACAGGTCCTCCAAGCCTGGGAAAAACTCGGCCTCTACGTCGAAGGCCTCGGCGACGCGGTGGTCGAGGCCGTCCAAGAAGCCACCCAGACAGACCACCACTCAGCCGTACGCGTGGAGCGGACGTACGGGAAACGCTCGTGACCCTGCTCCCCAGCCCGATCCCCCACCCGCTGGACTACAGCCCGTTCGACGTCCCGCAATGGGCCTACGAAGCACTGGAATGGGTCGTCGGCTTCGACTGGCCCGAGGGCAACGAGAAGACCACCTGGGACGTCGCCGACCGCTGGTACACCATCGCGGCCCTCCTGGACGAACCCCGAGCCGAGGCCTACGACGCCGCCGGCCAGGTCCTGTCCGGCTACGGCGGCACCGGCGCGCAGGCATTCAATGGTGCGTGGCATCAGCTCTCGGCCGATGAGAACGCGCCGCTCAACTCGCTGCTGGCCATCGCCGACGAGCTGGGCAAACTCGTCGAAGAATGCGGCTGCGACATCGAAGGCGCCAAACTCGAAGCCTGGATCGAGATCGGCCTCTTCCTGATCGAACTGATCGGCATGGCTGTTGCGGTCACGCTGACGCTCGGAGCTGCGTCGCCGGCTGCCGGTGGGCTGATCGCGGCAACCCGCTTCGCCATCCAGCAGATCTTCAAGCGCCTGATCGCGCAGCTCGGGAAAAAGGCGATCAAGAAGTCGCTGAAAGAGGCGGGGGAGCGGGCGGCCAAACAGCTCACCAGCAAGGCCGGGTTGAAGCAGCTCGGTAAGGAAGGGCTCAAGGAAGGTCTGGACGAGGCCAAGGAAGAAGCCCTGACCAACGGGGCCATCCAGGCGTATCAGAACTCGACCGGGCGGGCTGACGGCTTCGACGTCAAAGACCTGGGAATGTCAGCCGCAGGTGGCTTCGGCGGCGGCTTCGCAGCTAGCGGGGCCGGGATCGGCCGGGGCTCGCATGGTGGCGGGGTTACTCGGGGCGTCGGGGCCGAGGTGCTGGGGGAGTTCGGCGGGGCTGCTGTCAGTGGGGATCTGCCTGACCTCGAAAGCGTGGCCAAGTCTGCTAGTTCTGGGGCTGCCGGGTCCTTGATGGATGGGGCTTCGGCTGGGGTTGCTGATGGGCTGGCTGATGGGTTGACGGGGCGGGTGGGGGCGCTGCCCGGGTCGGATCTGTTGGGTGGGTCTTCGGATCTTGGTGGTGGGGAGTCAGGGGCGCCTGCCTCGCCTTCTTCTCTTTCCTTTGACCCCGCTTCCTCAGGCTCTGCGTCCTCAGGCTCTGCGTCCTCCGGGCCTGGGTCCTCCGGGCCTGGGTCCTCCGGGCCTGGGTCCTCCGGGCCTGGGTCCTCCGGGCCTGGGTCCTCCGGACCTGGGTCATCCGGACCCTCATCCTCGGTGTTCGGGTCGTCTGGGCCTGCGTTGTCCGGGCCCGCGTCATCTGGGGACGGGTTTTCTGGGGTCGGGTCTTCTGCGCTTGACTCGTCAGGGCCTGCTTCTTTCGGCCTTGATTCTTCGGGGGCTGCCTTCTCGGGGCCCGCTTCTTTGGACTCCGCGTCGTCAGGCGCCGCGTCGCCAGGGTCCGACTTTTCTGGGTCCGACTTTTTGGGGGCCGCGTCGTCGGGCCATGCCACATCTGACGCTGTCGGCGGCTCCGCTTCCTCCACCGGTAGCCACGCCTCACCCTCCGGGCCGGTCTCACTTTCCGGACCGACAGGGCTGGCGGCTGGACCCATCGGGGTCGACAGCGGGCCGGTGTCCGTTTCGGCAGATACTGGCTTCACAGCCGGTGAGCCGAACTTCGTTTCTTCAGATACTGCGTCTGGCTCGAGAGACCCGGGATCTGTCGGCCGAACGGAGTCATCAGGCCCGTCCACGACCGGATCTACCGGCCTCTACTCGTCGGCGAGCGCTGGTGAAGTCAACCTGTCCAGCCTTGCGCCGCTGCAGACTGCCTTGCCATCGGATCCGGCTCTGGGATCTACATCTGCCTCGGGCGGACCACTGCCCGGATCCTCCGCCACCGGTTTCCCGCCCGGACCGATGTCCACTGGGTCCGGCACTGGACCGCTGCCCGCCGCACCCGCCGGTATTGGGCCGTTGCCAGGCGGACCCAGCGGTATTGGGCCGTTGCCAGGCGGACCCGCCGGTATCGGGCCGCTACCCGCCGGGCCCTTGCCAGCCGGACCTGCAGGTGCCGGCCCAACCTCGACCGTGCCAGCTGGCGCTGGGCCGTTGCCGGCCGGGCCCCTGCCAGCCGGACCTGCAGGTGCCGGCCCAACCTCGACCGTGCCAGCTGGCGCTGGGCTGTTGCCGGCCGGGCCTCCCCGTTCTGGATCGGCGTCAGCCGGGCCATCGGTTGTTAGTCCTTCGCCGGGTGGGGCGCCGACCGCACCCGCAGGTGTCGAGCCGTCGGTCGCGAAAGCGACGTCAGCCGGGCCTTCGGCCACCCTGCCGCGATCCCCCAGCCCTTGGGCTGCAGGGCCGCCATCTTCGATGCCGTCCGCCGCGGCAAATCGACCTCAAGACACCAGCGCCGCCGATCCTTTCTCCCTGGATCCCTCCATCGCTGAACTCCAGACGCCTGATCCTTCCGCTGCGGGACGTCAGACACCCGAGCCTTCCTCGGCCGAACGTCAGACACCTGCCCCTTCCTCCGCCGGACATCCTCAGTCCGCAGAACCGACCGGCGGCAGCCCTGGGTCCCTTGAGGGTTCAGGCACCGGGCCCAGGTCTTCAGAGCCGGTTGATACCCGGCCGCCGTTCACCCGCGCAACTGACGCCGGGCCTGCCTCGTCCAGACCTTCCACGCCTCCCTACACAAATGATCATGTAGTTCTCGACGTTCGTCCCTCAGGGCCGGCGCTGAGCCCGTGGTCGCCGTTCGGAACGGATTCCAAGCCTGGCTTGATCGACGGACCCGAAGACGAAGCATCGCCGCAGCCCAGCCCGGCCGACGGCACAACACCACGGTCCAGTCCACCGCAGGACATGCCACCCCGCGTCGGACCGGCCGACGGCACGACACCGTCAGTCGTTCCACCGCAGGAGACGACACCGTCCGTCGTTCCGCTGCAAGGGACGACGCCGCGAGTCGGCTCGCCGCTCGAGACGGCGCCGGGAGTCGGTTCGCCGCAGGAGACGACGCTGCGAATCGGTTCGCCGCAGGAGACGACGCCGCGAATCGGTTCGCCGCAGGAGACGACGCTGCGAATCGGTTCGCCGCAGGGGACGGCGCCGGGAGTCGGTCCGGACGATGGGGCGTCTCCGAGAGTCGATTCGGCGCCGCCGTTCGGAGTGCGGCCAGGGCCGGGTGACACCTCCCAACCCGTTGCGCCGCTTTCGCAGTCACCCAGAACGCCGCCTACCGGAGTGAGTGCGAGTCTCGCACCGCCGAACACGGCGACTTCACCACTGCCACCGGTCCGTCCGACTGATCCAGGAGTCATTCCAGGACATCCCGATTTCACTCCGTCGTCGGAGTCCGACGGCCGGCGCGGTGGGCCACGGGACGGGGCTACGGACGTACAGTCATCGGACGCTGACCTGGCGCTTTTTGTTGCGAGCGTGACCGGTGGGGGTCATCCGGCGCCGCCGGCGGCCGAGGTCGCGCCCGAAGTGGACGACTATCTCAGGAATGTCCGTGACCTGCGCATCGCCTATGCGAACGCGCGGCGTCAGGATGCGATTGAGGCGTTCGAGGGGAAAGCGGAGAGTGCCCGCCGACGGGTCCGAAGTTCGCGGCGGTCGGCGCGGGTGGCCCGCTTCCTGAAGTTCGACGCGGGGCTGGCGGCGTTCTTCGAAGCCAACGTAGATCTTGCGACAGCCGATGCCGAGCGGGCAGAATCCCACGTAGCAGCCCTGCGGGATCCGAACTGGACGCCGCCACCGGGTTCGCTGACCGAGATTGCGCCGCACGAGTGGCACCGCACCAACACGGACCGCGGTCACCTGGCGCCCGGCGCCATATCGGTGGGTAACCGGTCGATGCTCACGGGCAGTGACCACCCGCCGTCGATCGACGGCACGCGGCAATACGGTTCGTGGGGAGGGCTGCGCGCGCCGCTCGCCCAGCATCAGCTCGAGCTCGAAAATGCGATGCCCCGCGACGCCAACGGCGATCCCGCGCGTCTGGCCGATCCTCGATCGCCGTATTTTCAGCTGCTCAACGACGGCGGATCGACGGCCGACCCGACCCGCGGCATCAATTGCCAGGACTGCGTGCTGTCCTTTTTCGACACCTACATGCACGGCCGACCGCGTGTTTCAGCGCCGCGGACTTTCGACGCCTACGGTGTCGCCAATCCCCAAAATCCTTTGTACGGCGAGGATCTCGGCTCGGAACGCGTTGAACATGCAACGGGCGGCCGCTTCCAGTCCTTGTGCCCGATGGTCGACGGCGAGGATCCGGCCGCAGCCAAACAAAAGGTCGACCAGGCACTGACGGACGTCTCGGCACAATTGCTGGCGGGCGGTCACGGCTCCTTCGCTTTCCTGGTCAACGCCTGGGAGAGCGGCGCGGCCCATGCCTGGGCGGCGGTCAACCAGAACGGCCAGATCCTCTTCGTGGACCCGCAATCGGGTGTCGTCACGGAATCGATGCCGCCGTACAAACACGAAGGCCGTTCCAACGGCGCCAACATGGTGGCATTGGACGCCCTGGTGGTCGATGGTCACGGCAACCCGATGCCATTCCTGAACCGCCCCGACGGCCTGTGGCATCCCCAGCAAACAACACTCGCGCCCCCACCGCCGCGGCCGACCCCGATCTACTACTCATCGGCCTATCAGTCGACCGACAGCGCAGCGCCGACTGATCAGCCGGTGCTGGCCGAGCACCCCGACCCGGATCCGCTTCCCGAACCTGCGCCACGCCCGGATCCGACGCCGCCCACACCCGAACCGGTCCAGCCGGCGCCACCTCCGCAACCGATCCCGTCGCCGCGCCGACCGGTCGACCGCATCGCGGAGGCCTTCGAGCCCAAACCGGCGCCAGACCGCATCGCCGATGCGTTGGCTTCGTCGCCGGATTCATCGAGCCCTCCCAAGCGACCCGAGCAGCCCTCTCAGTCCGCCCTGGAACGCCGTTCTTACAGCGAATACCTGGAGCGCGCCCGAACCACTCACGAACAGAACCGGCGCGACGAATACGCCGACTACCTGATCCAGACGGCCGACACTTACCGCGCCAAAGCCGTCGAGCTGAACCGCCAAGCCGACGCCGCCCTCGCCATCGGCGCAACCGTCGAAGGCGACCACCTGCGCGCGGAAGCCAGGCTGACTAGCACCGACGCGACAGATCTAGAGACAAAGGCCGACCGTGTACGCGCCGGCGAACTCGCTCCCGAACGCGTCGACGTCGAACCGGCCGACTGGATCCGCATCAACAACGACGTCGGCACCCTGGCGTCCGGCGCCGTCGAAACCGGTGACCAGTCGGCCCTGACCGGCAACGACATCCCACCCCCGATCGACCAGTCCCGCCCTTACGGCAAACGCGGCGGCTTGCGGGCGCCTCTGGCCGTACATCAGTTGGATCTGGAAAAGGCAATGCCGCGAGAGGCGGACGGCAAGGTGCAACGCCTGGCCGATCCGCGCTCGGGAGAATGGTTCGGCCTGGCCAACGACGGCGGCCCGACCGCCGACCCCACCCGCGGCATCAACTGCGTAGACGGCGTCCTCTCCCTGTTCGACACCTACATTCACGGCCGCCCCCGAGTCTCAGCCCCCAGAACCTTCGACTCGTACGCCCAAGGCAACCCCACCAGACCAATGGGCGCCGAGGACCAAGGCCTCGCCAGAATCGAAACCACAGTCCAAGGCGAATTCCAAGGCCTGTGCCCGTACGTCGGGGGACTCGACCCGCAGCAAGCCAAACAGGCTGTCGACACAGCCATGACCAACCTGCAGAACCACCTGTACAACGCCGGCCACGGCGCCTTCGCCTTCATCGTCACGGACTCGGAACAAGGAACAGCCCACGCCTGGGCGGCGGTGAACCAGAACGGAACAATCCTCTTCCTGGACCCCCAAACCGGCCGCCTATCCGAATCCACCCCCCTCTACTCCCACCAAGGCACCCCCAACAACGGCAACGTCGTCTCCATGGACGCCGTCGTAGTAAACAGCCACGGCGAACCAGCCCCCCTCCCCTACCACCAAGCCGGCCTCTGGAGCCGCTCCTCCCTGCAGCCGCTGAGCGCAGCCGGACACGAGCCGACCCATGACGGACGCTCGGAAAGCGATTCGAGGCTCCCAACGAACGAACCTGACCTCGTTTCAGCGGATGGACTGGAGGTTGGGGCGGGAGAACAGGTCGATCCACCGACGACCGAAGAACGAGCGACAGATACCAATGGCGGGTCGCAGCAAGATCAAGCGGACCTCCCTCAAAGAATTCCCTCACGCGCCATCGAGCTGGTAGATCGACTTCGATCCGAGGATCTTCGAGCCGAAGAACAACAAGTTCTGGAATCACTGACCCGCGCGCAACAGCAGACGCTGATCAAGGCGGTCGCCGACGCCCGCTCCACAGCTGAACTCGAGCTGATCCGAATGCGCGACCTCGCTTCATCGCTCCCCACTTTCGAGGACGAGGAGCGCCCAGCATTGGTTGACGATCAGTATCGAGTCAAATCTGTTGAGTCGCTCGCACGGAAGTACCAAGACCGCGCGACGACAAAGAAGCTCTCGTTCGAGAGATTCCTCGACGAGTCCAACGACCGTGTGCGATTCTCCATCGTCGTTCCGGAGCGCGGCTACGTTGAAACCATTCAGGAGGCTCTACACAGCCTTCGCCGAGATGGCTATCAAATTCTCGACATCCTCAGCTTCTGGAACGACGGAAAAGGGCGCCATAACGGCCTGAACGTAACAATGAAAAATAGCTCGGGCTTCACGATGGAACTCCAGTTCCCAACAGCGAGGTCCCGAAAGCTTGGCAAGGACACCCATCATCTGTACGAGGTTGTCCGACTGCCCTCACGCAGCGCCAAGGAGCGCGTGGAGGCATTCTTCGCGATCTTGGCTCTCAGCAAATACGCCAGAATGAATCTTCACCAGCCACCTGGCGTCGATCAAATTGAGGGCCTCGTAACGATCAACACCTCGTTTGGCCGTTGGACAAGTCAGAATACGTCCCTTTGGCTACACTTCTCGGAAGTCCTGAATCAAGAGAACCGCAGTCTCGCCCAAGAGCTGAATTCGTGGACCTTGGATGTCTCAGATTTGACTGAGATGGAAAGGCTTAATGCTGGCGATGAGAGAGCCGACATTTCTCTATCGGGCGTTCCTGGAGGCGAAGGGGTCACCCGAAGTGACCAGCCTCATCGCGTACTCGATGCCCCACCAGGAGCCGCTGAGAGCGGTGGTCTGGCACGCGACCAGGGAGGAATGGATCTACGCTCCAGCGACAGCGGCGAGACTTCTGTTCAGCGACGAGTACGCGGACGAGTCGATGGAGGTCGATCGGATGACAGCCGAATCGATGGCCCGACAGTACCTCCAGTCGGAGCTCCCGAGTCCGGAGAAGCTCATGGAGATGAGCGACGAGGGCATCAGGATGGGCTGGGACTACGGCCCGCCACCGCGCGAGTAGACAGCGGTTCAACAATTCAACCCGATGCTGGCCCTTCGGGCGACCTGGTCGCACCAAATAAATCGGCAAATGATCTCCCTTCTCGAGCGATCGAGGAAGAAACACTCGGCGGGACGAGATCGGATATCGGAGATGGTCCTGGTGAGGATCGACTATCAGCTGGTCCTCAAGGCCGACCTGTCGGGCGAAATCACGAGCCTGATCGCCTACCAGGCCCTGCCGGACAAGCCGTTCCAAGCAGTGTTGTGGAGCGTCCGGCGGACAGCATGGATCTACGCTCCGGGTCTCGCGGTGCCGATGCTCTACGACGACAAGTACCAGGATCGAACCCGAGTGATCGACCGCGCGAAAGCCGAGAAGATCTCCCGCGAAAGCCTGAGCACGGAGCTGCCCTCGGAGGCGACCCTGCAGAGCATGTGCGAAGAGGGCGAGAGGATGGGCTGGAATTACGGCCCACCCCGCCCGTAACGCCGGCAGCAGAGACCGAGTCGCGCGGATCGATCGACCCCGTCGAACTTGCGGCGGCTCAGGAAGGCGTGCGTGTCAGTGTCGCGCCGCATTCAGCGGAGCTTGCGGATGTTGTGGTCCGGCTGTTGGAGGATCATCAAGCCAACGATCATCGGCTCAACCTCACCGAGGCGCTTGTAGATGCTGATCGTCGACCGCGGGCTTTGGAGTTGCTCGTCGAGGTCGCCAGGCGAGCGGTCATCACCGAGTTCGGGACATTGGAGCAGTTTCTCTCAGGCCATCCTGGGGTCGGAGATCTCTTCGAGCCGGTCGAGCACCAGGTCAACACGACGCCGGACGGGCTGTCGCGGAAGAAGGCGTTCGAAGCAGAGGCGCGGCGGCGTGATCCGGTGCGGGGTGTTGGGCCTGCTCCGACCCTGGCCGAGCTCACTCTGCTGGACGACTACGGGATTCGCCTTCGGAGGCGGGTGCTGCCTGCGGCGACGCTCGAGGTTGAGGAATTGGCCAGCCAGTTGGGTGGTGATGCACTGGTCTCGGGCCGCTCCAAGCGGAGCGGTGACCTTCTCGACAAGGTCAGGCGCATGACCTCTGAACGGCCGAACCGGCCGGCGCGGCTGGATTATCGAGTCGGTGACGTCATCGATGCGGTTGGTCTGCGGCTTACCGTGCCCGACATGGATACGCTCTCGGCGGCGCTGGAACTGGTGAAGACTCACTTCGGCGACCGGATTCTGGAGATCGAGAACATGTACGCCCAGCCGAAGGCTCAAGCCCCGTCCTACCGGGTGATCCCGGTGATCATCTCGATCGAAACTGACGGACTGCCCTGCACCTACGAGCTTCAGTTGACTACCCAGCGAGCTTCCGTGGCGGCCGACATCGAGCACAACACGATCTACAAGCCCTACGTCGCTGTGAACGGCCTGCAACGCGAGGCCGTGGAGGCCGCGATGGAAGAGGCCGCGGCGCTGGATCAGCTTGAGACAATCGAGCGGGATGGTCATGGGCGGTAAGGGTTCGAGGTCGAGCGTCTACGTCTACGAGTACGGCGAGGCGTACGACGACCTCCGCACGGCTTTTTTCATCGATGAGCGGGACTACAACGATCCCGAGCTTGCCGAATCTGCGTTGGAATCAGCGGAGGCTGCGATGACGCGGGCCGGCGTCATCTACGAAGTCGAAGTTACTTCCGGCATCCATGCCACCCGGCCCATCGGCGTCCCGACTTGGGAAGCTTTCAAGCAGCGCCACTTCGTCGATGGTGTGCCGTTGCCCGTGCGGCCCATGCAGCAGCAACTGACCATCCCTCCGTCCTGGCACGCGATGGTCGAGGCCGTCGACACCGCGTACCACATGTTCCGGGCCGAGCTGATGGAGCTGCTCGCGGAAGCGATGCCCAGCGGACAGATAGCGGTGACCTGGGATCGGGGTCCTCTCCGGCGGTCACCGGGTTCAGTCGACTGGAGCGAGGAGAAGTTCGGCTTCGAGATCAGACTCAAGGCAGGCCTCGTCGACACGTCGCCCGCCGAGGCTCTGAACAGCGTAGGTACCGCGCTGGCGAGACGCGGATGGGCATTGAAGGAGCCCGATCCCGAGCAGGCCGAATACCAGGCATCGCAGAATCTCTTCACCGTGTCGATCCGCGCTGATCAGACCACGCTGATGCTGTTCGGGGAGTCTCCGCTTTACTGGTCGCCCGCTGAAGCTGGGTCTTCTTATGTTGTTGAGGCGCGCTAGACGATTGCCATGTCTACGAAGCGGGACAGGTGGAGTTGGGCGGCGACCGTGACGGTGTCGGTGGGGCCGTTTCGGTGCTTGGCGACGATGAAGTCGGCTTCGCCGGCCCGGGGGCTTTCCTTGTCGTAGTAGTCGTCGCGGTGGAGCAGGATCACGACGTCGGCGTCCTGCTCGATAGAGCCGGACTCACGCAGGTCGGACAGCTGGGGGCGCTTGTCCGTCCGCTGCTCGGGGCCGCGGTTCAGCTGGCTCACCGCGATGACCGGGCATTCGACTTCCTTGGCCAGCAGTTTCAGGCCACGGGACAGCTCCGCGACTTCCTGCTGGCGGCTTTCCGTCTTTTTCGGGGAGGACATCAGCTGGAGGTAGTCGACCACGATGAGCTTCAGGTTGTGGCGCTGCTTCAGGCGGCGGGCCTTGGCGCGGATTTCCATCAGGTTCATGCTCGGGGTGTCGTCGACGAAGATCGGGGCTTCGCTGATCTCGCCCATGCGGCGGGCGAGTTTGGTCCAGTCGTCGTCGGAGAGCTGGCCTGAGCGCAGGATGTGGAGCGGGACCCTGGCCTCGGCGGACAGGAGGCGCATCACGATCTCGATCTTGCTCATTTCGAGGGAGAAGATGGCGCTGGCGCAGTTGGCGCGGATCGCCGCGTTGCGGGCGAAGTCCATCGACGCCGTCGACTTACCGAGACCGGGGCGGCCGGCCACGATGATCAGCTGGCCGGCGTGGAGGCCGTTGAGCAGGCGGTCGAGGTCGGAGAAACCGGTGGGGACGCCGGTCATCATGCCGTTGGTGGCGCCGACGGCTTCGATCTCGTCCAGCGTCGGCTGGAGCATGTCGGCCAGGATGGCGAAGTCTTCGCTGACCCGGCGTTCCGTCACGTCGTAGACGGCCTGCTGGGCCAGGTCGACGATGTCGTCGACGTCCATGCCGCCGTTGCCACCGGTGCCGTACCCGAGCTGTGTGATCTTGGTGCCTGCCTCGACGAGGCGGCGCAGGACCGCGCGCTCGGAGACGATGCGGGCGTAGTAGGAGGCGTTGGCCGCGGTCGGCACGCTCTCGATGAGGGTGTGGAGGTAGGGCACGCCGCCGATGCGCTGCAGGTCGCCCGAGTCGGAGAGCGCCGCCGCCACGGTGACGCCGTCGGCCGGCTCACCCCGGCCGTAGAGCTCCAGGATCGTGTCGAAGACCGTCGCGTGCATGGGGCGGTAGAAGTCGTGGGACTTGAGGATCTCGACGACGTCGGCGATGGCGTCCTTGGACAGCAGCATGCCGCCCAGAACGCTCTGCTCGGCCGCGATGTCCTGCGGCGGGGATTTGTCGAAGCCCCCGGTCTGCGGCGGCGGCCCGCCCCCTCCGGGCGGACGGCCACCAGGGCCCTTGCCCCCCGGTGGTGACTGCGGCCGGGACTCCGGTCGTGCGTCGTCGGTGATCGACATGCCGACCTACCCCTCCATCGTCGTTCCTGCACCGTGATCAAACAGCCCGGGTACGACACTTTCGGGTGAGCGCGACCCCGCACGGGTGACCGGGACCACAAATTCGCCGAAAAAGTCGGTACGAGCCCGGAAGACGACCTGATCCGGCGCGGGTAACCATACGAACCCGCACGTCATCGGCCCAAGCGGGCCGGTGGACGAGCCTCGGGACAACCTGTGGACAACTCGGCTCCTCCTGTGCGTGGCCCTGTGCACAGGCTGTGTAAAACCCCTGGGGATGGTTCGGGGGCGGGGTTGCTGACCAGCGGATTTGTCGTCCCCACCATGTGGAGAGATAAAAACCTGGCCTCCGTGACCAAGCAGTCGCTCCAGGGCGTTGCAGATCGGTCCTTTGCACGTCACGCTTTTGAACGTGGACCAACGGGAGTGGGACTACGGCGCCCGCCTGCCGCGCGAAAGGAGCGCGCCGGACTCCTGGACACCCACAAACCGCCCGGATGATCCCGATTCGTCCGAGAAAGTCCAGCCGACTTCGGGGACCTGGGGCACGGGTTCGCCCGCCGACACGGGCAGCATGCAGCCGATCCCTGAAGCCGTCGCCTGGTCGCTACGGGCCGATGCCTGGGCTCAGCAGAACCCCGAAACGCCCAGTGAGCAGTCCGGCACGCTGAGTCGCTGGTCCGATGTCGCAGCCACCGGTCGCCCCGCGCTGCCGGCAGAAGGCGTCGGCTGGCGCACCCAGACGTCCGAATGGCGCTCCACGACCGAGAGCGCGCGCTGGCGGCAGACCACCGAGTGGCGTTCGGCCTCGGGCACGCACGGCTGGCGCACGACCACGGAGGCCTGGCAGGCCGGTGACGCGGCCGCCACCCCGCCGCAGCCCGAGCTGCCGACCCAACTCCCGGCCATCTCCGGCACCGCCTGGCCGACCCCTCAGACCGACGACCAGACCTCCTCCGGTACGCCCACCTGGCAGCCCGCAGACGCAACACCGTCGTGGCAGCAGCCTCCCGCCGAGACATGGCAGAGCGGTCAGCCACGCGCGACCCCGCCGTGGGAGTCGTCACGCGGCGAGGAGCGCCCGGCGTGGCAGCAGTTCACCGACCCGGCGACCCCGTGGCAGGCCGCCGACGCCCCGCCGCCGCGGCCGCGGGAGCCCGAGAGCAGCCGCCCCGCCTGGGACACCCGTCCGAGCTGGCAACAGTTCGCCGAATCCCCGCGTACGGAATCAGCGACGCCCAGCGCGCCCACCTCGTACTCGGGAAGTTGGTCGACGCCGGTCGACGACGGCCGCCACCTGGTCCGTGAGGATGACCGGGCTGCTTGGCGCCAGTCGGCCGCAGGCCAGGCCGGTCTGAGCGACGGCTCGCCGCAGGTGGGTCGCCGGCGCGCGCCCGATGTGGGGTCACGCACGAGTGGCGGCACGGGCTGGACGGTCCGCTCCGACGCCGACAACTGGGCGGGGCACACCGACACCGGGAGCATGCCCGCGTTCCAGGACCCGGCGGCTGTCGAGCCGACCTGGCGCCGTGACACGCCGGAACCGCCCGCCGGTGACGGCTGGCGCTCGAGCACCACCACCAGCAGCTGGCAGAGCCCGCCGACGACCGACAGCTGGCGCAGCGGCGACGAAGCCCGGCGCGACCAGCCGCGGACGGACAGCTGGCGCACGTCGTCTCCGCCCGCCGACGGCTGGCGGAGCGGTGATGAGGCGCGCGGCGACAGCTGGCGTGACTCCGGTTCGTGGCGGCGTGACCCCGAGCCTGGGCCGCCCGTCGACCCGTGGGCGCAGACCGCGTCCGAGACGGGCGTCATTCCGCTGCCGTTGCAGCCGCGTGAGCGTGACGCCGGCAGCTGGCAGAGCCGCACCGACACGGGCAGCTGGCAGCGCGAGACCGGCACGCCCAGTGGTCCGCCGGCGGGCGAGACCGGCGGCCGGCGTAGCCGCAGCGACACCGGTTCCTGGCAGCGCGAGCCCGAGGTGGGCGGCGCCCGGCAGTCCCGGATCGACCCGCCCTCGTGGCAGACCGAGCAGGAGCCCGGCAGGCGCTCCGACACCGGTTCGTGGCAGCGTGAGCCCGACGGCGGCGCCCGACGCGACACCGGCTCCTGGCAGCGCGACGCCGAGCCCGGCCGGCGAACCGACACCGGCTCCTGGCAGCGGGAGCCTGAGAACGGCGGACTGCCGGACACCGGTTCGTGGCAACGCGGAGCCAACGGTGGGCGCCCGGCGATCGGCAGCCGCCCGGAGATCGGCGGTCCGCCCGACGCCGCGGCACGGCCGGAGTTCGGCAGTCGCACCGAGACCGGATCTTGGCAGCGCGAGCCCGACGGCGGCGCCCGACGCGACACCGGCTCCTGGCAGCGCGACGCCGAGCCCGGCCGGCGAACCGACACCGGCTCCTGGCAACGCGAGCCCGACAACGGCGCAGCGCCGGCGTCCTGGCAGCGCGACGCCGAGAACGGTGCAGGCGCGGCGCCCTGGCAGCGGGGATCCGAGAACGGCGCGAGCTCAGCCCCCTGGCAGCGCGACGCCGACGGCGGCGCGGCCTCCTGGCAGCGCGACGCTGAGAACGGCACGCGGTCCGGCCGGCGGTCCGACACCGGGTCCTGGCAGCGAGAGCCGGAGTTCCGGCAGCCCGAGACGTTCCGCGAACCTCAGCGTGGCGGCGAGATCGAGCGGTGGCAGGGCGCACCGCGCGACGATGAGCCCCGCCGCGGCCCGGAGGCCTTCCGAGGACCCGAGCCTCGGCGCGGCGAGACGGACATGCCGCCCCGGCGCGGTGAGACTGACATGCCGCCCCGGCGCGGTGAGACCGACATGCCGCCTCGGCGTGGCGAGACGGACATGCCGCCGCGGCGCAAGGAATCCGATCTGCCGCCACGACGCGGCAGCGAGGGTATGCCTCGCGGTCCCGAACCGCGCCGCGGCGTGGAAGGCGGCCAGCGCAGCGGTGGGATGCCGCGTGGTCCCGAAGTGCAGCGCGGCCGTCCGGATTCCGACCGCGGCCCGGAGACCGGCCGCGACTACGGCGCCCGGCGGGGGCAGCGCGACACCAGCTGGCAGCGGGAGCTCGAATCCGGTGCCTGGCACCGTGATCCCGAGTCCGACGTCTGGCTGCGCGACAGCGACACCGGCCAGTGGCATCGCGAAGAGCTCGAGGACGACGAAGACGAGGACGATGACCGAGGCCCTCGCAGGGGCCCTCGCGGAGGTGGTAGCGGGCGACGCGCTGCCATCGAGAGCAGCGAAGCTGTCGCACGTCGCAACGGCGACGAGAGCATGCGCCGGGGCATCGACCAGCCCGGTGACACCGGTGGTGGCGGCGGTCGCCGTCGTGCGCCGGAGCCGGGTCCGGCCCGTCTGCAGCTGACGGCGAGTGCCGAGCCTGCGCTCGACCCCGAGGTGTGGCGGCTCGACGGTGATGCCCCGACCCGGCCGATCTCCCCGCAGCCGGCCGCCCGTCAGCGCGAAGCCAACATGCCCATCTCGGCCCAGCCGTCGACATGGCAGCCCACGGCTGACGCGCCGGTGTCGGCCCAGCCGGCCGCGGACTGGCGGCGTGACACCGACCGACCCGTCTCGGCCCAGCCGGCCGCGGATTGGCGACGCGACGAGGTTCGGCCCGTTTCGGCGCAGCCCGGCGCCTGGCAACGCGACGACGACCGTCCCGTCTCGGCACAACCCGGCTTCCCTCAGCGCAACGACGACCGTCCCGGTTACGCCGAGCGCGGCGCGGGCCAAACGGGCTACGTCGAGCGCGACGAGGACCAGCGGCCGGTTTCCGCGCAGCCTCAGACGCCGACGCGACCGGTCTCCTCCCAGCCCGGCGCTTGGCGCGCCGAGGCCCAGGCCGCGGAACGCACCGACTCCTGGCGCAACCAGCTCCGTGCCGAGACCGGCGAGCCCCCACTGCCCGCCGAGGCGGCCACCACCGAGATTCGGCAGCGGATCGAGCCCGGCGCCTGGCGGGAAGCCGAGCGCGAAGAGGGCGCCGGCGGCTCGGCGACCTACCGCGAGGGCAACACCGGTGACTGGCGGCGTGAGCTTCAGACGGGCAGCGATCTTGCCGACGGTGAGTCGCGGCGGATCAGCACGTCGGACTTCGTCCCGTTCCGGCCGCCGTCCAAGAACGGTGCTGCCGCCTCCGTCAAGGTCCCGGCGGCCAACTCGGCGTCCGAGGGTGCCACCGAGGTCATTCAGCGCACCGGGGCGCGCTGGCAGGATCCGCCGGACACGACCTGGCCGCCGCGGGGTGCGGTGGCTTCCTCCGCCGGCACCTACGAGCGTCGGCCGGTCAGCACGCTGCCGTCGCCTTCGGCACGGCAGAACGATCTCCTTGAGCCCGATGAGGACATCGAGGAGGACACCGGCGGTCCGCTCGCGGCCGTGGGTTACACCGTTGTCTGGTACGGCGTACCGGTCGTCCTCTTTGTCCTCTACATGCTGGTGCTGAACGGTGCTCAGCAGGCGCACGCGCTGAGCACGCTCGCGGGAGCGGCACCGCAGTTCGGCCTGTCACTGGTGCTGAGCATGCTTGTAGCAGTGGGTCTGCGCCGGGCCAGCGGGGCCTGGAAGGCGGCCAGTGTCGGCCTGGCGGCGGCGGTCATGGGCGGCGGCCTCGCAACGGTGCTGACCTCGGCCATCACCGGCCAATCACTCAGCTGACAGGCAAAATCAAGCCACAGACCAGAAGAACGAAAAAGCGCGCCGAACCCCGCAGGGCCGGCGCGCTTCTCGTGAGCCGTGTTACTTGGCGGCGACGACGTTCACGGGGAACGACGCGGTCACCTCGGGGTGCAGCTTGACCTGGACCTTGTAAGCGCCCGTGGTCTTGATCGTGGTCGGCAGTTCGAGGCGACGACGGTCCAGGACCGGACCACCGGCGGTCTTCACCGCGTCGACGATCTCGGCCGGCGTGATCGACCCGAACAGGCGGCCACCGGTGCCGGAGCGCGCCGTCAGGGTGACCTTCAGACCCTCGAGCTGGCCCTTGACCTCGTTGGCCTGGCCCAGGTCGCGGATCTCGCGGGCGTCACGCGCCCGCTTGATGACCGTGACCTGCTTCTCGGCGCCCTTGGTCCACTGGATCGCGAAGCCCTGCGGAAGCAGGTAGTTGCGGCCGTAGCCGTTCTTGACCTCGACGATGTCGCCGGGGGTGCCGAGGCCCGACACCTCCTGCGTGAGGATGATCTTCATATCGGTGCCTCCCCTCAGCGCGCCGTGGCCGTGTACGGCAGGAGCGCCATCTCACGGGCGTTCTTGACCGCGCGGGCGATCTGCCGCTGCTGCTGCGAGGTCACACCGGTGACCCGCCGAGCGCGGATCTTGCCGCGGTCGGAGATGAACTTGCGCAGCAGCGCGGTGTCCTTGTAGTCGATGTAGGTGATCCCGTCCTTGTCGAGCGGGTTCACCTTCTTCTTCGGCTTGCGAAGTGCCGCAGCCTTAGCCATAGCTCTTAACTCCTGAAATCACGAAGCCCCGCGGGGGCTCAGAAAGGTGGCTCGTCGTCGAACGAGGAGTTGCTGCTGGCACCGCCGGAACGAGCACCGGAAGCCGGGGCCGCCGTCGCCCACGGGTCGTCGAAGTTGGAGTTGTTGCCGCCTCCACCCCCGCCGCCGTTGCTGGGCTGCCGGTTGCCACCACCGCCGCCGCCGGAGGCGCCGAAGCCGCCACCTCCGCCGCCGCCAGACCGGGACATCTTCTGCACCTTCGCCGTGGCGTAGCGCAGAGACGGGCCGATCTCGTCGACCTCGAGCTCATAGACGGTGCGCTTCTCGCCCTCACGCGTCTCGTAAGACCGCTGGCGCAGCCGGCCCTGCACGATCACCCGAGCGCCACGCTGCAGCGACTCGGCGACATGCTCGGCAGCGTCACGCCAGACGTTGCACGCAAGGAAGAGTGGCTCGCCGTCTTTCCATTCGCCCGACTGCTTGTCCATCGTCCGCGGCGTCGAAGCGATGCGGAACTTGGCGACTGCCGCCCCCGAAGGGGTGAAGCGCAGCTCAGGGTCGTCGGTCAAGTTGCCGACGACCGTGATGGTGGTTTCTCCTGCCATGATCTTCTCCTCGCCGCTTCATGCGTTTCTGCAAGGAGGCTCCCAGAGCCCCCTGACAAAAAACGACCGTCAGCGGGTCTCGGGCCGGATGACCTTGGTACGCAGGATGGACTCGTTGAGACGGAGCTGACGGTCCAGCTCGGCCACGGCCTCCGGCGTCGCCTGCAGGTCGACGACGGCGTAGATGCCTTCGGCCTTCTTGTTGATCTCGAACGAGAGCCGGCGACGGCCCCACACATCGAGCTTCTCGACCGAGCCACCCGCGGTGCGGATGACGTTCAGGTACGTGTCGAGCGACGGGGCTACGGTGCGTTCCTCGAGACTGGGGTCGAGGATCACCATGAGTTCGTAATGACGCAAGACGTTCTCACCTCCTGTGGGCTTGGCGGCCACGGGATTTCCGTGGCAGGAGGTCTTGTGTCGCTCGCAGCAGAAAACCGTGAGCTGAAGCCCACGGTCGACACACTGCGAACCGAGTCAGCATACCCGCGAGCGACCGTGTGCCCAAAAAGGGCCCCGTCCTGTGGACGAGGCCCTTCGAGGTGGAAGCCGCGGGGCGTCCGGTCCGCATTCGCTGGGTGGGACCTGGGGAGGAACGACCACACCGATGAGGTTGGAACGGCCGCCCCGCGGAGCATCTGCCGAGAAGTCTACGCGACAGATGCCCGAGATGCACGTTGCGACACAATTGCCCGAATTGCGGCTACTGCGACGCCCGCCACACTGACGCCGGCGATCAGAGCCAGCAGCCCGATCGGCTGCGACTCCGGCATCGGCCGCACTGCCGCCACCGGCTCCGCCGCCACGACGTCCGTGGGCGGCACGACCGGGACAACCGGCGCAGCCTGCGTCTCGGGCGGGGTCAGTTCCAGACTCGGTACGCCGGGAAGAATCGTCTTCTCGTCCCCCGGTGGCATGCCGGAGAACGCGGGTGCGACTGCTGCGCCCGTACCCCGAAGGGTGGTGGCCTTGGTCTTGACCCTCGGGGCCGCACCACCGTGCGGCATCGCCTGCGCGGCCGTGGTCGCGGCCTGGGCGGCGACGCTGTTGACCCGGGAGGTCTGCGGCCGAACCTCGGAAGGCCGGCCCGCGACCGAGGTCGACGGGCGCTGCGGCTGTGTCGCCGGCGAGACGGAGTCGGGCAGGGAGGAACCGCTGCCGTCCGAGGTCGCCGGGGTGTTCGAGGGTGCCGACGGCGTCTCGGCGGCAGCCGTGTCGGTCGGCGCCGGCATCGGATCGGGCTGAGCCGTCAGTGACGGCGTCGCCGTGACCAGCACCGGCGTGGCCTGGTCGGCGATCGTGCAGTTCGGGTCGAGGGTGACCGCGGTGGTGCCCCGGCGGAAGACGACCTCGGTCGCACCGTCGTCCGGGATGGAACCCTTCGAAGTGCCGTTGATCAGCAACTTTGCGCCGTGACCGGTCCGGTTCACGACGCGGACGGTGCCATCGGCGGGAACCGTCATCGATTCCACGGAGGGCGTGGACTTGCAGGAGAGGCCGAGCACCCCGCCGCCCGCGAAAACCACCTGCCGGGCGCCGCCCTCGAGCTGATCGGCGTTCGCCGTGCCGGTCGTCAGCAGCGCGGCACCGAGCAGAAACCCGCCCAGCGCCACCGCCGTCACACGGTGTCGGACTTGCCGAGACATGCACCATCTCCCTGCTCGACCGATTCGCACCGGTACGTAGGTATGTGTGATCCTCTCGATTAACGACCCGCCGACAAGCACGGTGACGCGGACCGTTGCGGCACGGCAACGGCGGGTGAGCGTCGTACCCACGTCGTAGGCTCGGACCCATGCGCATCGGAGCCCATGTCGACCCCGCCGAACCCCTCGACGCGGCAGCCGCACGCGGCGCCGACGCCGTCCAGTTCTTCCTCGCCGATCCCCAGGGCTGGAAGTCCCCGGCGGCCCGCCCGGACGCGGAGGCGCTCAAGACGTCCGACGTGGACGTTTACATCCACGCGCCCTACGTGATCAATGTGGCGACGCTGAACAACCGCATCCGCATCCCCAGCCGCAAACTGCTGCTCGCCCACGCCCGCGCAGCCGCCGCGGTCGGCGCCAAAGGCCTGATCGTGCACGGCGGCCACGTCAACGCCGGCGACGACATCGCCGTCGGATTCGACAATTGGCGCAAGACCTTCGCGTACGCGGAAAAAGAAGGCGGCCTGCCCCTCCCCATCCTGATCGAGAACACGGCCGGCGGTGACCACGCGATCGCCCGCCGCTTCGACAACCTGAAACGGCTGTGGGACGCCGTCGGTGAGTTCGGAGCAGGCTTCTGCCTGGACACCTGCCACGCGCACGCCGGCGGCGAAGAGCTCCTGGACATCGTCGACCGCGTCAAGTCCATCACCGGCCGCATCGACCTGATCCACGCCAACGACTCCAAGGACACCTTCGACTCGGGCCGCGACCGGCACGACAACCTCGGCAATGGCAAGATCGACCCGGAGTTGGTCGTGGCCGCGATCCGCGCCGCGGACGCCCCGGCAATCGTCGAGACGCCAGGCGGAGTGGAAGGTCAGACCGCCGACATCGCTCTCCTGCGCGAGAAGGCGGGCAGCTAGCCACCGGCACGAGGGAGCAGCATGACGACCGAGCAGCCGCAGGTCGGCGCCGATCCCGCAGCATCCCGGGAGACTCCGCCGCCTGGGCCCGCCAGCCCGACCTCCGAGGTCCCGGCAACCGAAGCCGGCGCCACTGAGCCCGTGCCGGCTGCCGAATCCACGGCAGCTCCCGGTGTCATGCCCGCTGCGTCCTCGGAATCCGCATCGCCGGGCAGCCCTCCGGCAGCGTCCGACTCTCGCCCGGCAGATGGCTCTCCGGAAGCGTCCGGCTCTCGGCCGGCGGTCAGCTCTCCGGACACTTCCGGCCCTTCGCCGCTTGCCGGCCCTTCGCCGCTTGCCGACCCTTCGGCGGCGGTCAGGCCTCCGGGCGCGACGGGTTCGCGGGCCGCGTCCGGCTCTCCGGCGGTGGGCGGTTCTGTGACGGCGGCCGGCTCTTCGGCGGTGGGCGAGGACGAGGCGGTGCCCAAGCGGGTGCGGAGGTGGGCAGGGTTCCGCCGTGGCCGTGCTGCGAAGGCCACACCGCCGACGCCCGGAACGCTGCGCCCGGCAGTCCCGCAGGGTGCCGATGCGGCTCTTTTGTCCAACCAGGACAAGCCAGGTTCCGCCGGGGGCGCGACCGCGGCAGAGACCGAGTTTCCTTCCAACGGCTCGACGATCGATATGCCCGGCGGTCCGGCGCCCGCTTCCGGTGCTGCGAACGGCCCTGGCCTCGCCCCCAAGAGCGATCCGGGTTCCGCCGCGGCGTCCGAAGCCGCCGCGCTCGGCACAGGCCTGAAAGCTGCTACCTCCGGAACGTCTCCGAAGACGGACACCGCGACCAGCACAGATCTGGCGGCGAGCTCCACCTCTCAGGCCGGCACTGACCCCGCCGCCCGCTCGGCGACCGGTATGGACCCGAAGACCAGCGCTGCCTCAAGCACGAACCCAAAGACCGGCCCTCCCACCAGCGCAGACCCGAAAGCTGGCGCTGCGATCGGCGAAGACCCGAAGGCCGGCACCGCAACCAGCACAGATCCGAAGGCCGTCACCGCGACCAGTGCAGGCTCGAAGGTCGCTGCTGCGGCCAGCGCGGACCCGAAGAGCGGCACTGCCTCGACCACAGACCCGAAAGCTGCTGCTGCGGCCGGCGCGGACCTCAAAGCTGGCGCCGCGGGCCCGAAGGCCGGCGACCCTGCAGGGGCCAAAGCTGATCCGGCGACGCCCGGTGAGAAGAACGGCGAGGACAAGAAGGCAACGCCGCCCGGCCGCCGCCGGAAGTCGAAGTTGCCCTCGACCCGTCCGCCCGGCGCCCCGCCGGATCCCTGGACCGCCTTCGCCGAGACGTCGGAGCGCGCCCCGGGCCGGATCCGCCGGGCGACACGAGCGACCGGGCGCGGGCTGATTCACGAATACGCCCTGGTCGTCTACGGTTCGCTGCTGCTTGCGGTGCTGCTGACCTGGCCCACCCTGCGCTACCCGCTGCACACCTTCCCGCAGGACAACTGGGATCCGTCGCGGCAGGCGTGGCAGGTGTCCTGGGCCGGGCACATCCTGATCACCGACCCGGCCCGGCTGTGGCAGTCGAACGCCTTCTTCCCCGAGGCCTACAGCTTCGCGTTCGGGAACAGCCTGCTCGGTTACGCACCCGCAGGCATGATCGGTGAAGGACCGCTGGCGGCGGTCCTGCGCTACAACATCCTCTTTGTCCTTGCGCACGCGCTGCTGGCCATCGGCGGGTACGCCCTGATTCGCCAGCTCGGCGCCGGGCGGACGGGTGCGCTGGTCGGTGCGGTGGCTTTCGCGTACGCGCCGTGGCGCCTGGCGCAGGAGGGCCACCTCGACATCATTTCGGCCGGCGGCATTCCCCTGGCGCTGGCCATGCTTGCGCGGGGGCACGGCTGGTCCATGCGGTACGGGTTCCGCCCGGACCGCCGCCATGCCGGGTGGGCGGCGACCGGCTGGATAATCGCCACTTGGCAGGTCAGTCTCGGGTTCTCGCTGGGTCTGCCGTTCGCCTACGTGCTGGGCGCCATCTTTGTGGTTGTCGCGGCCGCCGTCCTGGTTCGCCGATTGCGCCGCCGCTCGCCCCGCCCTGTCCTCGGGTGGCGTCTGCTGGTCACCGACGGGCTGGGTCTTCTGATCTTCGCTGGTGTCGGGGCGATGATCGCGCTCCCGTACCTGCGGGTGCCGGACACGGGCCCGGCCGGGACCGAGATCAAATTCTTCTCACCGCCGCTGCGAAGCCTGCTGATCGGCCCGGCCGAGTCACGCATCTGGGGCGCTCCCCATGCCGTGCCGCGCGAATCGCTGGGCTGGCCGGCGGAGATGGCGTTGCTGCCGGGCTTTGTCCTCTACGCGTTCGCGCTGGTCGGGCTGGTGTTTTCGGTCTGGCGGATCTGGCAGCGGCTCATCCTGCTCGCGGCGGTCATCCTCGGCGTGCTGCTCACGCTCGGCACCACGTTCTTCGACGGCCGCTGGACCTACCTGCCGCTGTTCGGGCACCTGCCGGCCTCGTTCGGTGTGCGGATCCCGGGCCGGCTCATGGTGTGGGTGACGTTGCTGCTCGCCATCCTGGCTGCCGGGGCTGTCGCCGAGTTCGTCCGCCGGGCCGAGCACCTGGCCGCGCATCGCATGCCGCCGTGGCCGGGCCCGTGGCTGCGCCTGGCGACGCTGATTCCGTTGCTGCTGGTCCTGGTCGAGACCTGGAACGCCACCGCGCATCCGGTCGTGCCGGACCAGCCCGCCTCGATGCGGACGGTCACCGGCCCGATGCTCGTCCTGCCGACCGCGGGCCTGACCGATCAGACCGTCATGCTCTGGTCCACCTCCCGCTTCCAGCAGGTGGCGAACGGCAGCGGCGGGTTTGCCCCGCAGCGCCAGTCCGAGCTACGCCGTTCCGTCGCCGCGTTCCCGGACGCCGCCAGCGTTCAGTACCTGCGAGCTCTCGGCATCACCACGGTCCTGCTGCTGCGTTCCGAGGTCACCGGCACCCCCTGGGAACGCGCCGGCGATGTCCCGGTCGACGCTCTCGGCATCCGCCGCGAAGACCTCGACGACAACTCGGTGGTCTTCCGCCTGAACTGACGCCCCCAAGGACACCACCCGAGGCAGCCGCCATGCCCGGCCAGCGCCAGGCCAGGCCGGGCAAAGGGGAGGCGAGGCGTGAAGACCGCCGCACGCTGACCGAAGCCAACCAGCGTTGATCAGCCGACCGGCGCCGGAGTAGGAGGCGGCGGCGGGGGAGGCGGCGGCGCACTCTCCGACGCCGATTCCACAGCAGCCGGCCGCGGTTCGAGACGCAGCCGCTGTCGCAGCGACGACAACCATCCCGCATCCGGCGCCCCGTCGAACACCCCGCCGTCGGGGTCGTCGGCGTAGGTCTGGCGGACCGGGTCCAGCTCAGGCCGCCAGATCTCGCGGATGACCAGACCGCACAGGATCGCCACCGTGATCAGGCGCAGGCTGGAGGCCAGCACAAACGTGCCCTCGGGGATCACCGGCTTGCCGCCGGCGCCCAGCAACTCCGCGTAGAAGGCCGTGAAGTAGCCGATCTCCGCCACCGACCACGCGATGATCGCCCCCCAGCGCGGGCGGGCCAGGACGATCAGGGGCAGAAGCCAGAGGACGTACTGCTGGGACCAGACCTTGCTGAAGATCAGGAAGGCGGCGACGACCAGGAACGCCACCTGGGAGAGGCGCGGCCGGCGGGGTGCCAGCAGGCAGAGGACGCCGATGGCGGCGCAGGCGAGGAACGTCAGCGCGTACGAGATGTTGTTGAGGACCGGGACGTGGTCGCTGAGCCATTGGAAGGGGCCCTGGTCTCCGGCGACGCCGGTGTTCCATTTCGAGTCGAGGTAGCGGCCGATGTACCAGGACGTACCCCAGTCGATCGGCCGTTCGCGGTTCAGGTTGAAGAAGCGATCCCAGCTGTCGCGGTACAGGATCGCGACCGGGAGGTTGACCGCCAGCCAGGCCACGATCGCCGCGCCGGTCGCCAGCAGGAACTGCGGGACTCGTTTGGAGCGCAGGCCGAGGACCAGCAGGGGGCCCAGGATGAACAGTGGCCAGAGTTTCGCCGCGCCGCCCAGGCCCAGGAGGAAGCCGGCGAGGATCGGCCAGCGTCTGGCCCAGGCATAGAGGCCGAACAGGGCCAGGCCGATGGCGAGGAAGTCCCAGTTCACTGTGGCGGTGACCAGCAGGATCGGTGACAGCGCGAAGATCGCCACGTCCCAGGGTCTGCGGCGCCGCAGGGCGAGCATCATCGCCGCGGAGGCGACCGCCAGGATGGAGAGGACCAGGGCGTTGATGTTGTAGAACCACTTGCCCTGGTTGATGTCCGGGTATTTCTCGCCGAGGGCGTGGACCGGCAGACCGAGCGCACCCATGAAGTACCCGGTGACGACCGGGTATTCGACGGGGTGGTCCTTGTAGGGCACCTTGCCCTCGTTGAGTCCCTCGGCGTAGTACAGGGCCAGCACGTCGGTGTAGCAGAACCTCGTGTACTGGACGTTCTTCTGCCAGTCGCCGTCCTGGCAGGGCGACTTCTGCACCCAGCTCAGCGCGAGCGTCATGCACACCAGCGCGAGGATGATCCGCTGTGCGTTCCAGAACCGGCCGGGCCGGGGTCCGGGGCGGACGGCGTGGTCGCCGAGCGGTCCTCCGATCGCCTGTGACAGCCCCCGGACGAAGCCGTCCGATTCGGCGGGCAGGTCAGGCCGGTCGGCTTCCGGGGACGAAGGCGCGCTCATGCTTTGGCATCATGCCGCATCGCCGGCCCGGACAGGCGACACCCTCCGGCACAGTCCGGCCACAAGGTCATAAAACCGGAACGGCGCCCGTCTCCGCGAGGAGAGGACGCCGTTCCGTCATGCCTGTGGGTCAGCCGCCGTCGTCGGCGTTGTCGCCGTCGTTCTCCCCGCCGCCGGTGCCGGTGTCGTTGCCGGCATCACCGCCGGGGAACGTCGGGAAGGTGCCGGGCGTGCCCTGTTCCTGACCGTTGTCGCCGTTGCCGTTCCCGTTGCCGTTTCCATTGCCGCCGTTGCCGTTGCCGCCGTTGTCACCGTTGCCGTTGCCGCCGTTGTCCTGGCACAGCAGCGGGATGCCCTGACAGGCGGGGTTCTCCGGCTCCGGCGGGGGCGGCGGCGGCTTGACGCCGTTGCCCTGCTTGGACGGGTCGACGAACGCCGTCGAGTTCGGCAGGAAGTCGTCGTTCTTGGCATCGATCGCCTTGGACGCCGCGTCCATGAACTGCTTCCAGATCTGGCCCGGGACCGAGCCACCGTTCATCGGCTTGCCACCGGGTTTGTAGATCGGGAGCAGGTCCATCTGTTTGGTCTTCTTGTTGACCTTCTCCCGGCCGACCCAGACCGAAGTGGCGAGGTGTTTGGTGCCGCCCACCATCCAGGCGTCACCGTTGTCACCGCTCTTGCCGCCCTTGCCGGTGAACTCCCAGGTGCCGGTCTTGCCGATCGCCTTGCGGCCGTTGTCGAGCGAGATCCCGTTGATGCCGGGGATCTTCTGCATGACGTTCTGCACGGCGGCCGCCACGTCCGGCGTGAACGCTTCGACACCCTTGAGCTTCTCGCCCTTGCCCTTGATCGCGGTGAACTTACCGGTCTTGGGGTCGCGCTCGGACACCCTCTGGACGAAGTGCGCCTTGTTGTAGACGCCGTTGTTGGCGATCGTCGCGACGCCGCTGGCGTGGTCGAGCGCCGTGATGGCGTACTGACCGAAGCCGACCTCGCGACCGTAGTTCTTCTCTTTCAGGTCCGACTCGCTCAGCTTGTTGAGGTCGTAGCGGGCGGTCGTCTCCGGGTCGCCGATCAGCTGGATGCCGGCCTTGTGAGCCTGCTCGATGACTTTCTCCGGGCCGAGCGCGTCGGCGAGCCAGTAGAAGGTGAAGTTGTACGACTGCTCGACGGAAGTCTCGAGGTCGCAGGCCTTCTCCGGGCACTGCAGGCTGCCGCCCTCACGGCCGGAGTTGCTGATCTTGCCGCCGCCGTCGACCTTCTTCAGCGTGGAGTCCCAGATGGTGTCCATGCCGTAGCCCGCACTCAGGGCCGCAATCAACGTGTAGATCTTGAACGTCGAGCCGGGCGGGCGTCCACCGCCGAGGAACTTCTGCCCGGTGTCGTCGTAGTTCGGGCCCGCGTAGTCCCAGCTCGCCGCGTCGGGTCCGCCGTAATACGCCAGGACCCGGCCGTTGTCCGGATCGATGGAGACCAGGGCCGACTTGTAGGTCTCGGCCATGTCGTGGAGCGGCGACGACTTCTTGGCGCGGTTGGCCGCCTTCTCCGCCGCCTCCTGGACCTTCGGGTCGATCGTGGTCAGGATCTGCAGACCGCCCTGGTTCTGCCGGGCGTCGGTGATGCCCATGTCACGCAGCTCGCGCTTCACGTACTTGACGATCTTGGCGCTGGGCGTGTTGTTGTTACAGGTGAGGCACTTCTCCGGGTTGAACTTCTTCCACGACGTCGGGTACGCCGTCGGCGGGGCGATGCCGGCAGGCACACCCGCATCAGCGTTGCCGGCAGGAAGTCCGAGCTCGCGCATGTTGCCGACCGTGTAGTTCCAGCGCTCGGTGGCGTCGGGAAGGCTCTTCTGCGGGTCGTATCCCCGGTGTGTGGCCGTCGGCTCGGGCTGCTTGATGACCGAGGCGAGGATGGCTGCCTCGCCGGCGGTGATCGCGCCCTTCTGACCGGGCGGCGTGAGCGCCGAACGACTGGGGCCGAAGTACGCCTTCACCGCGGCCTCGATGCCGTAGGCACCACGGCCGAAGTACACGGAGTTGAGGTAGCGCCCCAGGATCTGGTCCTTGGAGTACTCGTCCTCCATCTTGCGGGCGATCACAGCCTCGCGGAGCTTCACGTTGTACGTGATCTCCTTACGCTTCGTGGCGTACTTGGCGTACTGCTGGGTGATCGTCGAGGCACCCTGGGTGTCGCCGCCGGTGAAGTTGTTCCACGCGGCGCGGGCGATGCCCTTCATGTCGATGCCGTTGTGCTTGTAGAAGCCCTTGTCCTCGGCCGACACCACCGCGAGCTTGATCAGCGGGTTGATGCTGGCGTCGGGGACGATCGAGCGGTTGAACTGACCCAGCGAGGCCAGCACCGTCTTCTTGTCGCTCGCGAGCAGCTGCGTGGTCTGCGACTCGGCGGCCGGCTCCTCGAAGCTGACGCTGTCGAAGAAGTAGGTGCCGCCGACCACACCGCCACCGAGCAGGATGACCAGTACGGCCGCCGCTGCGGTGAGGATGTTGGTGCGGCGACGGCGCTTGGCCGACTTGTTGAGGATCTTGCCGGCGCTGCCCCGCTTGCCGTGCTCCGGCCCCTCGGGTCCGTCGGGGCCACCGACTGCCGGGGACACCGGGCGCACCGCGGCACGGGCGACCGCAGCACGGCCACCACCGCCGTACGCCGGGCCGGCCTCGGGCCCGCCCACCGACGCGCGGCCGCCCACCCGGGCGGAGCCGACAGAGCCGGTCCCCGCTCCGACGGAGGCACGTCCGGCGCCGACGGAAGCACGGCCGCCGACCGGTGCAGCTCCGACAGAGGCGGCGCCACGCGGCACGGAGCCGCCGACGCTCGCTCGACCGCCGGCCGGACGCCGGTAAGCGTCCGGGGCCTGTCGATCGTCGTAGCCGGACTGGTCGTCGTCAGGCGTGGATGCAGCGGACGGCCCGGGCACTCGGGCCCGGGCACGCGCAGACTGCGGATCGCCGTACGAGTTCATTCGGTCACACCTACCGGTCGCGGTGGCGCGCCAGAGAAGCCCTGGAGGGGCTTCGGAGGCTGCGCCACGGGCGGACGATTCTGGGCTGCATCTCCGCAGCCGCCCTGTCGGATGTCAAGAATGACCGACTGCGGCGCTGGATGCCCGTATCGGTCGAGGTCGTGTCAACGTTAGCGACGTTGAGGCCGATCACTGTCGGCCCTCCCGGCGTTGCGACGACGACCCTGTCTCGCGGTGGCGGCCCGAGGCGGACGAGGCAACGGCCCCGCCCTGGTCCAGTTCGTCGGCATTGAGCGCGTCCCGGCCGAGCAGGTACTGCTCGATCAGATGGTTCCACGCGCAGGATTGGCACACCTCCACCACGAACACCTGAAACTCACGCAGCGTCATCGCCAGCACGGGGAGTTCGGCCAGCTTGCGGGCCTGCCCGGCAGACTGCTTGAGCTCATCACCGTAGATGTAGTGAACCAGGGTGAGATTGTCGCGACGGCAGACCGGACAACGGTCGTCGGTCGGCTCGCCATGGAACCTAGCTGCGTTTTTCAGGTACGGCGACGCATCGCAGACCTCGAGGGTCCCGACCTTGCCGTTGTGCACGTCACGCAGGACAGCTCGCTTCTGAAGCGAGTAGTCGACCACCTGCCGCTGCGTGCGCATGGCGAAGAGAGTACGCGGTCCACACCGGTACGGCGACAGCCATCACGCAGCGTGGCGCGGCGACTGCACAACCATGACTCCCCTTGCGGCCGGACGCAACCCGATCTACGGTGACGATGTATCGGCCCGATACATCGCGGAAAGTCGGCAAGGGGGTGAGCACGATGTTGGAACTGGCGATCCTCGGCCTGCTCCAGGAATCCCCGATGCATGGCTATGAGCTGCGCAAGGAGCTCGCCACCAAGCTCGGCACGATCCGGGCGGCGATCAGTTACGGCACGCTCTACCCGACGCTGAAGCGCCTGCAGACCGTCGGCTGGATCGGCGCGGCCGAGACGCCCGACGAAGAGATCATTCCGCCGATGACCAGTCGCCGGGGCCGGGTTGTCTACAAAATCACGGCCGAGGGCAAGGAGCGTTTTGCCGAACTGCTCGCCCAGGCCGGCCCGGAAACGTACGACGACGCCGGTTTCGGCGTGCACTTCGCCTTCTTCTCCCGGACCGACCGGGCGACGCGGCTGCGGATCCTCGAGGGTCGCCGCCGCCGGATCGAGGAGCGTCGTGAAGGACTGCGTGAGGTTCTCTCACGCGCCTCCGACCGCCTCGATGCTTACACCCTCGAGTTGCAGCGCCACGGACTGGATGCGTGCGAGCGCGAGGTCCGCTGGCTGGAGGAGCTCATCACCAACGAGCGCTCCGGCCGCTCCCCAGCAGGGGAGACACCCCCCGAAGACCCGCGTCCTCATCAGGACCGGCCGTGATGAACAAGGAGGCAAACGCGATGGGCTCCGTCCGCGTCGCCATTGTCGGTGTGGGTAACTGCGCCTCGTCCCTCGTGCAGGGCGTGGAGTACTACCGTGAAGCCGACCCCAACGACCGCGTCCCGGGTCTCATGCACGTCACCTTCGGCGACTATCACGTCTCTGACGTGAAGTTCGTCGCGGCGTTCGATGTGGACGCCAAGAAGGTCGGCATGGACCTGGCCGAGGCGATCGTCGCCAGCGAGAACAACACGATCACGCTGACCGACGTCGCGCCCACCGGCGTGACCGTCCAGCGTGGACCGACCTTCGACGGTCTGGGCACGTACTACCGCGAGATGGTCGAGGAGTCGTCCGCCGAGCCGGTCGACATCGCGCAGGCACTGCGCGACGCCGAGGTCGACGTCGTCGTGTCCTACCTCCCGGTGGGTTCGGAGGAGGCCGACAAGTTCTACGCCCAGGCCGCCATCGACGCCGGGTGCGCCTTCGTCAACGCGCTGCCGGTCTTCATCGCCTCGGACCCTGCGTGGGCGCAGAAGTTCACCGACGCCGGTCTGCCGATCGTCGGTGACGACATCAAGAGCCAGGTCGGCGCGACGATCGTGCACCGCGCGCTCGCCAAGCTGTTCGAGGACCGCGGTGTCGAGCTGCTGCGCACCTACCAGCTCAACTTCGGCGGCAACATGGACTTCATGAACATGCTGGAGCGCAAGCGCCTCGTGTCCAAGAAGATCTCCAAGACGCAGTCGGTGACCTCTCAGATCCCGCACGAGATGGTCAAGAGCGACGTGCACATCGGCCCGTCGGACCACGTGCCGTGGCTCGACGACCGCAAGTGGGCCTACATCCGCCTCGAGGGCCGCAGCTTCGGCGACACCCCGCTGAACGCGGAGCTCAAGCTCGAGGTGTGGGACTCCCCGAACTCGGCCGGCGTCATCATCGACGCGGTCCGCGCGGCGAAGATCGCCCTGGACCGCGGCGTCGGCGGCCCGATCCTCTCGGCGAGCTCGTACTTCATGAAGTCCCCGCCGGTGCAGTACAACGACCACGACGCGAAGAACGCCGTCGAGGCGTTCATCAAGGGCGACATCGAGCGCTGATCCAGCTCTCGACGGAAGGCCGGACCGCACCTCGGTCCGGCCTTCCTGCTCTAAACTCATCGACGTGCGCCCCTACCCGGCCGCCGTCGTGCTCGGCCTCGCCGTCTCCCTGACAGCCTGCGCCCGCCCGGGCAACACCCCTTCCGGTACGCCCACAGCACAGTCCCGCCCGGCCGCGCAGATCACCGCCGTCCCCGCCCCACGAGGTGGCAGCGCAGTGGCGATCGCACCGCGCGGCTGGACCTGCGACAAGCAGCAGGCCGGCCGGCCCCAGTCGGTGATCACAAATCCCGGCCTCGAACCGGAAGCCCAGGCTCGGGCCCGACGGGCGCTGGAGGCGGCCAACCCACCGCTGCCGCGCCGTGGCCCGCTGCCGGAGGACGTGGCCGTCGTGGCGGAGTCCTGCGCCCGGGCGCTCTCGCTCGAGTTGAAGCTGCTCGCCGCGAACGCCGGCAATGTGCCCGACAGCTCCTCCGTCCACCGGCTCCTGACCGCGAAGGGCCTGACAGGTGTGACGACTGACACCCGCTCGTCCTTCGCCGGCGCGATCGGCGACGCCTGCGTTCATGGCACTTTCAGCACAGACGGTCCGGAGCTGAGCATCGGGCCGCAGTCACCGGACGGCACCTGTCTCTTGGTCGGCTAGCTCCAGGCGCGCTGCAGCGCCACCCGGGCCTCCAGCTCGAGCAACTGCCGTTTGCGAGGCAGCCCGCCGCCGAATCCGGTCAGCTTGCCGCCCGCACCGACGACCCGGTGGCACGGGACGATCACCGGCACCGGGTTGTGGTTGCACGCCGTGCCGACCGCACGTGCCGCCCCCGGATCGCCCAAGGCAATCGCGATCGCCCCGTAGGTCAGCATCTCGCCGTACGGGATCTGCGCGATCTGTCCCCACACCGACCGCTCGAAATCCGACCCGCCGGGCAGCTCGACGGGCACCGTGAAGTCCGTCAGCTCGCCGGCGAAGTAGGCCTCGAGCTGCTGGACCGCCGGATGGTCGCCGGTCTCACCCGTGGTGGCGCCGAAGCGCACGCCGACCACGACATCACCGTCGAGCCGGACGCCCAGCGGGCCGATGGGTGACTCCACGAGCAGCTGCATGCCCCGATTCTGCCGCGCGGGTACGACAGTGCGAAAAAACTGTCGGAGCCCCGTGCAAACATTCCGGCTCGATCGACGTCTATGGGGGCGGAGGTGGCCGGTGGAGCAAACGGTGGAGGCAGCGTTCACCACATTCGTGGCTGAACGCTCGCATGCGCTGATCCGTGTCGCCTACACGCTGACCGGCGATCAGCGGGCGGCGGAGGACCTGGTCCAGGGCGCCCTGGCCAAGGCCTATTCGCACTGGTCCCGGATCCACGGCGACGCCGAGCCCTACGTGCGCCGCATCATCTACAACGACAAGGTCTCCGGCTGGCGCCGCCAGGCCCGGCAGCGTGAGCTGCCGATGGCCGACGTGCCGGAGGTCGCCGAGTCCCGCGACCACGATCACGACACCGCTCTGCGACTCGTGCTGCGCCAGGCACTGCTGTCGCTCCCACCCCGCCAGCGTGCCGTCCTCGTGCTGCGTTATCTGGAGGACCGCTCGGTGGAGGAGACCGCGGAGGTGCTGGGCTGCCGGCCCGGCACGGTCGCCAGCCAGGCCTCCCGGGCCCTGGGAAAGCTCCGTGAGCTGGTGCCCGAGCTGGGCTCGGCGGACGAGGCCGCGGAGGTGCTGCGATGAACCGCCCGATGGAAGAACTGCTCCGCGAGACCGTGCACGACCTCGCTGGAGAGGCCAGGACGGCCACGGACCTCGCCACGGGGGCGCGGGTCCGTGGTCGTCGCCTGCGTCGCCGCAGGCAGGCCGGTTACGTCGTCGCGGTTGTCCTGCTCGCGGCCCTGACCACTGTTCCTTATGCGGTGCTCCGCGACACTGCTCTTCCGCCGCTGCCGCCGAGCACCGGGATCTCGTCGGCACCCGTGCCGCAGACCTCCCGGTGGTCGGCGAAGGAGCCGTTCGGCCTGCCCGGTGGCACGGTGATCACCGGCGTCGGCGGTGTCAGCACCGAGACCGGCACCGGCCAGAGTCTGGTGCTCGAGCGCAACGCCAAGCAGTACAAGGCCTTGCCGGCCTCGACAACGGCCAGCTGGCCCTCGCCGAACGGGCGGTGGGTGGCGGTGCAGGACGACCAACGGGCCGGGCAGATCGGGGTGCGCCGGGTCAGCACCGGAAACATCCAGTGGCTGCCGGGCGAGAAGCTGTCGGGTCCGGCGTGGTCGCCGGACGGCGACCGGCTGCTGCTGACGACCGAGGAGGGTGGATTCGCCGTCGTGACTGCCGCGACCGCCGCGGTCAAGACGCACTCCGTCGACCAGTCGAAGTTCGCCTGCACGGACAGCTGCCAATACTCGTGGCTGCCGCAGGGCGATCAGGTGGCGATCGCCCTCACCGCCGGTCATGTCTCGGAGGCCGAGCGGGACAGGGTCGAAGGGCTGGCGATCTTCGCCGCGGCGACGGGCGCTCCGGTCCGGACGGTTCCGGTGCCGGGGGCTCCCGTCGGACAGGACGCCTGGTCACCGGACGGACGGCTGGTGCTGATCGAGCCGGAGCGGCTCGACTCCAGCGATCTGCGGATCGCCGAGGTGGAGACCGGTCGGGTGCTGGGGACGTTCCGGGCCTGGTCCGGGCAGTTCCTGCGCGACGGCTCGATCCTGGGTCTCGACGACGGCGCCGTGACCCGTTACGACGCGTCCGGCCGAGCCCTGCAGAAGGTGATCCTGCCGACCTTCCTGGCCCGGCGCGAGTTCACCGTCGGCCCGGCCTGAGGTCAGGAGATGTGACCGTGCCTGAGCTCAGGAGATGTGACCGTGCCCGGGGTCAGGAGATGTGACCGTGCTCCCGGGCCCAGCGCTGCAGCTCCGCCTCGGCCTCGTCGCGGTCCAGCGGTCCCCGGTCCAGGCGCAGCTCCTTGAGGAAGCGCCAGGCCTGGCCGACGATCGGTCCCGGCGGCACGCCGAGCAGCTCCATGATCGCGTTGCCGTCCAGGTCCGGGCGGACGCGCGCCAGGTCCTCCTCGGCGGCGATCCGGTCGATCCGCTCCTCCAGGGCGTCGTAATCGGCCGACAGCGCGGCCGCCTTACGCCTGTTGCGGGTCGTGCAGTCGGACCGTGTCAGCTTGTGCAGGCGGGGGAGCAGCTCACCGGCGTCGGTGACGTAACGGCGGACGGCCGAGTCGGTCCACTCACCCCGGCCGTACCCGTAGAAGCGCAGGTGCAGCGCGACCAGCTCGACCACTTCCGAGGTGACGTCCTTGGGGTAGCGCAGGGCTTTCATGCGTTGCTTGGTGAGCCGGGCGCCGACCACCTCGTGGTGGTGGAAGCTGACCCGCCCGTCCCGGCCGACCGCCTTGGTGGCCGGTTTGCCGACGTCGTGCATCAGGGCGGCCATCCGCAGCACGAAGTCCGGGCCGGCGTCACCCTCGAGCCGGATCGCGTTGGAGACCACGATCAGCGTGTGCTCGTAGACGTCCTTGTGCTGGGCGTGCTCGTCGATCTCCAGCTTGAGCCCGGAGATCTCCGGGATGAAGCGGTCGGCGAGCCCGGTGTCGACGAGCAGCCGCAGACCGGCGATCGGGTCGAGACCGCAGAGCAGCTTGGTGAACTCGTCGCGGATCCGCTCGGCGGTGATGCGGTCGAGGTCGGCGGCCATCTCGGTCATCGCCTCGACGACCGGCTTGTCCACTGTGAAGCGCAGCTTGGCGGCAAAACGCGCAGCGCGCAGCATCCGAAGTGGATCGTCGCCGAAGGAGAGCGCGGGGGAGTCCGGCGTGCGGATCACTCCGGCGGCGAGGTCCTCCAGTCCACCGAACGGGTCCGTGAAGTCGTGACCCGGCAGGCTGACCGCCATCGCGTTGATCGTGAAGTCGCGCCGGCGCAGGTCGTCGAGCAGGTTGTCGCCGTACTCCACGACCGGGTTACGGGTCACCCCGTCGTACGCCTCGGCCCGGAACGTGGTGATCTCGATCCGCAGGCCGTCCTTCTGGATCCCGATCGTGCCGAACTCCCGGCCGGTCTCCCAGATCGCGTCGGCCCAGCCCTTGACCAGGGCAAGCGTCTGCTCCGGCCGGGCATCCGTGCAGAAGTCGAGGTCGTCGCCGAGCCGCCCGAGGAGCGCGTCGCGCACCGAACCGCCGACGAGGTGCAACTCATGGCCGGCGGCACCGAAACGGCGCCCCAGCTCGTCGGCGACAGGGGAGACCCGCAGCAGCTCCGCGACGGCGTTGCGCTGGGCCTTGTTCAACTCAGACATGGGACGACCAGCCTATCTGCCTTCAGTCCGGTCATGGGTGGTGGGCAGGGTGGTCGGATGGCCGCCGTGGCGGTTCGGCAGCTCAGCGGGCAGGATGGTCGTCGTGCCCGTTTCCGAGGCGCTGCGTCGCCTCAGCGAAGACCCGCGGTTCTGGTCGTTCCTGTTCGTGAACGACGGCGCTCATCCCGACCCCGATCCCGCCGAGGTGCGTGTCAGCCTGCCGGTCACCGGTGGTTACGGCCTCGTGCTCGACCTCGACCTGGTCACCGGCGAGCAGACCCTCGGCCTGCGCGAGCCGGCCAGCAGCGAGCCGGTCCAGCTGGGCTGGACCGGTCCCGGCCGTCCCTACCCGGCCGCACTGCGCTGGCACGAGCTCGAGCTCTGTGCCCGGGTGATCGCCCTCGAGGACCCGACCCTGCCGCATCCGGGCCTGGTCGTGGCGTTGCTGTCCCCGTTCGCGCCGCTGACACCCGACGACGACGTGGACGCGGTCGCGGCGGTGCGCGAGGCGGCGTACCGGTCATTGCGCCGTGAAGTGCCGCCCGTCGCGGCGGCCGGTCCGGAGCAGGCGCCGCTCCCGCTCTTCACGGCCGAGGCCTGGTGGCCGCGGCCACCGGCCCTGTCACCCCAGGTGATCGACGAGGCCGCGGTGGCGGCCTACACCGTCCCGGCGCCCGTGCAGCTCGAGGTCCGCGGCGGCTCCCGCTTCCCGCGTGAGGGCCTGACCGAGCTGGTACGGCAAGCAGCCCAGCGCCTGTCCCGCCTCCCGGAGGAGCAGCTGTACGCGGAGGTCCGCCCGCTGGCCCGGCACATAGCGGACACGGGTGATCTGCGCCCGGTCAACGACCTGCTCGGTGTGCTGACCGAGGCCGGCTGTGATCACCCGACCGTGCTGGACGCGTTGAGCGAGCCGCTGGTGCCCATCGAGGCGTGCTGGATGGTGGAGACGCTGGCCGGGGCGGTGCCCGGGAGCCTGCTGCGCCGTCACCTCTGAGGCGCGGCCTGGCTAGGGTGACGTCTGTAATCCGTACCCCTGGGAGGTCTTGTGAACGGCGGCCTGTACCGGAGCGCGCACGCCGGGAGCGAGGGTGCCCCCCAGCAGTCCGACGGCGCGATGCTGATCTCGGTCGACGACGCCCCGGGGACAACCGCGGCCGGTGACCAGGCGTTGCCGCCGGAGGACGTGCCGCCGACGGGTGGCGGCACCGAGGGCGGCAGCACCGCGGGCAACAGCGCGATCATGGCGGCCGGCAGCCTCGTCAGCCGGGTGATCGGCTTCGTCCGCAACATGCTGATCGGCATGACGCTGGGCGCCGGCATCGGTGACGCGTACACGAGTGCCCAGTTCCTGCCGGGTCAGATCTACGAGCTGCTGCTCGGCGGCATCCTCTCCAGCGTGCTCATCCCGCTGCTGGTGCGGCGGCGCAAGGCGGATCCCGACGGCGGCGAGCTCTTCACGCAGCGGCTGCTGACCTTCGCCGTCGTGACCCTCGGCGCCGCGACGCTGCTGGTGGTGGCGGCCGCCCCGTGGATCACCGCGATCCAGTCCAGCAGCGGTACGCCCGAGGCGTACCGGGATCTGGTCACGAAGTTCGCGTACCTGATCCTGCCGATCATCTTCTTCACCGGCCTGTCCGCGATGATCAGTGCGGTGCTCAACGTGCGCGGGCACTTCGCCGCGCCGATGTGGGCGCCGATCCTGAACAACCTCGTGGTCATCGCCACCTGCGGCGTTTTCATCGTGGTCTTCGGCACGACCAACGGTTTCCGCCCCGAGGACATGACGCCGGGACGGGTCGCGCTGATCGCCGGAGGCACGCTGCTCGGCATCGTCGCGCAGGCCGCCGGGTTGTTGCCGGCGCTGCGCAAGGTCGGCTTCGCCTGGCGGTGGAAGTGGGCGCCGCGGGCGCTCGGCCTGGGTGAGGTGGGCCGCCTCGCGGGCTGGATGCTCTGTTACGTCGGCGCCAACCAGCTCGCGGTGTTCGTCGTGGTCCGGGTGCTCAACGGCGTCTCCGGCAAGAACAACGCCAGCGTGCTCGCGTTCAACAACGTCTACCTGCTGACGATGATGGCGCACGGCATCATCGGCGTCTCGGTCATGACGGCGCTGCTGCCCAAGATGAGTGCAGCCGCGGCCGAGGGCCGGTTCGCCGACGTCAGCGCCGACCTCAGCCGGGGCATCCGCCTGACCACCACAGCCCTCGCCCCGATCGCAGTCGCGTACGGCGTGCTCGGCGTACCCATCGCGGTCACGCTCTTCCAGGGTGGCGCCTTCACCTATCAGGACGCCTTCAACACCGGCACAGTGCTGGTGGTGGCCTCCTTCGCCGTGATCCCGCTGTCGATCAGCTACCTGTGCACCTATGCCTTCTACGCGCTGCAGGGCAACAAGACGGTCGCGCTGATCAACATCCCGGTCGTCCTGCTGCGGATCGCCGGCTACTTCGTCCTCGCAGAAATTCTTTCGGATTCTTTTGCGGCGGCCGGCATGACCGCCGCGAACGCGGTCTCCTATCTGCTTTCGGCGGTGATCTCGCTCGCTGTCCTGCGCCGCCGGATCGGCCGCCTCAATCTCGGCTCGGTGGCCAAGGGACTGATGAAGGTGCTGGTGGCGGCCGCAGTGGCCGCCGGCGCCGGGCTGCTCGTCATGCTCCTGCTCCCCGGCGGTGACACGCCCGGGCGATTGACAGCGGCACTTCAGGTGGTCGTCGGCGGCGGTGTGATCATGCTTGTGTACCTCCTCACGGCGGCGCTGCTGCGGGTTCACGAGGTCAATCAGGTGGTCGGCATGGTTCGCCGCAAGCTCGGCCGCTAAATCTTGTGGAAAACCTGTGGATAAATCTCTGATCAGGTAATTAATGGCCGCCGACCGGCGGAAACAGTCCTGGCGGGCGGCCCCGGACGGGTGCCGCGCCAGGGGATGACCTGTAGGTCGCTGGCCCGGGCCGGGTAAGGTCGTGCTCGACACGTGCGGACTCACCGAGGGAGGACGGGTGACCCAGGTCGGCGAAGGCCACGAGACCGCGGCCGATGAGGCCGGACCGGTCATCACCTTCGGTGCACCCACCGTCGGTGAGATCCTGGCCGAGCGTTATCAGCTCGAGGAACACGTCAACGACGACAGCGCCGGGCGACAGGTCTGGCGCGGCATCGACGTGATCCTGCGACGCCCCGTGGCGGTCGTGCTGCGGCACCCCGGTGGCGATTCGGCCACCGAGATGTTGCAGGCGGCGGTCGACGCGAGTCGCGTCATCCACCCCAATCTTGTCGGCGTCTACGACGCGATCGACGAGGACGCCCGTGCCTACGTCGTCCGCGAGTGGGTCGACGGCGAGGCGTTGCGGGAGCTCATCGCGCAGGAGGGTCCGCTGGACCCCGCCCGCGCCACGTCCATCGCGCACTCCATCGCCGATGCACTGGCCGCGGTCCACGCGACCGGGATGGTTCACGGCAACGTGCACCCCGGCACCACGCTCATCGGCGACGACGGACGGGTGGTGCTCGCCGACGCGCGCGCCGACTCCGCCGACAGCACCGAGACCGACGTCCGTGCGGTCGGCGGCATCCTCTACTTCGCGCTGACCGGTCACTGGCCGCACACCGAGATCGGCCGCTCGTCGCTGCCCGACGCCCGGCGTGACGGCAACGACGCGATCGTGGCGCCCCGGCAGATCCGGGCCGGCATCCCGGCCTATCTCGACGATCTGACGATGGACCTGCTCGACAAGCGGGTGGCGACCCCCGAGGCCGACGCGCTCGCCGCCGAGCTCGCCCGCCTGGACTCGGCCGACGACGACTACGAGGACGTCGGCCCGCTGCGGTTCGCCCAGGGCACGTCGTCCGAGCCGGTGCGCAGCACCCGCAAGATCGTTATCGGGGTCGGTGCGCTCGCCGTCATCGCGGTGCTCGGCCTGATCTTCGGCATCCAGGCGATCAGCAACTCGGGCAAGGACACCCCGCAGAACACCACGCAGGCCAACACCGCACCTCAGGGCAACACGTCAGACGACGGCAGCGGCACCGGTACGGGTGAGGAACCTCCCGCCGCCGCGCCGAAGAAGATCGCCCTGACCTCTGACATGGTCCGCATCGTCGACCCGCCGGAGGGTGACCGCACCGACGAGGGTGAGGCCGCCTACACCGTCGACGACAACAAGGACACCGTCTGGAAGACCTCGGGCTTCCGCGAGTCGAAGTTCTACAACAAGCCCGGCATGGGCCTGCTGATCAACCTCGGTAGCCCGCGGACCGTCACCGACGTCCGGGTCGAGACCTCGGCGCCGGGCATCGCGATGGACATCCGGACCGGCACCAGCGACCCGGGCAACAGCTCCGACGGCGACGACCAGATCGTCAAGAACTACAAGAAGCTCGGCGACGGCGACACCGAGAAGACGGACGGCACCAACGCGGTCTTCCCGGTCTTCGACGAGAACCAGAAGTACCAGTACATCCTGGTCTTCATCACCGAGCTGCCCCGCGACACCGACGGCAAGTACCGCGCCGAGATCAGCAAGGTCGAGGTCTACGGCAACTGACGGCGGCGGTCCGCGTGCTGTCGCCCGGTTCGGCTAGATTGCTGGCGTGACCACGGGTGACGCGCAGACCGACGCGACCGGCCCGGGCGAGAGCCCGGAGCCGACCGACGCCGAGCTGCTGCGCTCGCACGTCGACGGCGATCCGCACGCCTTCAACGAGCTGGTCCGCCGGCATCGTGACCGTCTCTGGGCGGTGGCCCTGCGCACGATCGGCGACCGCGAGGAGGCCGCCGACGCCGTCCAGGACGCGCTGCTCTCCGCTCACCGCGGTGCGGCGCGGTTCCGCGGCGACTCGGCCGTCACGACCTGGATGCACCGCATCGTGGTGAACGCCTGCCTGGACCGCATCCGCCGGCGGCAGGCTCACCCCACCGTCCCGCTGCCCGACGGCCGGCACTCCGACGACGGCGGCGTGGGCGGGACCGAGCCCACCGCCCCGGCGCCCGACCATGACACCGCTCTGGTCGTGCGTGCGGCGCTGGCGGCCCTCCCGGCCGAGCAGCGTGCCGCCCTGGTGCTCGTCGACGTCCAGGGTTACCCGGTGATCGAGGCCGCCGAGATCCTCGGGGTCGCCGAGGGCACCATCAAGAGTCGCTGCGCCCGCGGCCGCGCCCGGATGGCTCTGGCTCTCGGACACCTGCGTACGGGTTCCGACGAGCCGCCGGGTAGGGGAGACGGTGGTCACGCCGGGAACCGAGGGGCTGCCGCGCGCGTCCCATCCGGGTCGGGAGCGGCAGCGCAGCACCCGTCCGTGCCTGACAGAGGGGACCAGCAGTGACCGGGGCAGAGTTCAGCGGGGTCGATGTCGACCTGCTGGCCGACTATGTCGGCGGCGCGCTGGAGGGCACCCCCGACGAGGCTGTGGTCGCGGCACTGATCGCGGACGATCCCGCCTGGCGCGAGGCGCACGAGCTGCTCTCCGGTGGCGTCGTCACGGTCACGTCCCAGCTGGCTGAGTTCGGGTCGGCACCCGAGCCGATGCCCGCCGACGTCATCGCGCGGCTCGACGCCGCATTGCTTGCTGTTGATGCGCCCGCCGATGTCATTCCGATCGACCGGGCTTTCCGGGATGCCACGGCGCCCCGGAAGGAGACGGGGACCGGTGATGCCGGTGCTGCGCCTGCTACGCGCCTGGTCGCCGTACCGTCGGAGGCTCCTCGGAAGCGTGCCCGCCGGCTGCGGTGGGCCGCGCCGATCGGCATCGCCGCCGGGGTGATCGCGTTCATCGGTTTCGGCGCTCAGGGCTTCACCGGCGGCTCGGACGACACGCAGACCTCGTCGGCCGGTTCGGCGGCGGACGAGGCGGCGCCTCGTGCCGCGGCGGGCAAGGATCTTGCTGTTCCCGGCGTGGTCGCGGTGCTGGAGGCGACAGGCACCGACTACACGCTGGAGACTCTCGGCCAGGCCGGCGCCCGGGCGATGGCTGCACCGTCACTGCCCGAGGACGCCGGCAGTGTCCGCAAGAGCGAGCCCACCGCCGGTGTGATGTCCGATACCGCTGCCAAGGACGCACTGAGCCGGCTGCGGGTCAACGAGGCGCTGCTCGCCTGCATCAATGCCATCGCCGACGAGAGCGGGCTGGCGCCGATCACCGCCCAGAGTGCGGATTTCGCGCGCTATCGGGGTGCGCCTGCCGTGATCGTCAACTTCACCTCCACCGGCGGCACCTGGGTCTGGGCCGTCGGTCCCGAGTGCGGCACGCGCGGAGTCGGCGCCGACAAGCTCGGTTCCGTGCAGGTAGGCTGAGCAGACGGCGTCCCGCCCGGCGTGAGGTCGGCCACCTATGCCCTCCCACACATGCCGTGACGCGTGGGAATGCGCCCTCATACGATGACGTTCCAGCATGCGATGTCGCCGGTGAACCGGCGAAACCAGACTGAGGAGTCGGCAGTGGACGAGGTCCGAAACCTGATCATCATCGGCTCGGGTCCGTCCGGTTACACCGCAGCGCTCTACGCGGCCCGGGCGAACCTCAAGCCGCTGGTCATCGAGGGTGTGCAGTCCGGTGGTGCGCTGATGACCACCACCGAGGTCGAGAACTTCCCGGGTCACCCGGACGGCATCATGGGCCCCGAGCTCATGGACAACATGCGCAAGCAGGCCGAGAAGTTCGGCGCCGAGTTCATCACCGACGACGTCACCCGCGTCGAGCTGGGCGACCGGCCCACCGAGGCCGGCACCGAGGGTCTGAAGACCGTCTGGGTGGGCGAGAAGGAATACTTCGCCCGCGCGGTCATCCTCTCCACCGGCTCCGCGTGGCGTCCGCTGGGTGTGCCCGGCGAGCAGGAGCTGCTCGGTCACGGTGTCTCGTCGTGTGCCACCTGTGACGGTTTCTTCTTCCGCAACCAGCACATCATCGTGGTGGGCGGCGGTGACTCCGCGATGGAGGAGGCCACCTTCCTCACCCGCTTCGCCGAGACCGTGACGATCGTGCACCGCCGCGACTCGTTCCGGGCCAGCAAGGTCATGCAGCTGCGCGCGCAGAGCAACCCGAAGATCAAGGTCGAGTGGAACAGCGTCGTCGAGGAGATCCTCGGTGACGACGGCAAGGTCAGCGGCGCCCGGCTGCGTAACCTGCAGACCGGCGAGACCAAGGTTCTCGACGTCACCGGCGTTTTTGTCGCCATCGGCCACGACCCCCGCAGCGAGCTGTTCAAGGGTCAGGTCGAGATGGACGACGAGGGCTACGTGAAGGTCGACGCGCCGAGCACGCGCACCAACCTCTCGGGTGTTTTTGCCGCCGGCGACCTCGTCGACCACACGTACCGCCAGGCCATCACGGCCTCCGGCACGGGTTGTGCCGCCGCCCTCGACGCAGAACGCTTCATCGCCTCGTTCGTAGAGCTGTAAATCAGGAGGAGTTTCCGTGGGAGCAACCAAGGCGGTCACCGACGCGACTTTCGTCACCGACGTGCTGCAGTCCGACAAGCCGGTTCTGGTGGACTTCTGGGCCGAGTGGTGCGCCCCCTGTAAAAAGGTGGACCCGCTGCTCGCCGAGATCGCCACCGAAATGGGCGACAAGGTGCAGATCGTCAAGGTCAACATCGACGAGAACCCGGAGACCGCCCGCGCCTACCGGGTGATGTCCGTGCCGACGCTGACCATGTTCAAGGGCGGCGAGGCGGTCAACTCCGTCGCCGGCGCCAAGCCCAAGGGTGCCCTGGTGAACTTCATCGAGTCGGCGCTCTGACCTGCTCTTGATGACGCCCCGCATCGATCCGGATGCGGGGCGTTGTTCTTTGCCGGGGTAGTTGTCCACCCCGCTCGTGATTCCCCGCACGGAGCGCCCATCGACGTCCGGCCACCCCGGACGCCGAGGAGTACGCTCCGTTAGTTGCCCTCTGCTCTACCCCTCAGTCGTTAGGGAGCCGCGCGTGCGTTCGATCCGACGTGGAGACACCGGACCGGCCGTGGAGGAGATCCAGTCGATCCTGGTCGGCCTGGAGCTGCTTCCGGCTCCGGGCGAGACCTTCGACCAAGCCACCGAGAATGCCGTCCGAGCCTTCCAGCAGAGCCGCGGCATCGGTGTCGACGGCATGGTCGGCCCGGAGACCTGGCAGGCCCTCGACGGCGCCCGCTGGAAGCTCGGTGCCCGGACGCTCTACCACTCGGTGCCGACGTCACTGGTCGGTGAGGATGTCCGGGCGCTGCAGGAGCGGCTCCTGGAGATGGGCTTCGACAGCGGCCGCGCCGACGGCATCTACGGACCGCGGACGGCCCGGGCGGTGGCGCAGTTCCAGCGCGAGGTCGGCCTGACCCCGGACGGCTCGTGCGGACCGCAGACCATGAAGGGGCTACGCCGGCTCGGCCGCAAGGTCGTCGGTGGCCGACCCCAGTGGCTGCGCGAGGCCGAGGCGTTCCGCCAGTCCGGTTCCAGCCTGGTCGGCAAGACGATCGTGATCGACCCCGGCCACGGCGGCGCGGAGGACCTCGGTGTGGTCGTGCCCGACGGGCAGCTGCGCTGGACCGAGGCCGACCTGTCGTTCGACATCGCGACGCGGCTCGAGGGCCGGCTGCTCGCCGCCGGCATGCGCGTCCACCTGACCCGCGGCCCGTCGCCGGCCCAGCCGATGACCGGCCAGGAACGTGCGGCACTGGCCAACAGCCTCGGCGCCGACCTCCTGATCTCCCTGCACCTCGACGGCCAGGAGTCACCGGCCGCCGACGGCGTGGCGAGCTACCACTACGGCACCGGCAACGGCCTCACCTCGACGGTGGGGGAGCGGCTGGCCAACCTCGTCCAGCGCGAGATCGTCGTGCGGACGGGCATGCGGGACTGCCGCATCCACTCCAAGACGTGGGAGCTGCTGCGCCTGACGCGCATGCCCGCCGTACGCGTGGACCTGGGTTATCTGACCTCGCCCGTCGACCGGGAGCGGCTGATCGATCCGTCCTTCCGCGAACAGATCGTCGAGGCGATCCTGGCGGCGGTGCAGCGGATGTACTTCCCCGTCGAGGCGGACGTGCCGACGGGCTCGATCGACGTGCGGCAGCTGCGCCTGGCTCTGGCCTCGCGCAACGCCTGACCTTCAAGCTCGGTGAACGGCGGCCCTTCGGGGCCGCCGTTTCCGTTCCGGCCGAAATGCCGCCGCCAGGTGCCGGCGTGCTGGCTTCGGCCGGCGAGGTGCCGGCGTGTCGGCTTCGATCGGCGAGCTGCCGGCGGCTCAGCTTTCGGTGGAGGTGGTGGCCGGCACCGGGCGGACCGGGCGCAGCAGCGTCTCGGGGCTCATCGAGCCGAGGAGTTTCTCCAGCGCGTATTCGACGTCCGACTTCCAGGACAGCGCGGTGCGCAGCTCCAGCCGGAGCCGCGGGTAGCGCGGGTGCGGGCGGACTGTCTTGAAGCCGACCGACAGGAAGAAGTCGACCGGGGCGACGCAGCCCTCCTCGCCCTCACCGGCCTCGCCGAACTTCGCGTCACCGAACGCCTCGATGGCCTTCACGCCGCGCTTGGTGAGATCACGGGCCACACCCTGCACCAGCATCCGGCCCAGACCGCCGCCCGCGAACGCCGCCACGACGTGCGCGGTCATCAGCAGCGCCGCGTCGGCCGAGACCGGGGACGTGGGGAACGCCATGGACCGCGGGACGTACGCGGGTGGGGCGTACATGACAAAGCCGGCCGGCATGCCGTCGACGTAGGCGAGCTTTCCGCAGGACCCCCACTCGAGGAGGGTCTGTGACACCCAGGCTTCCTTTTCGAGCCCAGGATCGCCGGAGGCGCACGCGCGCTCGGCGGACACCGGGTCGAGCTCCCAGTAGACGCACTGGCGGCAGGGCCGGGGCAGGTCTTCGAGCGTGTCGAGGGTCAGATTGACCAGGCGTCGCGACATGCGGGACCCCTTGAAAGATCGGTGATTTGTCCGGACTCGAAGCACGGTCCTGTTCACGTGCCGTCCGCGCCCCCGCAGGGATACTACGCCGCAATGGCCTTGAACGGGAGCGCATCGGTGCTTATCCCCGGGCGCGGGCATGCATCTGACGTTTAGCATGGACGCCGATGTGACCAGCCAACTTTCGAGGTGAAGCCGCTATGACCGGCACTACTCAAGACGATTACACCGATCGGTACGCGCGGCGTGTCCGCGGGATGACCACGTCCGAGATCCGCGCTCTCTTCGCCGTCGCCAGCCGTCCCGAGGTGGTCTCACTGGCCGGCGGATCGCCGTACATCGCGGCGCTTCCCCTGGACGCGGTCGGCGAGATGATGGGCCGCCTGGCGTCCGAGCTCGGCACGACCAGCCTTCAGTACGGCATCGGCCAGGGCACGATCGAACTCCGCGAACGCATCTGCGAGGTCATGAGCCTTTCCGGCATCGACGGCGCCTCGCCCGACGACGTCGTGGTGACCGTCGGCGGCCAGCAAGGGCTCGACCTGGTGGCACGGCTGTTCCTGGACCCGGGTGACGTGGTGCTCGCCGAGGGGCCGACCTACGTCGGCGCACTCGGCGTGTTCCAGGCCGCCCAGGCACAGGTGCGGCACGTGGCCATGGACGCAGACGGGCTCATCCCGGCAGCACTCGAGGCGGCCATAGCTGCAGCGGCGGGGCGGGTGAAGTTCCTCTACACGATCCCGACGTACCAGAACCCGGCCGGTGTCACCCTCTCCGATGCACGCCGCGACGAGATCCTGGCCATCTGCGAACGGCACGGACTGCTGATCGTCGAGGACGACCCGTACGGGATGCTCGGTTTTGAGGGTGAGGCGCCGCGGCCGCTGCGTGCCCGCAAACGCGAGGGGATCATCTACGTCAGCACGTTCTCCAAGACCTTCGCGCCGGGCCTGCGGGTCGGGTGGGTCCTGGCCCCTCATGCCGTCCGCGAAAAGCTGGTGATGGCCAGCGAGGCGAACATCCTGTGCCCGAGCGCGTTCGCCCAGGGCGCCGTCACGCAATATCTGACGACCATGCCGTGGCGCGAGCAGATCAAGTCCTACCGCGAGATCTACCGCGAACGCCGGGACGCCCTCCTCGACAGCCTCCGCGACCTGATGCCCGCCGGCACCACGTGGACCGAGCCGAAGGGCGGCCTGTTCGTGTGGGCCACCCTCCCCGAAGGCCTCGACTCGAAGGCGATGATGCCGCGCGCCATCGCCGCCCGCGTCGCCTACGTGCCCGGCACCGGCTTCTACGCCGACGGGACAGGCACCGGGAACATCCGGCTGAACTTCTCGTTCCCGCCGCCGGAACGCATTCGTGAGGGCGTACGCAGGCTGGCCGGGGTGATGGAGCAGGAGCTGGCCCTGCGCGCGGTTTTCGGACCGACCGCGGCCCCTCGCCGTCGTGGGCACGCCGGTGCCGACACTCCCGGCCCCGACTTGGCATGATCACCGCCATGGGTACGCCTTCCGAAACGCACGTCCTCGTCCTCGCCGGCGGCCTGTCCTACGAACGCGACGTGTCACTGCGCTCGGGCCGCCGCGTGCTGGACGCCCTCCGCGCCACCGGCCTGTCGGCCGAGATGCGCGACGCGGACGTGTCGCTGCTGCCGACCCTCGAGGAAGACCCGCCGGACGCGGTCGTGATCGCCCTGCACGGCGCAACCGGCGAGGACGGTTCGCTGCGCGGGGTCCTCGACCTCTGCGGCATCCCGTACGTGGGCAGCGGCGCACGCGCCTCACGACTCGCCTGGGACAAACCGTCGGCGAAGGCGATGCTCCGCGAGGCCGGAATCCCGACACCGGACTGGGTGGCGCTGCCCCACGACCGCTTCTCGGAGTTGGGGGCGGTTGCCGTGCTCGACCGCATCGTCTCGCGGCTGGGGTTGCCGTTGATGGTCAAGCCGGCGCAGGGCGGCTCGGGGCTGGGCGCTGCGGTGGTCCGCGAGGCCGGCGCAATGCCCGCGGCGATGGTCGGGTGTTTCGCGTACGACTCGACGGCGCTGGTGGAACGCTTCGTCCCGGGTACGAATGTTGCGGTCTCTGTGGTTGATCTGGGCTCCGGACCGCAGGCGCTGCCGCCGGTGGAGATCGTCCCGCGCGACGGGGTGTACGACTATGCGGCTCGCTACACGGCTGGGTTGACGACTTGGCACACGCCGGCGCGGTTGTCCTCTGTCGCCGCGGCGGCTGTGGCTGAGACTGCGCTGGCGGCGTTCGGGGCCTTGGGGCTTCGGGATCTTTCGCGGGTGGACCTGGTTGTTGATGAGGGCGGGCAGGTTCAGGTGCTCGGGGTGAATGTGTCGCCGGGGATGACCGAGACTTCGCTGCTGCCGTTGGCTGTGCAGGCTGAGGGGTTGGACTTCGGGAAGATGATGGCCGCGTTGGTGGGGCGGGCGGTTACTCGCGGGGTTGGCTGAGGCCTTCAGGCTCTTGGCCTTGGCCGGCGTTGCTGTCTGTCATTGGGCGGCTTGGTTCAGCCGGGCCTGCGGAACTTGGCTTAGGCCTAGCGGGCCCGGCTCACTACCCACTACTCCACTTGGCCTCGCATAGCGGGCCCTGCTCCGCGTGGCGGGCCTATGGAACTTCGCTTCGTGTAGCGGACCTACGGAGTTCGCTTCCCTGAGCGGACCTATGAAACTCGACTTCGCGGAGCGGGCCCGTGGAACTCGGCTTTGCCCAGCGGGCCCGTGGAACTCGGCTTTGCCCAGCGGGTCTGCGGACCTCGGCTTCGCGGTGGCAGGCCTACGGAACTTCACTTCGCGTTGCGGGCCTGTGGAACTCGGCTTCGCCCAACGGGTCTGTGGACCTTGTCTTCGCATTGCGGGCCTACAGACTTCGCTTCGCGGCGCGGACCTATGAAACCGCGCTTCGCGTAGCGGGTCTACGGGACTTCGCTACGCGTAGCCGCCTACGGAAATCGGCTTCGCGGAGCGGACCCATGAAACTCCGCTTTGCCCAGCTGGTCTATGGACCTCGGCTTCGCATAGCGGGCCTACAAAAACTTTGCTTCGCGTAGGGCCTGTGGACCTCCGCTCCGCGTAACGGGCCTACGGACTTCGCTTCGCGGAGAGGGCCTACGGAACTTGGCTGCGCGGAGCACGCGTGCGGGACTTCCCGTCGCATCGCAGGCCTGCGGAACCTGGCATCGCATCGCAGGCCTGCGGAACTAGACGTCGCATCGCAGGCCCGCCGAACCCGGCTTCGCGCCGCATGCCTACGGAACCTGGCTTACCGCCGCAGGCCTGCCGAGCCCGGCTTCGCGCCGCAGGCAGATCGCCGAGGCCGCCGCCACCGGCCACCCCGGCCCTACGGAACTTGGCTTGGCTCAGCGGCTCTCTGGAACTGCTGTCGCTGCCGTCTTGTCGGCGTCGGTCTCCCCGTCGCCAGCCGGACGGTATTGCAGCGGGATAGCGGCGGAGCGCTTGTTCGCGCCGCTGTCGCTGTCTGTCTCGCTGTCCGGGTGCTGAGCCCTCGATGCAAACTGGTCCGGATCAGAGCCGGCCTGGTCCGTGCCGGAATCCGTGGCGGCTTGATCTTTCACAGCGACGTCGTCACTGCCTTCTTCAGTTTCTGCCGTGTCTCCATCAGACGTGATCCGGGTGCCGTTTCCGGCGGGCTCGGTGTTCGCGAACTCGCTGGTTTCGGACTCCGAGTCCGTCACGCCAATCGATGCATCCTTGCTCGGCGCAGCGGCCGGGTGGCTACTGCCGCGCGACATCGCTTCATCGGCCGCCGCCAGAGCAGCCACCTGAGCGGCGTAGGCGGACAGGTCCCGGGTCTCGGCCGCAACATCCATGACGCCACTTCTTGCAGTGGCGGACTCGGAGTCCGGGACACCGTCGGCAGCCCATGTGCCGGCCGCAGCGGTCGTGTCCGCTCCGGCCGTTGGCTCGTTGCTGAACGTGGACGGCGACTGCCAGTGGATGTGGGGAGGCTCGGCGATCGCCCGGCCACCGAACTCACCGAGCCACGCAGCGACGAGCGCCAGGTTCTCGAGCCACAGATCTTCCGAGATGACCGGCAGGATGTCGTCCCAGAGCGACAGGAACGTTCCGCGGAGCTGCAGCCGCCCGTAGGGGCGCGCCAGGAACCACATGTGCAGGTGGGCTGAACCGTCGCCCCAGCGATTCACGTGAACCCGGGCCACGCCGTCGAGCGACCGCATCGCTCGCTCCAGCCGTACCGTCATCACCCCGAGCTCCGCCGCCAGGAGGTTCGGGAGATCACCGATGTCGAGATGCGAACGGCACTCGAGGATCAGAACAATCGGCAGCCCGGTCGGCCGGTCCATGCCGCGGACCCGCCACCGCTCACTGACCCAGATGTACGCGTCGTCAGGCGTGTTGCAGGCAACGCAGTCAGCGGCATCCTCACCGCTTCGCGGGGGCTCCACCTCGACCGGATCGGCAAGATTCTTGACACGCATGTCGCCCTCAAAGGGGAACGAAGGCCAGCGCGTGAAGTCAGGAAGCGAGGGGGTGTTCTGGGGCACGACGCTGACCCTAGCCCAGCTCACAGGGCACTGTCCCGGGTCAATTTCCAGCGAAGCCGCCGAGGCCCCCTCAACCGTTCAGCCAACGCCCCAAACGTCGACGCCCATCACGTTGGGTGGGCACATCAGCACTCGCCACGTTATCCACAGGAGTTATCCACAGGCAGCCCAGTTTCACGTGAAACACGACGTAGAACGCCTGTACCCCCTGTGGATACAGCAGTGGAAGACCCCGAATCCATCGGCGATGTTTCACGTGAAACGGAAAACGGGGCCGTTGCACACAGGCTGTGCGCACAGCTTGTGGATACTGCTGCTCGCCGATCTCAGCTGGGTCCTTCCGCCTCCCCTAGAGCCTGCCAACTGGTCCTGCTGATCAAGCTGCCGACCGGTCCTTCAGCGTCCAAGGAACCGCCTCCCGGCACCCCCGTTTCACGTGAAACTCCTCCTTCCGTGGAACCCCCATCCGGGCGACCCCCAATGGTGGGCGACGGGGCTAGTAGAGACCCAGCCACATCGATGGCCATGCCAGCTCAGCAAGAGCCAGCCTTCAGCGCGTGGAGGCATACGCGCTCCGATGCCGTCACTGGGTGACGAGTCTCTGACAGGGACGGCGGGTGGAGACGCAACCGGCGTTCTCCCGGTACCGCATGGTCGGTCTTGGTCGCCGGCATGGTTGATTCGGGTCATGCCACCCCCGGGCGAAGCTCGGCGTGGGGGAGACGGAGGGACCCAAGCCACTCGCTACATCGCGAAAGCTGATGTGCAGAGGCTCCGAACGTCGCGCCGGCGTTTGGCGTCGGAGCTCATCTGGATCGAGGTCGCTGGCCGGGCATCCGCCGGCCATCGTGGGCATTCGCAGCCGAGCGCCGCGGTCTTGGCGTCCGGCGCTTGGTCCCGGACGAGGTGTGGATCGATCCGGGCCGAGCGGCTCATGGGCGGTCCCACACCGAAAGGCATCACCACGGAAGCGAGTATCTGATGCCTGCAGCCTTTGCCTTTCTCAAGGCCCCGAGCATCTGCCACCACAGCATGATCGTCGGCGCTGATGGCGACCGCCGGGGCCCGATCAACCCGGAGTTCCAGTTCCAACTCCGGCTCACAGCGCCGCCGCCGTAGTTGCTCGCCGCTCCAGGGCCGCCCCAACCCGCGACGGATCTGGAGCGGGAGCGAGGCAGTACACCGAGTGGCGCAGGGCAGCGAGCCAGCAAGAGGAGTTCCACGTGAAACATGTACTTACCCCCTCCGAGGATTGGAACTGGGCCTCGCCCTCTCCGCGAGCCCTGGTTGACCGACAGCGAGCTGAAGGTCTCCGGAAGGCAGTCAAGGACTGAGAGCTGGCCCTCTCCAAACGGCTGTGTCTCTAGCGGCTACGACAAGCTCAGCGAGCGACGCATCGCCTCATCCCCTGCGGGCGTGTGAGATCGCCCCACAGGGCACAGTCCTGCATGCGTGCCCCTCTGGGGCCGATCGCGCTACTCAAGCCGAGCAGGACCCCTCAGCGCTCTAAGCGATGGTTCCGTAGACGGCCGGGCCGTCTGGCCGGGCGTCACTCACAACCACCGGGCCCTTCAGCGTTTCACGTGGAACCCACCCCACATCTCTCGCGCCGTTTCACGTGGAACGCTCCGGGCTCCGGGCTCCGGGCTCCGGGCTCCGGGCTCCGGGCTCCGGGCTCCGGGCTCCGGGCTCCGGGCTCCGGGCTCCGGGCTCCGGGCTCCGGGCTCCGGGCTCCGGGCTCCGGGCTCCGGGCTCCGGGCTCCGGGCTCCGAAGGATTGTCAGTCATCGGCTGGGCGGTTTCACGTGGAACCTGACTAGCCCGAGGTTGGCGTTCTAGAAGGTGTGGGGGGGAGGAACGAGACCCCGGCGATAGTCAGCGAGTATTGGGCTGACGGTCGCCGGCCGTGAAGTAGGCCCCCGAAGTCAAGAACCGATCCTTCGGCCAAGCCGGACGGAGCCGCAACAGAATCTCGGTGGAGGCCCACAAGAATTGAACGAGGCACCGCCAACCCTCAGGATGAACAGTCCCACAAAACGAGCGATATTCACTTCCCGGGGAACATGGACTCGACTTTCCTCGGTCCCGGCCGTCTTCGGGTCAGAGGCCCTGCTCCCTGTTTCACGTGAAACGAAGTGTCGACCAGGCGAGCATCTCGAAACTCGCCAGGTGCCCATCGGCGGACCTGTGCTGTCGTCCACAGACCGCAGAGCTGGTGACCACTTTCCGACGGCCCGAACCCATGGAGTGTCCGCGGCATGGTCAGCACAAGGCGACTGGCCTATCGAACTTGTCGCGGAGTCGAGTCACCCGGACTGGTTTTCGAGCAGCGAGACAAACTCCCTATGGGGGTTGCGCCATCCCGGCCCAACGCCCCATCACCTCGCCGCCTCCTCGCCTAAGAAGGCTGAGAACGATGCACGGCGGCACGGATCCATGCACGCGAGGTGGCTGACGAAGTCGGCGTCGGACGGAGCTTCCGGCCGCTGACACAAGCGTGGGATGAACGTGCCCAGCGGACGCAGGTCCAGGGTGCACTCGTGCGCGACAGGCCACGAGCCAGAGGCAGGCGATCGACGCCTTCACAGAGTTGGCCAGACCGGCATGCACATCCGAGGTCGGCTGATCCTCCATGGGCAATCGCAGCGCCTGACAGACACCAACGCCGGCTCAGTTAGAGCACCGCCTGTCTGCAGGGCGACGGTCCGGCTCCCTGGATTCCGCCCCGGCCACTAGCGACGCGGGCTCATCGTTCCGGCGGCCCGGCAAGGAGCACACAAGCCAAGTCGAAGTAGGCGGTGGCCTCGTGGTCTCGTCATTGGCACCCGCAGATCCGAGCTGGAACTTGGCTTGGGTACCTACGCCCCGGTCGCCGTTGATAGGAGCCGCCGAAGAGCACCGCCCGCCAAGCGCACCATCACGGCTGATGCTCTAGTTGCGGTGCCACAGAAGGTGCCCAGTAGAGCTTGCGGTCCAGCTAAGGCTGAGCTGACCGGTGGACGAAAGAAGACCTATCGTCGACTTCGCCCAACGAGAGTGGGCGCGAACGACGAGCCGAGTGGCGAACAAGCCCCAATAGCTTCACCTGGGTGCTCGCTGGTTCGCGCTGACTTCGACTGAGCTCGGGCGGCCGTCCGACAATTCCGAGCCCATTACGTGGCCGGCCGGAGACCCGCACGTCCCTACGGCCACGGACTACTGCGAACGATCGAGTCGTCAACTGCAACCCGGGAAGGGCACCGGGCACCGGGCACCGGGCACGGGATTCTTGATCCAAGCAGCCACCTCCGATGCCAAGTTGTTTCACGTGAAACAGACCGGTCGGAACTCGAACCTCCACTCAGATCCAGGCACACTGCGAGGCCCGTGAACCACACTTGCTGAACAGCTCGTCGGTCGGTCGTGGTGCTTCCCGTAGGAAGTCCAGGCGCTGCTCGACCGCAGCAGCCTCGCTCTCGCCTGGCACAGCCGAACATCTCGCAGGCATTGGGTGCTGACGTTGCAGCCATCCCAGAAAGTCGCCGGCACGGTCGCCGGTACTTGGGCTCCAAGAGGGCCTGGCGAACTACTGGCACAAGGTCAGTCACAATCGACCCCCACCGAGGACGCCTGAGGGCTTGATCTTCTGAACGAACATGGCTGGCCCGAGGGTGGCGTTGTGGCGAGCAGTAACCGCGAGCGCGTCTAAAACGAGCTGCCAGGACGTTGGGCGCTGCCCCAGCGGCGTCGTGAAACGAGACCACGTCGTTCTGCCGAGAAGGACTCCGGACTACCGTCGCGCATGGATCCAGCGTCGTGTCGAGTGGAGTTGGATCGCCAGATTCGCATGGAGTCGGTGCCGGCAAGTCCAAGGAGCCGGCACCGACAAACCGGGGGGCCGACGGTCTCAGACGGACCGCCTAGGTGCAGCCTCCCCACCCAACTGGATCGAACGACGAGAGAGCCAGCATCGAGAAACTGGCTCGAACCCGGAAGGCACAGAGCAACAGGCCGAGCGGCCACATGGTTCGGTCGCGGCCAATGGACACCTGCAAGCCGAGTCGTTAAGCCGCTCACCACAAGACAGATGATTCGCGGTGAGTCAGGACCAGCAACTCCGGTAGTTGAACTACACCGGCGAAGCGATCACTGCCCGCCGCCCTCAAACTCAGAAACCGCAACGCGAGCGACCTAGATCATCAGTCCTCTGCAGGCCGTCGGGAGCGCCTCGACAGCAGCAAACGCGTCTTGGATTCACGTTTGGCGGTCAATTTGCCGGCCGAGAGACCTCGAAGCGACAAAGCAGGGCGTTTGGGGCGTCAAAATCCAACCCGACTGAAGATCTTCAGGAATCAGAAATCCCAGGAGAATGGCTCTGACAGAACTCGGGATCACCACATGGCCTCTGACCTCGTGTTCTTTGCCCCCGCAGGCGCCGCCACAACCCTCCAAAAACCAAGATCAAACCGTAGATATGAAGAAGGCACGTGATCTGCTGCATCACGTGCCTTGCTTTCGCTTGTTCTGCCGTCCCGGTAGTCATCCGGGTCCGGTTTTTGGTCACTCGTCGTCCGAGTCGGCGCCTTCCTCTTCCACGCCGATCATGCCGACGATGCGTTCGAGGTCGTCGACCGTTGCGAACTCGATCGTGATCTTGCCTTTGTTGCGGCCGATGTCGACCTTGACTCTGGTGTCGAAGCGGTCGGACAGGCGATCCGCCAGATCGTTCAGCGCCGGCGCGTGGACCTTCGCGCGGCGGGTCGGGGCCGACTTCTTGACCGGGCCGTCGGCGATGGCGAGGGATACGAGTTCTTCGGTCGCGCGGACCGAGAGCCCTTCCGCCACGATTCGCAGAGCGAGGCTTTCCTGGGTTTCGCTGTCCTCGAGGCCCAGCAGTGCTCGCGCGTGTCCGGCCGACAGCACGCCCGCCGCGACCCGGCGCTGGACCGGGGCCGGCAGGTTCAGAAGCCTTATGGTGTTCGAGATCTGCGGGCGGCTGCGACCGATGCGCCGCGCGAGCTCCTCGTGTGTTGCGCCGAACTCCTCGAGCAGCTGCTGATAGGCGGCTGCTTCTTCGAGCGGGTTCAGGTTGGCGCGGTGGATGTTCTCCAGCAACGCGTCACGGAGCATGGCGTCGTCGCGGGTGTCGCGGACGATCGCGGGGATCGTCTCCTTGCCGACTGCCTGTGCCGCACGCCAGCGCCGCTCGCCCATGACGAGTTCGTACCGGCCGTCGCCGAGGTCGCGTACGACGATGGGCTGGAGGAAACCGACCTCTTGGATGGAGGTTTTGAGTTCCTCCAGGGCTTCCTCGTCGAAGACGTGGCGCGGCTGCTTGGCGTTCGGCTCGATCGCGGTGACCGGGAGTTCGGCGAAGCGCGCGCCGGGGACCGGCGCGAGACCGTCGATGTCCTCGACCGGCGCCGCGGCGGCCTGGGGAGTGACCGGAGCTGCGGCAGGCGGGGGAGGAGCCTCGGCCGGCGCAGTGAACTGGGTCGGCGCGTGCTCAGCGGGAGTCGGCGACGGCGGTGGTTCTTCCGTCGTTGTCACTCCAGCACCGGCCGGCGGCGCGGTGGGGATCAGTGCTCCCAAGCCGCGGCCGAGGCCGCCCCGTGGACGGTTCTTCATGCCGCGCCTCCCGTGTTGACCCCGCGCATCGCGATCTCCAGAGCTGCCTCGAAGTAGCTCGTGGCGCCCCGCGAACCCGGATCGTAGGTCATCACGGACTGGCCGTAGCTCGGAGCCTCGGACACCCGGACGTTGCGCGGAATCACTGCCTCGAGCACCTTCGAGCCGAAGTGGTTCCGGACGTCCTGCTCGACGGCGTCGGCCAGCCGGGTGCGGCGGTCGTACATCGTCAGCAGGATCGTGGAGACGTCCAGCGTCGGGTTGAGGTGCTGACGCACCAGGTTGATGTTGTTGATGAGCTGGTTCAGACCTTCCAGCGCGTAGTACTCGCACTGGATGGGGATCAGGACCTCCTGCGCCGCGCACAGGGCGTTGACCGTGAGCAGGCCGAGCGACGGCGGGCAGTCGATGAAGACGTAGTCGAACTTCTCCGGATGCGCCGTGATCGCGCGCTGAAGCCGCGACTCACGAGCGACGACCGAGACGAGCTCGATCTCGGCGCCGGCGAGGTCGATGGTGGCCGGCACGCAGAACAGGTTCGGGATGCCCTCGACCGGTTGCGCCACGTCGGCGAGCGGGACGTTGTCGATCAGGCAGTCGTAGACGTCGGGTACGCCCGCGTGGTGGGGCACGTTCAGGCCGGTGGAGGCGTTGCCCTGCGGGTCCAGGTCGACGACCAGGACGCGGTTTCCGTGCAGGGCCAGCGCCACAGCCAGGTTGACGGTCGTCGTGGTCTTGCCGACGCCGCCCTTCTGGTTGGCGACGCACAGAACGCGCGGGTGATCGGGGCGCGGCATGATGATCTCGCCACTCGGGTTGAGGATCTGCACAGCACGCAACGCTTCCATGGCGAGTGGTGGATCGACCTCATCCCGGTCCGGCGTTTCACGTGAAACATGCTCGTCTGCCGACGCACCGTTCGGCGCCGGCTCCGCCGCCACACCGACCGGAGGAGCAGAGACCGGCTGCGCCGAGACCGGAGGAGCCGATGCCGGTACGGCCGCAGAACCGGAAACAGGCGCCGACGACGGCCCCGAGCGTGGTGCCGGCGCGGGCCGACGCGGCTCGGAGACCGAGACATCAGAATCGCCCAACGGGGTGCCATACACCTGGCCGCCATTGCCTGCACGTGGTTGAGGCACGCTTTGCTCACCGCTCTCGAAGCTCACACTCAAACTCGCGCTTCGATCGGAGTCGCCGTGTGGATCTGTTTCACGTGAAACACGGTCCCAGCCTGGGGCGCCGTCGGGGCCCCTGCCATACTCATGCACCGTCTTGTCCCTGCCTGCTTGGAGTGGGTCGGCACCGCGAGCGTGCGGTCCGGCAGGAAGCGGCGGGGCGCCTGGCTCTCCCACCGTCCGGTCCACACTATCGACGCGCGGCCAGCCTACGGCCGCCGGGCGAGCGTCGCCACGGTTGTCCGCCTGATGAGTCGATGTCAACAACCCTTCGGGCGTCTCGAAGACCATGAATCCGGGTACGAGTCGCAATCTGCCGGCGTACCCGGAAGGGGCAACGGCCGGTGACCCATCGCCAAGGGCGGCCGGACCGGGGATGGCCGAGTCGGGGTTGCTGGGATCGCTGGGGCTTGCAGTGAGCGGCGGCTGGGCACGGTCGGAGGCACTTGCGCGGCTGTTGGGCGGCGCCTGCGCTGAGCCGCGGTGGGGCAGTTGAGGGGCCTGGCGGCGGCTCGAAGGCGCGCTGCCAGGCCTACCCGAGACAACTCCTGACAGGTCTGCCCGTCGAGCAGCGCCGGCCTCGACCCGCTGACGGGCCTGGTCCGGAGAGGCGGCTTCGGGATCCGGCCTCGGCGACTGATCCGCTGAGCCGGGGCCTCGGCCGGGCCGTGGGAGTTTCCCTGTTCGTTTCCGCACGCCCCGCCTGGCCATCTATCCCCTCCGCGATCTCCTTTTCCCGGAGCCGCGGCCGCCGGCTGAGCCGGTGGAGCGGCCCGGGTCGGCCGCCCTTCCGGACGGCCTGGGCCTTGGTGCCACGACCGCTCGTTCCCGCACGATCTCGACGACCGTGGTCGGCGGATCGATCAGTCCGGCCCCGCAGAGCCGGACGACCGGGTCGGCACCACCGAGCCGGGCGATCGCGTCGCGGTGCTCCGCCACTTCCTCTGCGGCCGAGGCGCCCTTGAGCGCCAGCAGCCGGCCGCCGACAGCGGCGAGTGGCAGGCACCAACCAGCGAGCCGGTCCAGCGGCGCGACCGCGCGCGCGGTGACGACATCGGCAGCGGCGGGGGGTCCACCGACGAGGTCCTCCGCGCGGCCCCGGACGACCGTGACGGTCGTGTCGAGGCCGAGCGCTGTCACCGCCTCGGACAGGAAAGCGGTTCGTCGTGCCAGTGGCTCGACCAGCGTGATCGTGAGATCGGGACGGGCCACTGCCAGCACGATACCGGGCAAACCGGCGCCAGACCCCACGTCAGTCACCGAAGCGCCGATAGGGATCATCTCGGACATAACGCCGCAGTTGATCAGGTGCCGTTCCCAGACTCGGGGAGCCTCCCGCGGGCCGATCAGGCCGCGCACGACGCCGTCGGTGACGAGCAGCTCGGCATACCGAGCCGCCAGCGCAAGCCGATCACCGAACACCCGCTCAGCCGCAGCCAGAAACTCAGCCGGCGGACCAGCCGAACCCACAAAACCAGAAGAACGCGCAGAGCCAGGGGAGGCGGCAGAGCCCGGAAGTCCCGAACGGTCCGACGCGCCGGCAGAGCCAGAAGAATCTGCGGAGGTCGAGGCGTCCGCAAGGCCACGCGAGTCCGCGGAGCTAGAGGAGTCCGCAGAGGTCGGGCCATCCCCAGATCCAGGAGAGTCCGCAGAGGCCGCAGAGCTAGAGACGTCCGCTGAGGTCGAGGCATCCGCAGAGCCAGGGGATTCCGCGGCGGGGGACGAGCCTGCAGAGCCAGGGGATTCCGCAGCGGGGGACGAGCCCACAGAGCCAGGATCGGCAGAGGCCTGCGGACCAGCCGGGGCCGACAGACCCGCAGTGCCCGGACCGGCAGCGGCCGACGATCCCGCAGACACCCCCGGACCAGCCGGCGCCGGATCACCAGACCCAGGCGCGGAGGAAGAAGAAGGTGAGGGGGACACGGAAGGCTGCGGAGACGACGACGGCCCGGGTACAACTTCTCCCGGGCCGTTGTCCCCCGCGCCGAAGCGAGGGTCAGTCATAGCTCAGTCAGCCGGCCGAACCACGATGCGGCGACTCGGCTCCACACCCTCGGACTCGCTCTGCACACCCGAGATCGCGTTGACCACGTCGTGGACGCACTTGCGCTCGAACGCCGACATCGGCTCGAGGCGCACAGCGTCGCCGTGCTCCTTGACCTTTTCGACGGCGTTGCGGGCCACAGCGGTGAGTTCCTTGCGGCGGGTGGCGCGGTATCCGCCGATGTCCAGGAGGAGGCGGCTGGGGGAACCCGTCGCGCGGAAGATCGCGAGGCGGGTCAGTTCCTGGAGGGCTTCCAGGGTGGCGCCGCGCTGGCCGACGAGCGGCTGGAGCCGGCCGCCGACAACCTCGACCATCGGGCGGCCCGCCGACACGAGCTCGTCGATGTCACCGTCGTAGTCGAGGATGTCGAGCAGCCCCTCCACGTAGTCGGCGGCGATCTCGCTCTGCCGGAACAGGTCGGAGTCCGTCGTCACGGTCTCCGACTTCTTGGTCTCCTCGGTACCGGCGGACTCCGCGGCGGTGGCGGAAGCGGTCTCCTCGGTGGACTGCTCTGCGCTGGGAGTGCTGGTGTCGGTCACGGTCTCATCTCCGTACTCACTCGGGCCGGACCTGCTCGGTCCGCTGTTCCCACTCCGGGGCTGCTCAGCGCAGCCCGGTGCGGGGAGGTCTTTGTCGCCACCTGACGTCAGGGGCGCGCGCGGCCCGGGTCAAGGCCCGGGCCGCGGCTGCGTCATCCCTGTGGTTTGTTGGCGGGTCTGGCGCCCTTCTTGGGGTTCACCGGCTTGGCGCCGGGCTTGGGGGCCAGCGCCTTGGTGTCCACGACGGGGCTCTTCGGCTCCGGCTCGGCGGCGGCTTTGCGGCCGAAGAGGCCACCGGTGCGACCGCTCCGCACGGGGCTCTGCGGGCCCTTGGCGCCGGGCTTGGTGCCGTTCGAGCCGTTCGAGCGGGCCGGGGTGCTGCCGGCCTTGGCGTTCGCCATCGGCGGCGGCGGGAACTTGCGGAGCACCCACTGCTGCTGGCCCAGGCTGAAGAGGTTGTTCGTGACCCAGTAGATGACCACGCCGATGGGGAACAGCGAGCCGGAGACGAGCAGCGACAGCGGGATGCCGTACAGCATCAGGCGCTGGATCATCTTCTGCTGCGGGTCCTCGGCCCAGCCGGTCTTGAGGATCATCTGGCGGCTGGTCAGGTAGGTCGTCGCCATCATGGTGAGCACCAGGATGCCGGCGATGATCTTGACCGTGACGCCGTTCGCGCCCAGGAGCTGCAGTTCGGTCGCGGAGGAACCGAACTTCGAGGCCAGCGGCGCGGTGAACAGGGAGGCGTGGGTGGCACTGTCGAACTGCTCGACCGTCCAGCCGTACAGGGTCTGCTGGCTGTTGGTCGGGGAGAGCCGCCGCAGAACGTGGAACAGGCCCAGGAAGACCGGGATCTGCAGGAACATCGGGAGGCAACCCATGAGGGGGTTGGCCTTCTCGACCTTGTAGAGCTCCATCATTTCTTTCTGGAGCGTCTCGCGGTCACCCTTGTGCTTCTCCTGCAGCAGCTTCACCTTGGGCTGCAGTGCCTGCATCGCCCGCTGGGACTTGATCTGCTTGACGAAGACCGGGAAGAGGATGACCCGGAGCGTCACCACCAGGAAGACGATCGACAGGATCCACGACCAGTTGGTGCCCAGCACCGGGCCGTCGGGGATGCCGATGGTGTCCCACAGGTCATGCCAACGGAGGAGGATCCACGAAATGGCGTAGTAGATCCAGTCGAGACTCAATTCATGCTCCAGTCACATCAGCAGGACGGTGACGGATCGGGTCAGGCACCGGATCGAACCCGCCAGGGTGGAAGGGGTGGCAGCGCAACAGCCGCCAGATCGCCAGGGCGGTCCCTCGGAGAGCGCCGTGCTTCGCGAGCGCCTCCTGGGCGTACGCGCTGCACGAGGGGTAGAACCGACAGCGGGCCGGCAGTGCCGGGCTCAAGTAACGACGGTACGCGACGACCGCCCCTGTCAGCACCCGGGCAACCGGCCCGCGTGGCGTGACGGGCGCGGTCATCGCCGCCGCCGGGATGATCGGGCGGCCGCGAGGGCCGAGTCGAGGTCGGTGCCGAGCGTCTCGTAGGTCGCAGCTGCCGAGGGGGGCAGCGCGCGGACCACCAGAGTGGTGCCGCCGGGGAGGTCGGCCAGGCGCTCGCGGACGAGGTGCCGCAGCCGCCGCCGGACCTTGTTGCGGACGACGGCGTTGCCCACGGCCTTGGACACGACAAAGCCGGCGCGCGCCATAGAGGCGTGCACCGGCTCATCGATAAGCAGATGGACGACAACCGTGCCACGGCCCGCCCTGCGGCCACCGCGAATCGCTGCGGCGAAGTCGGAACTACGCCGCAGTCGTTGCGCTGCGGCCAGCACGACTACCTGGGCATCCGGCCCGACCAGCGTCGGCTCAGGCCGACAGCTTGTCGCGACCCTTGGAGCGACGGGTGGCCAGGATGGCGCGACCGGCACGGGTGCGCATGCGCAGCCGGAAACCGTGGGTCTTGGCGCGCCGGCGGTTGTTCGGCTGGTAGGTGCGCTTGCTCACGTCAGAACTCCGTCTTCGTCGGACCACCCGCGGGCGTCCAGGGGGCATCAAAGCTGCAAGACGCCACTTTAGCAGAGCGCGGCGGAGCAACCGCCCGACCCTACGCACGGCCACCGGGGTGGTCAACCATTCGGCCGGTCGGCACGCCGATGGATCTCTGCCTCTGGCTGCTTTTCGTCACCGAGGCTGCCCCTCCTGCGTACGGAGTGAATCTTTTCGTGCCAGGTCTGACCCGGGGTGGGTACCGGCGGTTGATGCGGGAGCCGCCGCGCTGTTAGCGTGCCCGTTTGCTGGTCTTCAGCGCTGTTCGCACACCGCGTCGAGCTGGTACTGCTTCGAGTCGGCCAAAACCGGACGAGGCGGTAAATCGTTCGGCACGGTGAGCCTGTTTTCCCGCGCCAGCACAGGCTCCGGGAAGTCTGCCGACCATCCGGCCGGGGAGCGACCGCCGACGAGTGCACAGGTTGTGGATAACCTGTGGATAGCCGGTGCCGCCGTGCACGTTCAGCACGTTGAATGTGCCGGGTTGGGGGTAAGCCGGTCTGTCGCCCCTCCGGGCGACGACAGGCAATCACGGCGGAAGCCGGACAAGGCCACGGGGGAACCGGTGGCGATGGGGGTGGCGCGGCG